>CALDSK010000114.1 GCA_937911865.1 uncultured Synechococcus sp.
ATCGCCTGTGCGATTGCCTTGGCATCACCTTCTCCCATCAACACCTTAAAAAATCAAAACACTCTCGTCCAGTTTGAACCGTTCGCATCCGCCTTTAACAAAATCTGAGCGCGTCTAACTTTCTGGCTACTACCGGATAACTTCTTGATGACTTTTCGTAGTTCATCTCGCTCTGCGTCACTCAGGCGGACAATGTATTTTTTCGGCATTGGAATGGCTGATTTCTCCTAACCGACGTCGCCATTTACAACATTGTTGCCTGCCCTCATTTTTAGGCTTGACGCTGCACTAGGTTTTAGACAATCTAATCGATCTAAAGTGTCATCCGACGATGAACCATTCCCAGAATCCGGAAATAGAGTTAATCCTTAACTAATTTAAAGCCGTAGTTACTTCCTTTAGGGGTTTGAACTCCTTCTTCTGAGGAATGAGCAACTCGGACACGAACTGAGTTTCTTTCAACCTCTCCCTGAGAAAACGTTAGTGCTTCTCCAGATGTTTCGTCGGGGGTCAAATAGATGTCCTCAAGATCACGTAGTACATTTTCACGATTTGGCACGATGTTTTTAGCTGCTGCTGCACAGAATGCTTTCGTTGCATCGTAACTCATAGCAGTTTCCCAATTGATCTTCCCTTGCCAGGTGTTTTCTGCTTGTTGCCCATAAATGTTTTCCTCCTCAGAAAACCAAGGAACTGATAAAACCATCCCTTCTACTGCCATCCCTCCTTGCTGTAACGTTTGAGCATCGTATAAAGAATCACCTCCTATAAGCAAGATGTCTCGTTGAAATTCACTATCAATTTTTCTTGCGATGCTGGCTGCATCTTTGATGAGTTCTGTTGTAGGGAATAAGGCTACAGTGTCAGCATCTTTATCCTTGATTTTTTTGATCAAGTCCTCCATGTCGTTATCGTTGGGAAACTGATCAATAACAGCCACTACGCTTGTTTCATAATCTGATTCGACTTCTTGTTTAAAGATGTTCCAAATGCTATTGCTATATGGGTCAGACCGATCATAGACGCCGACAATTTTTTTTATATCAGGGTTGCTGGAAGCGTATTTGGCTATCACACTGCCGCCAACCGCATCTGATGGAGTAGTTCTAAAAAATACTTTGCTTTTTAATTCTGTGCTGGTGCTGGCTGGAGAGATAACAGCAAGTTTTTTTTTCTCATAGGTTTTAAGCCCTGCCTTTGTGCTGGAACTTGAAAGATGACCAATCACCCCGATGACCTCTTGCTGATTTACTAACTCGCTCGCTACAAGAGCTGCCTGAGTTTTATCATTTTCATCATCTGCTATTGCTACTATGGTGTATCTATTATTCTTTGGATTTATATTGCACTCCTTTTGAGCATCCGCCACTCCTCTCAAAACGGATTCAGCACTACCTCTGCCATTAGTTATTGGTACTACAGCCGCCAACTGAAACGTTTTCGAATCCCTGCTTAAAACTTTTGAATTTTCATTATATATTCTTACTTCTGGGTCTCTAGGATCTAGACGTATCCCATTTTTGAAGGCATCCTCGGCTTCTTTATACCTTTCTTTCCTGAAGAATTCTATACCCTTTCGACGCCCAGCATTCGCTTCCCCCTTAAGCATGATGGTTTGACCAATGCTGATCTTTGGGCTTGAAGATGTTGATGTTTCAACTGTTGCTGTAGAGCTCTGTAATGAATGAATACCTGTAATAAAGAATATAATTCCTGCAACTACAAGTGAGAACCTCAAGACTCTGCTTGAAATGACTGTAGACCTGTTGAATCCACCTACTAAGCCTACAAAAATAAAAAGTATTCCCGCCAATGTAATGAGTCCAGAAATGTTACCTTCTTGTGCAACATCGAATAGTTTTTGCATCAGTATATCCATATGAAACTGCTACTACTGGTTACTCTTGCTTTGGTTCTCGTTGTCAAATCATTATTCTCCTCTAGAGAGGGCTAGATCTTATGGAATTTTGACCATGTGGCAGAGAAATTTATCGGCGTGTAGAGAGACTTAACTTCTGATATTTTTTAAGCTTTGCTGCACCAATATGAAAAGAGCACAGTTATCCTAATCATGTCATCGATTGAGAGAGCTTGATGGCCTAACAGGCATAAGTATTCGGATTAGCGACTTGAGTCATCCGTTCGCCTTTGGCGTAGCGTAGCTTTATGAGCACAAAATACAGCACCTTCATCTCATTTTCTTGTCGATTCATTTCCCTCGACGAGACTTTACCACCAAAGGCAATTTTGAATCTCTACGGGTACATTCCCCGCCGCTCTGCGGCGTAAAATGGCAGGATGAGTGAGTACATCCACAAAAGCCACAACGTAAGCGTTTTGCTCTATCACCTAGTGTTTCCAGCGAAGTATCGGCGTGCCGTATTAGATGAGCAGGTCGATGCAGAACTGCGAGAAGTTTGCCTGGAAATAGAGAAGCGATACGAGATTAAGTTTATAGAGATTGGAGTAGACAAAGACCACGTCCATTTCTTAGTGCAGTCGGTGCCGACATACAGCGTGACAAAGCTGGTGACGATGATCAAAAGTCTGACAGCGAGAGAGATATTTAAGCGTTGCCCGCAGGTTAAGAAGCAGCTATGGGGCGGAGAGTTTTGGAGCGACGGATACTTTGCCAGTACGGTGGGCAAACATGGAGATGAAGGGATGATAGCGAAGTACGTTCAGGGACAGGGCAAAGAGTATCTGAAGCTGCATCGGGATGATCAGCTAGTGCTCTTTTAAGTTTGATACCCCGTCCGCTTGCGGCGGGGTAGTTCATTACTCCTGCTCCGTTGGGTCTGAGAAAGACAATAGCTGTAGGGCTGTTTCATCGAGGCGTAGATACAGCAGAATTTGTTCTACAAAGATTTTACCTTTTTCATCTCTACGCCTCGATGAAATATCTACTCACTCCGACGAAAGAAGTTACTAAATAGATTTCCTATAAAATTAGCCAGCCTGCTACATCTATTGTGACGTGATCCTGTCTGAAATGTGGCTGTATGACAAGCATACCGACTCCCTCTTTCTACGGAATCTCCAAAAGCGCGTGCATTTGGGAATGCTCGCCGCAGCAGCAGCCCAACCTCTGTGTATTTGCCCTGCCATAGTGCACCGAATAATGCTCTCATCGGAATGAAAGAGGTGCGCTGAATCGCATCATTCCTGACGCCAGTCCCAAAAGATGTCGCAATATTCCATAGATGACTGATTAAAAGAGCTGTCCCGAAAACTTTTCGACCATCTGCTGACAAGTCAATTTCTTTACTAAGTTCTTTGAGCGAAGGATCATCATTTACATATTTGAGGAACTCGTCCTTCGACAAACTGTCTAGCATCTCAAGCTTATCTAAAGGTAGATTGAGCTGCCTTAACTTGTTAAGAGCTTCGATTTCTGAGTCATCCCAATTTTTTGTTTCTTCCGACAATGTTTCTGAAATCAGGCTATTGAAGACGCTCGTATATGTCTCTTCGTTTATTAAATTTATCGAAAGGTTTGCCTGTACATTTGAAAAAACCCTAGCGTGATTAGCTTCAATACTCTCCTTCCTCATGGGAAGTGTTTTTGCGGGCAAGGATGTTGACCAAAAAACTTGAACAGAAAATACTGTGGCACTAATAGCACACACCCTTTGAGTAATTGAGAAATTTCTTTTTGTTTTAGTGCTTGAAAAAGCACTGTTAAGTAGAGTCATAATCTTAGAGTCCTTTATGTCTGAAAATAAAAGAAATAGAGCATGTAAAGCTAAAGGTGTCTGACAATTAAGAGTGGAAGTCACTCATTGCTTAAAAGCATCCTTGTATACGCTAAACGACAGTCTCTTAACTGCAGCCAATTGAATGTTAAAGTTGTTTGATTACCCAACATAGTTAGGAAGAATTCAAAAATACTCAGTTCGAAATCTTCACGTATTGGCAATTTAATCGGTGGTTTTAACTGACTTATGCAATGAGATGGCTGTTCTGACAGCAGTGCTGACGATTGTGTTGGCATGATCAATGTTGATAGTTATCTCTCCTCAATTACCTGTGTCTAAAAAAAACTAGTCGCTGTGGCACGATGCTCTAAAACGCAGCTTATCCGCCTTTGATCACTGATCTGAACGCTGACAAAGCCCTTCCCGAAACGACGGAGACCCGGCAGAGTAAGTATCTAAACAAATACGGTGGAGAAAGAGCATAGATTTATAAAACGGAGTGTTAAGCCAGGCCTTGAGTTTGGCTCATTCAATACAGCCAGGCAGATGCTCAAAGGCCATGACGAGCGATGAACATGATTCGGAAGGGCCAGAGCGAAGGCTCTGAGAAAGGAAATGTCATGAGACAGATCTTCTTCATCAATAAAATCTTTGGCGTTGCCGCGTAATCAGGGTGGTACGGAGGGAGTTATTCCATCCTCGGAATCATCTTGCAACAGAATCAAAATTATTGTAGGCAACGGTATTTTAAGCCAGTCATAGTCAGGAGATGGGTTTGATGAAGCCTGCGGAGTACTTTGAGAGAAAACAGGAAACGCAGAGAATAGCAGCGTTGGTAGATTCAGTGATATCGCTTTGCAGGGGGAGTTCATTCGTCGTGATAGAAAGCTGTGGAGTCGTATGAAATATCCAAACATATCCATATTAGGGTTCGGTAATTCTTCAGGTACAGTGCACACCCTAATGGATAAGATAAATTCTTGGGACTAACTATCGCTACAGTGGTTTTGCGATTTATATTGTTGTAATATTGCTGACAGTCTCAATATAGCTTCACGTGTTGCAACTCACACAGCAAAAATTAGTTGTCTTCAGGGCGTGACACTGAAGTATCGTGCACAGCAGAAGAAATCTGAGCATGTTGATTGTCGGCAGCTTCTAGTCGACGGCCATATTTTTCACGCTTGTCAGGCGCGCTCAGCCCAGTGATGGAGGTGGCTAATGCCCAGCCCCATGCAACGAGGATGATCGGAATTCCGATAACGGCGAACAGGCCTGTAATGGTCAACAAAAAACCAATTACCCAGACGATGAACTGGAAAATAGCTTGAACATACTTTCCAAAAAAGAAAGAGCCGATACCGGGAAAAATGAGGTTAATGATGAGTCCGATTACTTTCATTATGAATCCTATTGTGTAGTGATGTAAGAAGAAACAGAAATCGATCAAGCGGTGCGCAGACAAATCTTTTCAATGCAGGTATCAAGCTCTCGGATGATGCTGCTTGCCCCGGTCGTGTTGATGTATAAGAGACGACTATTCGTCGAAGGTTTATTGTTAAAGTCGAGCACTAAGTCACTCAATGCATGATCAATATACTGGGTGATAAGCATTACCAGCTCACAGCTGGCAAGCTTTTTATGCACCTGACTACGACTGATGTATCGGCCTTTGCGAGAGGGAATATGAACAATGTGAGTCAAGTTGTAGCGATGTTGAAGGTAGGCTGTTATCTGCCGGTAAGCTTTTGGGTGCCCGCCGACCATCGCAATTCTGTAATTTGAGATATCTTTTTTAGAAGTTGAGTCTGTTGTCGATTTTGTGATTGCTGACGCTGCCATAGCTATTTCTGCTGCTGGCTTTGCAGAATTTGATTTTACCAGCGACAGCTGAGGGCAACTGTGAAATTCATCCCTTTGATTTGTTCTTTCCTCAGTTTTCCATAGTTCAATTTGTAGGATATCTCGTTCTTGTTCGGCTTTCTGTTTGCGTTTCTGGGCGCTCGCAAGATGACTCTCATATCGCCGAAATTCTTCATCTGTGTATTGAACTAGCAATCGCATTTCTTCAGTGGCTAGCTGAAGCTTCTGAGTCACCATCGTTTTCTGGTGGCGCAGGTCTGCATTATCTTTTTTCAGTGATTTTTGCTTCTTGTGCAGTTGTTCGAGGTATGCGATCACCACCGAGCACATTCCAATCTGTGCAGAATATCTCAGTACTCTATTATGAATGCTGACAACAGCACTGCCAATGAGCAAGGTCGCTGAAGTAATCAGTAAATATCTTCCTATACCGGTTGCTTTCATGACAATGGATCTCTCCTATAAATTCAGAGCCAAATCATGAGTCGTTAAAAAAGAAAACGTTCTGCTGTAGAACGTACGAATAAAACTTGATAACGATCATGACCCAACAATAGGCTGAGCGTCCACGAATAAAAAGAGCGTGTTATGTACGTTTGCTTGCAAGTACTTGCTCAGCTCCGTGGAAATACTGGGAAGCAGTGCATACATAAAAGTGCATCACTGACGGTGTAGTCGTCGCGCTGTGTGCTATGTGACTGTTCGCAACGATGTGGCTTATTTTCCAAAATGCCTATTTGTGCACAAGAATCTTCTCAAAAAATGTATAACAGCACTCAAAAGTAAACATTAAAAGTAGCACGAAGTTATCTTTATATCTCTAGGAAATTATTGTAATATTCAGTTGGTGAAGCATATAGCGGTTGAATGAGAACTTGATGAAATAGATTGCGTAGTGAGAAAACACTTTTATAGCTGTAAGAGTAGTAGAAAGCCGCTTCAATCTAGAAATAGATAAAGCTTTAGGTTCTTCAGATAGAGAGCTAAATGGATGCCTGTTTGCATCAATTATTCCAGCCACTATTTCTTTTAGCCGTAACAGTTACACTGCATAATTAAAGAGGTGATGATAGTGGCTCTTTAATTTCAGTAACTTTTTACAAACAACACCTATTAACTAACCTACTCGCTGTAGTAGTTCACTCAATATGTCTAGTGACTAAATATGCCCTAATCACTAGACATGCAAGAAAGTTACTAGTATATGCTCAGAAGTTTAACCCCCGTAAACAAATGATTCCTTGTGTAGTGCGAAAAAGTATTGAGATTTTTCCGGAGTGGATTGAAGGCCAGCTAACCCAGGCGCTCACGAACCAGGAAAAAGGCTGTTGCAAAGTTCATGGTGTTTATTGGCAAGCCAAGCTGTATCGCATCAATCGGCCGTTGTGCATATTGCCGGACGCACCTATAAAGATACTGGGACGAGAAGAACTTTGCTTGCTAGTACAACCCTTAAATGCTACTTAATGCACATAGAATGTGTAGCCAGCTCAGAAATCCGTCCGCGAAGGAAACTTGCATTTTTGTGCATGGGAGTTTCTTAATAGTTGTACGGAGGCGATCACGAATAGATATAAAAATCCGCCCTGAGTCTCCTTTTTCTTAAAAATCATCTGCTGTATGTTTAGTTCATTAGCTACATCAGGTATTGTTCATTTACTCTGAATCAGATCATTCCGCCCTGTAGCTCAGATTCCTATTCCTCTAGGCATCCGACGCAGATTTAGACACATGTTAGCGCTAGCACCCGAACAAGCGGACAGGCAGCAATTGAAGAACACTATGAGGCCATCCCAGACAATTTGTTTCTATTACTAAAAGATGGCTCAATTCCACTGACTAATAATTCCAGTGAGCAGGCTATTCGGATGAATGCTCTCTTTCAAAAAGTCACCAATGGCTTTCGGTTTGAGTGGGGGCAAGGAGTTATTCGCTGCCGTCTGTTCTGTCGTCAATCCTTGCCAACGTCAAGGATTGTCTGTACTTCAATCGATTTCAACAGTTTCTTCTGGCATGTATTTGCAAAAATGGGGCTCTGGAAATATTACAGCGATTGACTAATTTAACTTAGGAGGTGATGGATTTATCAATCGCTCTGTCGATACCTCTGGCACACATCGTTGTTATGGAACAATGGGCCACTTCTGGGGTAGAAAGATGATTACAGTTTGGGATATTGAGAGTGCTGTAGATGGATACAGTTGTTTGAATATTGGAGAACGTTACACTGTAGAAATGAATAATGGGCAACTGCCATAGCTGATTAAGCAATGTTTTCAAGATTTAATGGTACAACGATTATCTTGCAAAGCTGCGCTACGAGATTTCATACCGGTCTCCTCAACCGACTATTATTTGATAGTGTATTTATCCAGAGCAAAAGGCTGATGCAAAAGACCCTAACTAAAAAGCTACCGTTATTGGCTGGATTATCTGTACTGCTAGCCTTCAAAATACCATTGCCTACACTTGCACAGGCTACACAACAGGCACAGATTTCCCCTGCAGAAGAGGCCCGTCCCCCTATTGAGCCTATTGCACCTGAAACCATTCAAGAATCTCAGCCGCCGCCGCTAGAAGGCAACCCTAACTTATCTGAATCTGCCGAGGACAATAATTTAGAAGACTGCCCGCCTTTAGCGACTTCAGAAGAAGAAAATCGATTTGAGTCTGTCGAAATCGAAGTTGTCGGCAACACTGTTCTACACAACGAAATTTCCACGAAGGTAGCCTGTTACGAAGGGAAAGATGTCACTTTAAGTGACTTATTGAGTCTACAATCGCAGATTACCCGCCTTTACATCGAAACTGGTTACGCTACCTCCGGTGCGTTTATTCCTAACGAGCAATTTCCTAACGGACAATTTCTAGGCGGCGCTGTTCGCATAGAAGTCATTGAAGGCAAGATTGAAGAAGATGTTCAAATTAACGGCCTTTCACATCTGCGGGAAGGCTATGTCAGAGCTAGGCTTAGCGGTACGTCTGCGCCTCTTAACGAAGAAGAACTTGTAGAAAGCCTCGAACTGCTTCGGCTTGATCCTAATATTCAATCCGTAAACGCCGAGCTCACTGGCGGCAGTCAGCCTGGTGAAAATATTCTCATTCTAAATTTAGACGAACCTGACCCTCTCCAAGTTTTTACCACAACTGATAATCTGCGATCGCCCAGTATCGGTTCTATCGGTGTCAATGTCTCTGCTAACTATCGAAATTTGATTGGGATAGGCGACGTTATTTCCGCTAGCTATGGCACTACTGAGGGGCTTAGTCTATATGACCTCGGTTTTACCGTGCCAGTCAATGCGACTGATGGAACTCTCAGCCTTAGAGTCAGTAACAGTGACAGTCGTATTGTCGAAGACACTTTCCGCGATATCGGCATTCGCAGTGAAAGCAACACGTATTCTATCGGCTTTCGTCAGCCCGTGATTCGAACACCTTCTCAAGAGCTCGCCCTTGGTCTTGACTTTGACTACCGGCGTAGTCAGAGCTTTATTTTAAATGACGTGCCTTTTTCCTTTTCTCTGGGACCCGAAGATGGTCTTTCAAAAGTGAGTGTCCTCCGCTTTTCCCAAGACTGGACTCAGCGCGGTGAAAGCAGTGTGCTTGCTGCTCGCTCTCAGTTCAATTTGGGTCTAGATATCTTCGATGCAACCAACAATGCTACTGGTCCTAACGGACAATTCTTTTCCTGGCTCGGCCAGTTTCAGTGGGTAGAGCAAGTTTCTCCGAATACGCTGTCCCTCCTTAAGTTCAATGCGCAGCTTACCCCCGATTCTCTATTGCCTTTAGAACGCTTTAGTTTAGGAGGAATAGGCACAGTCCGTGGCTACTCCCAAAATCAGTTAACTACCGATAATGCGCTCAACGCGACAGCGGAACTTAGAATTCCAATTATAAGAAATTCAAACATCCTAAAAGTGACTCCATTTATAGACGCAGGCGTCGGCTGGAATAACTTCACTGATAATCCAGAAAATAACTTTCTGCTGGGGACAGGTGTTGGATTACGTTGGCAGACAACACCCAACTTATTTTTAAGAGCAGACTACGGCATTCCGCTTACCGCAATTGGTGATCGTGGAAGTTCACTACAAGATAACGGCCTTTATTTCTCTTTGACTTACCAGTCTAACTGAGGCTATCTAGGCAATTTCATATTTCAACTCGACTCTTTTTCTTGAAGTTCAGCCTTTAAGTTAAACGACCGTATTCTAAGCAAGCTCTGCTCGTTAAATTGAGGTAAATAGATATGTTTAATAAAGATTTAGTAAATCATGTAGGCTTGATTTTACAGGCAAATAAAAGCTCAACGATAATGAAAAATGAGAATTTGCCATACAGGTGATTTTTCCAGAGTGTATTGTGCAAGCACCTTTGATTTTGAATAAATATGCAAGATTTTTTTGGCACAGGTATACGATTCAAAAAGTCATTGAACGTTGCTAGGAGCGCTTTATTGTGTGCGGTTACTGCATCGAGTTTGGTTGCTCTGTCAGCCATACCTGCAAAGGCCTTTACCTACCGCTTCACTTACGACCTTGACAGTACAAGTGAATCATCTAGAAATTCTCCTACAGGAGCCTCTGCTAGAGTAGATTTTAGAATCCCTAGCAATACGCGTGGTGATAAAGTTAGTCTCAATCTTTTTGTCAAAAATACGACTAATGGCACTTTTGGTAGAAGAGCTTCTAGCTCTAAGCTCACGGGCATTGCTTTTAATCTTCCAAATGGTATCACCATCGATGAGAATAATGTTGCTCTTTCCAAAGAGCTAGATAAGTTTAAGAAAGATATTGTCTTTCGCTCTTTTTCTGATGAAAAAATCAGCTTCGACTTTGCCTTTGCTGATAATAATAATTTTTTTGGAGGTAATCCCAATGGGGCGCTTTCAGAAAATGCTCGCCCCGCGAGGATTAATTTACTTTTGAACATGAATAGGCCTGATCCTGAGAGAGCATACGAAAGGTTATTTAACGGCTTTAATCGAGGCCGCTTTAAAGTAGCTGCTCGCTTTCAGGATGTTGATAGGGGCAGGAGTGACAGCCTCTTAGGCGGAACCGTGATCGACCGTACCCCCAAAGGTGTTCCTGAGCCCGGTATTCTAGCAGGTCTGGGGGTAATGTCTGCTTCCTTCTTCAGAGTTACACGCGCTCGGCAACGTCATCAGTCTTCGTCTAAGTAGGTGTTGATTCAGAGCATTTCTGATTGAGTGACCGGACTTGAAAGGGGAGTACATTCTTTTCCTTCTCAAGCACCGCCATCACACACATTTACTTTTAAAGGGCCATATCTAGATATGGCCCTTCAGTGAGTCAACACTGAAGGGCAGCAGCCATAATTTACGGGCACCCTTGTGCTGAAATCTGATGCTCCTGATCTACCTGATAAAGAGCCTGCGATTCAACAATCGCTCCTCTACTTTGTTGTTCTTTCTCTGCTTCAGAGGGAAAAATAGTTGCGATATCTGAAGGCAGGATACTGCTAACGGTTACTGTCGAAACTTCTGTCATCCCGGCGCTATCAGGCTGTTGAGGAATGCTGTCAGCTCCAATCAACACTAAACGACTAATATCTTGAGCTACAGGTGTGATGCAGCTACTGGCGACCAAACTATCAGTATCAATCGGTGCATCAGGGAGATCAGACAGACTATTTTCTATAAAGCTAACGTCAGGAAAAGTAATCGTACCAGAGGCAAGTTGGCCAGAGGCATTGACATCTACGTTGCCGTTGCCGTCTAGGGTCGTGGGGTCGACATTGGGTAATGCGGATTCCAAGTTTTGACCAAAGAAGATGGGAAGGGTAATGTTGCCTCCTGCACCATCACGAGCGAAAGCAAGAATGTCACTATCATCTAGGGCCACGAAAGAGTCTGCCCTTGCAAGAATGTTTCCGCCATTATCTTCGCCAACAGCAACATTTGTACGAATGTCACTGTCTTCTTGCAGCAGAACACTGCCTGCATTGATAATAATGCGGCCTCCTGCAGAGTTCTCTGCATCCGTGCGAATCTCGCCATTTATGAGCTGAAATTCACCGGAAATATTGACATTAATGTCACCAGCATTTCCTTGGCCTCTAGCACGCGCACTAAGAGTACCACCCTCACGGAGAACAACATCTAGGTTGTTTCCAGAGCTTTCTTGAAGATTAATTTGACCAGATTCGCCATCGCTTTCGGTAACGGTAAAAAATCCGCTGGGCGCTATGCTATCCGGCCGTAAGCCATTACGTCCATCCCGCTGAATTACTCGTCTTAAATCGTCGGGTCCTCTTTTCCTAATGGCTTCTTGCACCTGTAATGCAAAGTTAGGATCATCACCAGAAATTAGAATTTGTTCTGCCGCAGCTACATTAATCCTTCCGCCCTCACCTTGGCCGTTTCCAAAAGTAGAAGAAACAACCTGCCCCCCGTTAATTAGTTCAATTCGCTCAGCTGCAATATTAATATCTCCACCCGAAAATGTAGTATCACTATCCCCGCTAACAAATTCGCTTTCTGTGCTGGCATTAATTACTGAATTCCCACTAAGTCTTAAGAGACGGGTTTGTAACGTAATATCACCACTCCTTCCTGCGGCCGTAGGACGAGCAACACTGAGAAAACCACTAGATCGAATTTCCGTATCCCCTGGATTGAAGTTGTCTTCAATTACAATTGAGTCAGCCGTGAGGTTTATCTGACCAGCATTTCCCGTGCCCTCTGTTTTTGTCTCAATAAATCCTAAATTCTGTAACCGTATGGCACGAGCATTAATTGTGATGTTACCACTTCCTTCGACCTCATTATCTGGGACATCTGCGTTATCAATTATTGCAGTATTAACAGAGCTATTATTAGATAGCGATAGGTCTTCTTCTAAGTCTATGAAAATATTGCCAGGATATCCAAATGAAAAATTTTCGCTTTGGGCCTTGATAAAACCTCGCGTATCTAAACTAAGAGACTGGGCATCAATTCTAATATTACCTCCATTGCCTGTAGCCTCATCTTGGACAGTAGCCGAGATTCTGACTCGTTGATGCATATGGATGGGACCATTGGTGGTGATAAAAATATCTCCTGCGTCACCTGTGGAGTCACGGGTGTTGGCAATGATTCCACTGTAGTCTCTAAATGTAGGAGATTCAGCCCGGCCAATGATTGTCAATCCATTTTCCAAGGTAATGTAAACATCACCTGCGCTACCTATTGCATTTCTTATACCCGATGAAATGAGAGCTGATTGGTTAATAGGATTGTTGTCAGGCGTCTCCATTCGTAGAGAGTCAGCTTCTATATAAATGTCTCCAGCATTACCTCTACCATCTTTAATGACTTGGTTAAGTACGCTACCACCATTAATAAATACTTCTTCGCCTGATCGGATAATGATGTTGCCATTTTCTCCAATTCCCCTTGTTTCGCTAGCAACTCGAGAATTTTCTAGAACGATGCCTCCCACTGCCCCTAGGAAAATATTACCGCTAATTCCTTGAATATTTCTAGGAACATTGTTTGTAATATTTCCGCTGATAATATTGATATCACCAGTCGCATCAAGCGTGACATCTCCGGCTCTGCTGCTTTCCGCTTTTGGCTGCTCCCGATAACCACCAATGATGCCTGCATCTTCACTGAGGATATCGTGTCCATAGAGGTTAATACTTCCCTGATCGCTGCCAGCGACATTAATGCTAACCTGCGACAAGTTGATATCAGCGCGTGCGAGGTCGCTAGGTAACTGAAATGTGCCGTCTGTAGCAGAAAGGCCAAGAGTGCCTGGCGCAGAGATTCCAGCCAGTTCAACTAAACCCTCACGGGCGACAATAGCGTTTTCTTGATCTTCAATTCGGATGCTGCCCCCTGCTAGTTGAATGCTTTCACCCGGATTGACTTCTAGCCGAGCTTGGCTAGTAATGGCTCCGGGGATTGCACGATTAAAAATCAAAGCTGAGGGATTAATAGTGAGAATCGAGTCAGGCGGCGTGTTGGGTGCAGTTGCACTAAAAATAAACTCGTCTCCAAACTGAATACTATCTGCTGTAGAGGCTAAGAAGGAACCATCTACATCAAGCTGTGCATTAGGTCCAAAGAAAACGCCATTGGGATTAGTAAGAAAAAAGTTGATATCGCCGTTGACTCCAAGCGTACCGAAGATCTGAGAGCTCGTGTTGCCAGTTACCCGAGTGAAGATATTGTCAATGCTACTGTCTGGAGAAAAGATAAATCTTTGCCCATCTCCAATGCTAAATTCAGAAAAACTATGAAATAGATTAGTCCCTCTAGCGGCTCCGCCTTCAATTCGATTATTGGGTGTTACCTGAGAGCTTTCTGAGCCTAATGTGCTATCGGGTATGACCTGTGCCACAGACCGTTTCACGAATCCACCTGGTGTGGCAAGACTGAAGACTAAAACACCGCTGAATAGTGCGACTTTTTCTGGCAAAACCCGTAGTTTTGAGAAGAACATCGGCGAAACTCCTTACGGTCTTGACCAAATATGCTTGATGTAACTGTAGAACAATTTAGCATTCAAAAGCTAGAACATGAACAATGTTTATATAGAGTTTCTTTTTTCAGGGCTACGTTAATCGATCTCCCTAAATGTTCATTTGTGGTGTGATGAAGTATTGGGGAAATTTACAACATTATTCGATATGGTAGTGTTTGTGAAATCTAAGCATTTCTCTTAGGGGATTTATTTCTATGCGCCGCCCTGCAGTTAGATGTCATCGTCGTTACCTGTTTCTTAGACTGTGTGCTTGTACATTAATTGCTGTTCTGTGGATAGGTAACTTCTCTCCCTCAGCGCAGACAACGGCTATTGCCAGCGATCCCCAGCAAAGTGTTCAAAGCGGAATTGAAGCCTATGAAACGGGTGATTTTTTAGAAGCAATCGCACTCTGGCATCAAGCTTACGAAAACTATGAGGAAGCTCATACGGTTTCTGCAATGGCTACCGTGAGTAAAAACCTGGCGCTGGCCTATCAGCAAATAGGACAAACTGCTGAAGAAATCACCCACTGGGAAAATGCGATCGCTGCCTTTCATTTACTTCCCTCCTCGTCACCTGACTCAGCTGGGCTAAGTCATCTTCTAACAGAACAGGCACAAGCCTACAGTCGACTTGGTCAGCACAGAAAGGCGATTGCCCTCCTCTGTACTGAAGACTCAACAATTAACGCAGCTCGTGGGCCACAAGATTGTCAACCTGGCAGTGCGCTTCAAATAGCTACTGCATCAGAAGATACTTTAGCTCAGGTCGCTGCGATCGCCAGCTTAGGCGAAGCCTACCGAGCAAGTGGTGAATATGATGAAGCCTTACATCATTTAAACTACGGGCGTGAAATAGTGCACTCTCTTGACCGTCCAGACCTAGAAGGTGCCATTTTAAATGGACTAGGCAGTCTTGAAATGAACCGTGCCCAGGTAGACTATCGCTTAGCTTTAGAAGCAGCAGAACGAGGTGACAGCAGTGAACAGACAGCGAATGCTGAGGCTGATGAACATATTACAGGTGCAATTAGCTATTTTGAGAAAGCCTACACCCTATTGCCAAACGCCACACCTGAGCAACTGCGATTGCTCTTAAACTTAATTCCAGCTTACATTCAGGCTGAGAATTGGGCCGCCGCAGAACAGTATCAGCAACTGGCCATAGAAGTACTGGCGCAAATGCCCAATACACAGCATAAAGCCTTTGCCACTATTCGGTTAGCTAGTTTTATAGAAGCACTCAACACAAGAGCGCCTTTGTCTCCACCACCCACTACGCCGCTAGACGCTAAAACCGAACAGCAAGCAACCGATTTACTTCGTCAGGCTGTTGATATTTCGAAATCGATTGGTAGCTATAGAGCAGAGTCATTTGCGCTTGGAAGGCTAGGTTATATAGAGGAACGCGCTGAGCGATATGAAGCGGCGCTCGAAGCGACTCAATTCGCTCGGCTAGCTGCCGGGGAAGAGATAGCCTCCGAAGATAGTCAGTACTTGTGGGCATGGCAAGCAGGGCGCATTCTTGAAAAAACAGACAGGTTGGATGACGCAGAGGTCGCTTACCAGGAAGCGATTCTCCTATTAGAAAAAATTCGTGATAACATCTCAAGCGCTAATAAAGACTTGCAGTTTGATTTTCGCGATTCTGTAGAGCCAGTATACCGGCAGTATGCAGCGCTGTCTCTAAAACGCATTCCTTCTGAAGTAACACTGCGAGCAGACAAAAAAGACAATGGCTTTAGAAGGTTAGATTCAACTTTGAACGCGCTCGACCAGCTTCAAATTGCAGAGCTACAAAGCTACTTTGCAAACGACTGTGTCATTTCACCTGTAGCTGTCCGAATCAATGAGGTATACGACCAGCAAGTAACGGCTATCATTAGCACAGCTATCCTAGACAATGACAGGGCAAGCTTGTCTGTAGATGAGCCTGATAACAAACAGCTCGCTGTTATTGTTAGTTTTCCAAATGGGGACAAGAAGACAGTCTACACTCAGGTAAATGAAAGCGTTCTAAAAGAAAATATCAAAAGGTTTCGCCGCAATATGGAGGATGGCCGAGACTTAAGTTTAGAATATAATGAAAAATATGATCAGGAACCTTCTCAGCATCTCTATCAGTGGTTAATCGGTCCCATCAGGACAGATTTGGATGACCGAGGCATAGACACACTAGTCTTTACAAATGATGGTTTACTGCGAAGCATTCCAATGGCCGCGCTGCACGATGGTGAGCAGTATCTAATTGAAAACTTCGCGATCGCAACAACGCCTAGTCTCACTCTATCAAGTCTTCAGATAGCCGAACGCTCTACAAACCCCCGAATTTTATTAATGGGCGTTAGTGAAGCTTCTAGCATAGAAGGTGACCGTAACCTTCCAGAGCTGAAAGGTGTCGATAAAGAGATTAAGGCGATTGCGGAAAAATTTCCAAAAAGTAAGACACTGCTGAATGAAGATTTTTCTACAGCTAAGCTTCGTGAGGAAATTGCAGAAAAAGACTATCGCATCTTGCACATGGCTACACATGGTTTCTTTGAGCCAGATCCAACCGAAAGCTTCATTGTTATGGGTGCCAAGGCTGAGGCGAGCCCCTTTAATGAAACATTAAAGATCCGTAAGCTCGATACGTTAATTCGTGAGGCTAGCGACCCAACTCGTCAGCCCATTGAGCTGCTAACGCTGACAGCATGTGAGACTGCAGTTGGAGACAATCGCGCAACGCTAGGTTTAGCAGGCGTTGCTGTACGCGCAGGCGTGCAGAGTGCGATTGCCTCCCTTTGGGCTGTCAGCGACAGCTACACAGCAATGCTTATCTCGCAATTTTATGATGAATTGCAAACCTCATCAGTCAGTAAAGCGAAAGCACTTCAGGCTGCGCAAATTGATATGATTCGCTCAGAGAACAAAGAAGCTCAGCATCCTTACCGCTGGGCTCCCTTTGTTCTAATTGGCAACTGGTTATAAAAAGCTCAGACCGCTAGTAAATAAGCCTATGGCATCAGCCCCGAATTATTTTCAATATTTTCTTGAATGATTTCTAGAATTTGATCCCTTGCATTGCTTGTTTCTACCGTTGATAAATAAGTGGCTAAATTCAGCAGCAGCTCATGGCGAACGGCTATTGCTTCTGGAGACTCTGATTGGGCAACTTGGGCGATCGCATCATACCAAATGCTTTCTCGGCCATAGGCTAGCGCTCTTTCAGCATCTGTTGTAGCAGCCTCAATAGCCTGCTGTAGTTCGATGGAAGGCTGTACAACTTCAACCCTTGCTCTTTGAAGCAGCGAGCGGGAAGGGCGATTCTTGTCGCATTCAATCCTCACTTGCCACCCATATTCCATGCCGGGCATTAGAGTTATCTTCTCAGGAGGGATAGAATAAGTCGTAATGCCTGGCTGATAGTCAACGTCTACTACCTCAACATATTTTTCTCCATCTTGACTCTCAAGAAAGAATTTTACTTGAACCGGATATTGCACTTCAGAACTAGGCAAATACCAAGATACTGTAGGCTGTGGCGAAGCTGCGTAGCCGATTGTATCGACTGGGCTGAGTAACGTAAAGGAAGTTCCATCACTTCCTGTGCAGCTACCTGTACGGGAACCCGTTGTATCATTTCCACCAGAACGCCTCCTTGGATTAGATGGCGGAACAAAGGCAGGAAAACTGTCCGAAAAATGGGTAGGAGGGGGGGTAGTTTGTGCACTCACGGGTGCCTTTAAGGTCAACGAATACGCAAAGGTAAGACTGAGTGCAATAGCAGAAACAGATTTTGACGTAAAAAATGTCATGATAGGTGCCGAGCGAGTCATGACAAAATTCTACATGAAGTAGGTGTGGCAAGTATTGTTCCAATAGGATCACTTTCATGCAAAAAATAATGATAACTGTGCACTTTTATGCACAGTTATCATTATTTTTATCAATACTATCAGCGCCTGAGGAAAGGTTTGCGAATCGGCCAACGAAGCTCACAGATCGCGCCGTGAGGAACCTTCTTTCTTCGTGAGAAAGTCCCTCTTAGCTGAGAAGCTAACTGCTTTGCCCGGCGGGTACCGTTTCCGCTATCGACACTATCATCACCAGCAGGCCGTTTATCATGCTGCTGGCTATTCACATCACTACAAGCGGTTTGATAGCCCTTACCATTGTCAGTAACGCGAACAATGTTGTGAGCTTCTTCTTGCATTACTTCAACATTGACCTGAGTCACCCCTTCACCGTGCTTACGAACATTTACCATTGCCTCTTTCAGAAAACCACTAATTGCTCGTTTCTCATTTTCACTTAAACTGCTATCGTCGATAGGGACAATATTGTTATCACGATAAACTGACTTAAAGAAACTCCTATATTCGAGTCCTACTGCGTCGTATACCTGCTGAAGTATTAAGTGCAGAGGAATGTTTATATCAATGATCTCTTCTCCAACGGTCAGTTTTTCTTCGAATACTTCCTGATTAAGCCTTCTTCTGATGCTGCGTAGCTTACGATTTAAATCATCCATCTTATCTCTCATATCAGATGTAATGGTTTCGCCCTCTTGCCAGCTGCTCAGCATGATTGCAACTATTTGAAGAGAGTCATTATGAATTATGTCAAAGGTTTGCTCTATCAGTGCTTCTTTCTCCTTCACTTTTGACTGAAGTAAAGCTTGAGCGAAGTAGAAAGGGTAGAGTATGACTGCATTGAATGAAAATGCCAGCATCATAGGAATGATGGGTAACCACCATGCAAAAACGATCGAAAAATAATATATCAGTATTAATAAAGCATTGACAGAGATCGTAACTATAAACTGTAGTATAGGACGTTGACGGTATCTCAATAGTGCAGTACCTAGTAAACCCACAGCTATAATAAGACCATATTCTAAAACTTCAGGCAGTGTCCTCAAAAGCGGCCTGCCGTCATAATAGGCACTTAAGATTTGGCTGACTGCGTGAGCCTGTATCGCAATACCAGGAACCAAGCTAGGTTCATATGTGGGAAGTACTCTTGAGTTCTGAAAATCTTTTATAGACTTCGCTGTGTAGCCAACAAATAAAATTCTATCTGAAAGAATGTTGGCATCCACACTACCTGAAAGTATTTCAGAGTAAGAGACAGAATCGAATGGTTGCTCTCCAGCTCTGTAGTTGATTAGCGTCTGATTGCCACCGCTGTCTGCCCATACATAGCTACCCATGTTTTGGCGAAAATGAGGAATCTCAGTCTCGCCAAAACGCATGGCATCAAACACCCTTATACCGTTCTCTAAGCTAATTCCTTCATCTCTAAGATATTGCTCCACTAAGCGAACAGTAAAAGAGATGCCGTATTGTCCTTCTCCATCCTCGTCTCCTAGTTGACTGCGCCGCAAAAAGCCATCGTCATCAATCACCGCATCTGCAAATCCAACCCGCTCCTCAGGTATCGCTAGTGGCGGTAAGATAGGTGTGTCCTTTATCTTACTAATACCAACGAGGTTGGGCGTTGAACTCAGCACAGATTCAAGCTTACTGTACTCTTCGTCCATCGGTTGATCTCTAAATATATCCAAGCCGATGACTCTCGGCCCATAGGCCTGCAACGTTTCAATTATCTCCGCCAGCTTACCATCTGAGATAGGATAACCTACAGTGTTTTGGATGTCGTTTTCTGTTATTTCAACCAATGTGATTCTAGTATCTTTGGATTCAGCAGGTCGCCACCTCAGCCCCAAATCAAATGCTTGCAGTTCCGCATTCTGCATAATGCCCAGCAACCTTACCACTACTACTGTGCCTGTTGTGACAGAGAGGCTAGGCATCCAGTTGACTCGAAAGTCCTTAAGCCATTTTCTTATATTCGACAATTGAAGCCCTCACACGTAAAAATCATTGAACTCTAACGATAAGGCCCAGAATTCTTTTTTAGTGCTTCATTCAATCAAGAAATCCCAGCTGCCTTACTTTGTTGTAAGTTTGAATGCGGCGGTTATATCTTTTATCAGGATAAATTTCTAGCGCATCTTGGGCTTTACTCCAATACACCCGCACAGTGCGTATAGCCAAATTCATCTCTTGAGCGATCGCCTCATCTGTTAGTGCCTCATTGAAAGCAAGATGAAGCACAGTTTTCCATTCTTTTTTCAGTTCTGGGCCACCTCGAATTTCTCTCGTATAGTTCACACCTTTAAGAGCCCAGTCGATCCGTTCAAGGATATCTTTCTCCGGAAGAGCCTTATCTATAATCACAAATCCTGCATTATGATTTTCTATCTCACGCTTCAGCCTCACTAAGTTTTTAGGGTCAACACTTCTAACGGCAAAGTTTATGTCTGTGTGCTCACGGAGTAGTCTCTCGATCAACGCAATACCGGTTGCATATGTAGCCTTTGCCTCTGCATCAAAAGGGATAGAAAGATCCATAATAATCAAATCTGGGTTAGCTTTACTTACCATCTCTTCTACACCTTCAGCAACGCCTGTAGGTAAAACTTTGGCATCTGGGTATTGGCTCTTTAGTTGCGCGAGCAGGTTATCGCGAACCAAAGGCTGATCTTCAACGAGAATAAATGTATGGCTCATATCTATAGTTGCTCTTGATATCTGTTTCCTAGTGTGTCTGTAGCTTGATGATATGTGAGTAGTATTTCACAGTAGCAAGTGCAAAAAAATAAAAATATTTTTGATTGCTCACCACAGTTTGTTAATACCTGAGAATAATTGAGCCTACCTGATTGAAGATCCCGCTTCCCATGAGGATTCTTTAGGTGCCCGGGTACTTGAATAGACTGTAAGCGAAGCCGCTAGCGCTGTGAAAAAAATAGCTAATTCGTTCTAGTATGCTCATGATTTTTAAGACGACTCCTACCCTAGTCGTTCAACAATCTGAGAATACCGTATCCGCACGACGCATAAGCTGTCTACTAATTTTCTTTCATATATAAATGACTGTACCTGCTTACTAATTTGCACAAAAGTGTACTTGCCTATCGCTATGCATTTTCTTGCAGGAAAGTCTGCAAGAAAGATGGTTGGCTGAATAACTAGCTCTCAATATACTGAATTCTATCAGCCTCTTTGGACTGCACGGGCTGTCGAAGGCTCTGGCTACGCTGCCGATGGGCTAAGAGACTTCTTTGTCTCGCTAAATGAGCAGGTCGATGGGTCTCATCCTAAATACTTACCAACATATCTAGCTACACCTAGCCGAATTAGCTATTTAGAAGCAGAACGGGTATAACCGATACGCCCATGAAGGGGTTGAAGAACACGTACGTATTCAGCGGCGAATTAGAGACTGGTTGAGTACACAGTATTCAGATATAAAACACTGCAAGGAAGGCAGGGAGACTAAAGCTTCAGTCGGCCAACATGAGTGTCATAAACCTCCATGTTTACTAGAACTCACTCGAAGGATTAGAAAATGTTTATATTTAACGATAAATTCAAAACTCAGTTGGTCAGAAAGTGTATTCTACTCGCGTATCTTGGAAGAACCTTTGTTGCACAGATACAACTCCGTTTCAGAACAGCGTTATTCACAATTTTTGCATTGATATCTTTTTCGTTGCCAGCGATTGCACAAAAAATCTCAGTCATCACACCCCCCTTCCTTCGACGATTTTGGTATTGTCCCAGTCGCTATATTTACGGTTGTTTTAGCAATTGTTGGACTATCACTTAGGCAGTGGCTTTTTTTGGATTAGCTCAGGTTTGCTGGGCATCTCGTTTTTACTTCCTGAAGGTTCCGATTTTAGTGAGACTGCTGGTGGTGCGGGTTTTCTTGGAGTGCTGTATTACCTAGCGCTATGGCTGTGGTTAGGATGGACTCCGAGCCCATTCGGCGGCAACGCTCGTGGTGAATCGGCTTTCAAGGATAAAAGAATCAAGTATAGAGGCAAGCGCTACGGTGGCGATGGATATGAGCTATACGATGGACAATTTGACGGCCATGGCAATCGGATTGATTCAACAAAGTACAAGTAAAAAATAGAAAGTTTAAGGAGTTGAGCAGAAGTGAAATATTTAAGTTGGATTAAGTTTCCTTTGCTCTTGTTAGTGTCGATTGGTAGCGCAAATAGTACTAATGAGATGGCGATCGCACAAAAGTAGCAGATTCCTACTGACATCGAAGGATTCAACATCTTAGTAAAAGGTAGAGAATGGACAAGGGTTGTTCCAGAAGGCTATAGCCGCTATAGATGGGACTTTAGCGAGTTAGACAGCCGCTACTCGTATCTAGGAGAATCTAGTTATTTTAGAAAAGAAGGGGGCGAGTGGGTTTATAGAGGATCTGGATCAGCCGTTTACTTTGATATAGAAAACAACTTTTTAACCTTTACAATTGGTCGACCCAGACCTGATGAGAGACGGGTAACTCACTATAAGAGTACCGCTGCTTCTGAGGATGAGATAGCGCTTATAGATGAAGCAGGACAGAGCTTCTCTTACTTCAACTGCATAGACGATATGAACTAATAAATGATGGCAAAAAATAGTATCTCAATGAAAATTTCTACCTGCATCAAAAGGAACCTGCTTCTCTCAATCGTATCGGGTTTGAGTTGGGCAGCATTGCAAACCCCATCTCTGGCTTTACCGGGTCAGACACTCGAAGCAGTTCAGAACATGGTTCGTACCTCAGAAACATTTCCTGGCATGAGCCTTGAATATGATGGGTGGGCAGGTGATTCATACGTGGTTTCCATAGGTAGCGGAGATGATGGAGTTGTACTGTATGTGTTTGAAGAAAATGGAATATCGAAGTCTGAAACACTTCAGTACAGGCATCCAAACTTTTCTATGGCCTTTGAGCGAGATAATGAGACTGGCCTACGTCTTATTGAAAACTTGTGGGGCCGCTCTATTACGGAAGACTTCATTAACTCTCGATACACCGATGCTATTGAAGATCCAACTTTTCGGGAAACATACCACTTCTACTTAAGCGATCGCTATGGATACAGAGTATTGGCATTAACCGATGCATACTCTATGGAAACAATCCACTCGATAACGCTAATGAGTCATGACGCGTGGGAAGGAGCTCGCCAAGCGGCAAGATTATGCCTTAACAATCCAAGTCACAACGATTGCCAAGGATTCTAGGAGAGTCTATTAGCTTTAGTATCAAATTAAAGCTTCTGTAAGCACAGTATTTTTCATAGAGCTACGAACAAGAACATAACTGTCAACACACAGGGAAGAAATCATGAAATCTTTGATTGCAAGTCGTGATGGTCAGATTGGTATTATCAATTCTGACTCCGGCGCTTTTGAACTCCTTACGACCGATAGAGTCAATAATCTAACAGATATTGCCGTTGCCTCGGACGGCAGCATTTTCGCCATCACATTTGACACGCTCTATACTATTGATGAAACAACCAAAGAATTTGTTGAAGTCGGAGCGTTTGGAAACGGCGCATTCATAAATTCTATTGGCTTTTCAGGTGATGGTCAGCTGCTTGGTGTAGCAGCAGGAAGTTCAGAGGTTTACAACATTGATACGACTACGGGCAATGCATCCGCTGCTTTTGATATCGGCGGTAGCTTTAGGAGTAGCGGCGATCTAGAGTTCGACACTCAAACAAGGCAGTTTTTTGCAACGTCTACAGCGTCCGGCTCGGATACGCTTTACTCTTTTGCAGTCGATTCGCAAACGGGTGGGCTTGCCCAAGTCACTGAGATTGGCTCAATTGGATTCGATGAAGTGTGGGGATTAAGTTCGAGCGCAGATGGGTTGTTAGGTTACACCAGCGATCGCAGAGAAATCATCATTGATACTTCGACAGGGGCCGGTAGCTTAGTAAGAACCATCACTGGTCTTAGTGGCGAAATCGCTGGATCGGCAGACCTCTCGCGTACTGAAGATGTGCTACCTGAGGAGCCACTTCCTGAAGAGCCACTTCCTGAAGAGCCATTTCCTGAAGAGCCAATCTTTGATCGGCTAGAAGCATTTATTAGCTCACCTACCAGTATCACAGCATCTGGTACAGATAAAGTTACCGTGACGTATACCAATACCGGAGTGGTAGACATAGCAGCGCCGCTGTTGAGCTTATCGACAGAGGGCGCACAGTTGCGGCTAGATGATGAGTCAGGCTTTAGTGAGAGCCAAATCCAGTTTTTGGCGATCAATAACGAAGGCGTTGCAGGGATATTGCCGCCAGGGGTAAGCAACAGTTTTACCATTGAGTTTATGCCCGATGTTGATAGAGATAGACCGATAGACTTTAGTGTGAATATTGTTGATGACAGTGCGCCAATTGACTGGGAAGCATTGCGAGATCAGTCACGGCCAGACTATATCTCTAGCGATGCGTGGCAGCAGATATACGACAACTTTGTGGCTGAAGTAGGCACAACAGCCAGTGACTATAGGCAATTGATAACAGAAAATGCCAGTTATCTCAGTCAGCTAGGTCAGTATGTCGCTGATGCTGATACGCTGCTAGCATTTGAATTTCAGCAGGCGAGTGATTTTCAATCTATTTCTCAGCAGTATAACTTAGGCTCTTTCGGGATTGGCCAGTCGTTTATTGGAGACCTTCAGCTAACTACCGATGTGGCGGGAGATGTGGCTATAGACAATGGAGGAACGCGGCGTTCTTTTGACTTGAGTGAGAATGGTACTTATCGGGGGCTAGCAGGTGATCGCGCAATTCTTTCCCTAAATGCGGCAACAGGCACATACACGCTACAAGAACCGGATGGTACCCAGGTTGTTTTCAACACGGTGGGGAAGCTTGACTACATCGAAGATACCAATGGCAACCGGATTACTGCGGCCTACACCAACGACTTAGCGCCAAATCAACTAACTCGACTCGCTGACGACTTCGGCAATGAGACTGTTTTTGACTACAATAGCCTCAACCGAATTGAGTCAATCACCACGCCAGATGGTCGCACCACTGCATACACGTACGATGTAGGTGGTACTAACTTAGAAACAATTACTGACGAGTTAGGAACAACAACTTATGCCTATGCGGGAGCAGAGATTACATCTATCACTGATCCGAGCGGTACGCGACTGGATCTTACTTATGACGACCGTGGGCGAGTCAGTCAAGAGCGATTGGTCGGAGAAAATGGCGCATCGGAAACGCTGACATACCGGTACGATTCTGCAGGTGGCGTTACGGTGGTCGATAGCGCAGGGAACGAGACGGCACTGCTGCTGAATGAAAATGGCCAGATTGGTCAGCTCACTGATGCAAATGGTCAGCAAGTTCGCTACAGCTACGATGGTCAAGGCAATTTGGTTCAGGTCGTTGGCCCAGAGAATAATACGTCTCTTTTCGGCTACGACAGTCAGGGAAATCTTACGACTCAGGTCAATCCTTTAGGCGATCGCACTCAGTTTACTTATGAGTCGACGTTTAACCAGTTGACAAGCGTGACTGATGCACGAGGTAATGGCATGGTATATGGCTATGACACCGACGGAAATCTTACGGAGATTGAGTATGAAGATGGTAGTCAAGAGACTTTTGAGTATAGCGATCGCGGTCAAATAACTGCTTCTGTAAACCGCCGTGGACAGCGGATGACATACACGTACAACGAGGAAGGCGAGCTATTTATTCAGCAAGCGCTAGAGTCACGCGATTTTACAGTCTATACGTATGATGAGAGCGGATATTTAGACCTGGCCATTGATAAGACTGGTGTTACCGATTTGGACTATGACGTGGCGGGGCGGCTGACCAAGATTACGTATTCGAGTGGACGATTTTTGAGCTACACCTACGATGAGAGCGATCGCCGCACCAGCATGGCGGATCAAGACGGAAACGTTACAAACTACGCCTATGATGAATTGGGTCGTTTGAGCGGGCTAACCGACGGTGCAGGTGATCTCATTGTCGAATATGAGTATGATGCGGTTGGCAGACTTGCGAGAGAAGATAAGGGAAATGGTACCTATGCTCTGTATGCTTATGACAATGCGGGCCAGCTTCTTAGCATTGTCAATCACGCGCCTGATGATTCAATTAATTCCAGTGCTGTCTACACCTACGACGAGCTAGGACGGCAGAGCAGCCAAACAACGCTGGAAGGCCAGTGGACTTACTACTATGATGCGGCAGGGCAGCTTATTGGTGCTGAGTTTGATTCTGTTGTGTCGGATATTAGCGATCAGTCGTTGCTTTATGAGTATGATACGGTGGGTAATCGCATCCGTACCGTTGAGAATGGTGAGACGACTGAATACGAAACGAATAATCTCAATCAGTACACTGAAGTTGGCGGCTTTGAGTATGAGTATGATGCGGACGGTAATCTAACTGCGAAGACAGATGAAACAGGTACGTCTCGCTATGGCTATGACAGTGAGAATAGGCTGATTAGCGTAACTGAGCCGGACGGGGTGATGACTACTTATGAGTACAATGCGTTTGGCGATCGCACAGCAAGCGTTCGAGATAGCGATCGCACCGAGTATCTCATTGATCCGTTTGGCTATGGCGATGTTGTTGGAGAGTACGATGTGCAAGGCAATGTTGTTGCCCGCTACACCCATGGATTAGGACTAGAAACACTTACTACAAATGCAAACAATCACTATTACGACTTCAATATTGTTGGTTCGACTACTGGCATAACAGATAACTCAGGTAAAGTTGTCAATAACTACTTTTACTTGCCATTCGGTAAATCCATCGCTGAAACTGAAACTGTCTCCAACTCTTTTGAATTCGTAGGTCAATATGGTGTAGCCGAAGAAGAACATGGCCTCGACTTTATGCGAGAAAGATTCTACGGGAGTGATATCGGCAGATTCACTTCTGCTGATCCCATTGGACTAAATGGGGGTGATACAAACTTATATAGGTACGTTCAAAATAATCCGATTGAGTATATTGACCCTGAAGGAACTCTAGGATTTCTAGTGCCATTAGCCGCCTTTGCTGCTCGAAAGGTGGTTCAGAAAGTGATTACTCGTGCAGTGATTACGGGCAGTGCCAACGTAGGAATTTATCTCGCAACTAGCGATAAACCTAGCTTAGGTGGCGGTATCGCTAGTTTTGTGACAGGTGGTGTCGCTGGCGGTTCAACTGTAGGAATTCAGGCTATTAGGAATCTAACGAATCCTGGAGCCAGGACTGCAGCTGCTCAGCTTGCTGCGATTACTGGCTTAGGTCTTGGAGCTATCGAATCTGCGCTGGTGGGAGAAAACGTTCTAAATACCTTTCTAGGTCTCTTTCCCTCAGGGACTTCGAAGTTATCAGCTCGTTTCTCGGAGTGGCTTACTGCTGACAAAGATCTAATTAATGAGATATCTAACCTGTCGCAATTCATCGAGAACAAGCTTATTTCAGAAGCTCTAAAGGAAGAACTTGATACGCTTACAAGCGAAAATTCCTCTGAAGTAACATCAAGTAGCACCAATATTGAGCCTGATGATGGTCAGAATAGCCAGATTCCCTTTTCTCCCAACAACCGTGCTCGCTCTAAAGGCGAACCCCACCTCACCACTTTTGACGGCATCGGCTACGACTTCCAAGCCGCAGGCGACTTCACACTAGTCGAATCTGCCGATGGCGATTTCGACATTCAAGTGCGCTATGTGCAAATCGACTCCAACGTCACCGTTGCTTCTGCAGTTGCCACTGAAGTTGATGGCCAAACTGTTGTGATCGACTCCGAAGGAATAGAGTATGTCCCAGAGTCTAATGATCCCAATGTGCTTATCCCTAGAGTCAACAGAAGCGTATCCGGGCGAGAGGCAACAGTTACCGTAGATGGCCAAGAAGTTGAAATAGCCAGCGGTGGCAGTTTCGACATCGGAAATAGCCGCCTTTATCGCAGCAGCGGTAGCAACTATACCCTCGTCTATGCAGGCGACGACGGCGTCATCGGCGCTGAGGCTGTTTCCATACTGGTCGATGACCGCGACCTGGAAGCCGATCTCATCGCCCGCCGCCGCGGCGTTGTCGTCGAGGATCAGGTCGACGTCGTAGGGCGCGCCCGCAGCC
>CALDSK010000115.1 GCA_937911865.1 uncultured Synechococcus sp.
CGCCTGATGTACTTGAGCCCAAATAGCCCAATGCACACGATCAGTACTACCAAGCTATCATTTCTATCACAAGCTCATCTGGTAGAACCAAACGGATCAAAACGATCTGGATAGTACTCTTTGGAGAGGTGATCGCTCGCTTCGTTACTGCAGTTCCTCAAAGGCGGAAGAAAAACTCATGAGCCAATTCCAACTATTTGATGCCGTAAGGCTAAGAGCAGAAATTCTATTGGAAGACGGTAGTACTGCTCCAGAAGGCTGTATAGGTTCTATCGTTGAAGTACTTAATGACGGAGAAGCATACATGGTCGAGCTATTTGGCGAGTGGGTAGTCGAAACAGAAGACGGTGACTTTGCCCCCACTACCCGCGAAGCCATAGATTCTTTCATGGAGACTATCGGCGTAGAAACACTATCACCCCGCCAAATTCGCTTAGTCACTCCCGCACGAGAAGCCGTAGGCGTACGCGCTCAGCTACTGGCACTGGTTAATGAATTACCTGAAACCACACTTGAAGAGGTAAGAAACTTCGCCGAATTTCTAAAAAGAAAGCAGACAGAGCAAAGAGCATCTTAAGCTGCTGACCAAACGATTGTGTCTGTCAGGTTGTTGCCATATACCAATAACGTGATCAGAAGAAAGTGACGACGTTGCGATCGCACATCAGCTCACGTCAGCTGAGATCGCAAAACGATATCTTGCCCTTACCTTGCCATGTCTCTACCAACCTGCCGTATCAAAATCATCAATAGCAATACCTGCCAAGCGATGACGGACAATATCAATGCCTCGGCCCAAAATGCTAAGTTTCCGGGAACTGAGATTGTGACAGTGCAGCCCCAACGCGGCCCTGAATCTGTTGAAAGTTATTATGACGAATATTTGGCCATTCCCGGCATTTTAGAACAGATTATTCTGGACCGTGATTCTGATGCCTTTATTGTGGCCTGCTGGGGAGATCCAGGACTTGAGGCCGCTCGCGAGATTACGACTAAACCTGTTATTGGCATCTCGGAGGCTAGCCTGTATGTTGCTAATATGCTGGCAGCCAAGTGGAGTGTCGTGACGACGCTTCACCGAGTGCAAGACATGGTAGAAAAAACAATTGTGAAAACGGGCCTCACAGAACGTTGTGCCTCTGTGAGAACAACAAAGTTGTCAGTGCTTGAAACAGAACAAGATCGACTGGCCACTCTAGAAGTATTGACTGAGGCGAGCCAGCTGGCGATTCAAACAGATGGGGCTGAGGCGATTTGTTTGGGATGTGCTGGCATGAGTGGCTTAGAACAAGAATTGGAAAAGCGCTTGGGTGTGCCTGTGATTGATGCTGTCGCCGCTGCGGTCAAAATGGCAGAATCTTTGGTGAGCTTGGGCAAAAGCACTAGCAAGCAATTGACCTATCGAGTACCGGAGCGGAAAGCAATTAAAGGCTATCCGTCCCATTATCAGGCTGAGAATTTTTCCTGATATTTGCTTCTGGCATTTACAGGTTTACAGAGGGAAAAAGGATTTACGCAGCCATTACGGATCAGTCGTCACAAGTCAGGGGCGAGTGGCACTGTGTGTGGCCAAACCCTGCTAGCTAATATGTAATAATGATTATCATTATCAAAATATTGCCTGCCAAAATATTGAGATATGCCGTCTCTATTTGTTGCCCGTACTTCGGTCGAGGCTGTCAATGAAGGGATGCTGTAAACCAAAGAAAGTATCATGCCGCTGCGTCATCAACCCGCCCCACCCACGCCTTGGGATAGCGATCTAGATAAGCCTGCTATTGCTGCCTCTGCCTATGTCCATCCTCAGTGCAGCCTGATTGGGGATGTGAAGCTGGGTGAAAATGTCATCGTCGCTCCCAACACCTCTATTCGTGCGGATGAAGGTGCGCCTTTTTATATTGGTGCGAATACCAACATTCAAGATGGAGTGGTCATCCATGGGCTAGAGCAGGGACGCATTTTTGGAGATGACCAGCAAGCCTATTCGGTGTGGATTGGTGAGGATACTTGCATTACCCATATGGCTCTGATTCATGGGCCTGCTTATGTGGGCAATGAGTGTTTTATTGGCTTTCGCTCAACGGTGTTTAATGCCCAAGTAGGCCACGGTTGCATTGTGATGATGCATGCCCTGATTCAAGATGTGGAGATTCCCCCTGGTAAGTATGTGCCGTCGGGCGCGGTGATTACGACTCAGCAGGCTGCTGATCGGCTACCGGATGCGACTGAGAGCGATCGCACCTTTTCTCACCATGTGGTTGAAGTCAATCAAGCGCTGCGGGCCGGGTATCGCTGTTCTGACGGTATCGCCTGCGATCCTTCTTTACAGAAACCGGCCTCCAGTAATGGCTCACGGTCTAACGGCTCTCACTCCAATGGCTTTGGTTCTATGCCTCAAAATGGCAAAGCACCTCGTCCTTTACCGGCAGATATCGTAGACATCATTCGACAACAACTCCGCCAGGGCCACCGCATTGGCTTGGAATTTGCCAATGCTAGGCGATTCAAAGTGGGTTCTTGGCAGACTGCTCCTGCTATTACCAGTACTTATGAGGCTCAGGTGCTAACCCAGGTAGAACAGTTTTTGGTCAATCACCCTAGCGACTATGTGCGATTGTTGAGCATCGACCCCAAAGCAAAACAGCGTCAGCTTGAACGAATTATTCAAAAGCCAGCGTAAGCAGATGCGGTCCATTGTTGCCGATACCTGTTGCCGACATCCGCAGATGACAAAGCTCTGTGGACTGTCTATAGCCTTGTGATTGCCGTAAAGTCGAGTTCTATCTTACGATATTTTGAGAATGATAATCATTCTTATAAGTTTAGTGATACGCTATTGGCGTTCATTTAGAGATGGCTTAGCTCAGAGACTTACCCTATGCCGACCCCAACAGTCTTTTCTCCCGACCAATCTATTGTGACAACTACCCCGGTAGCTGACGCGACACTGGCTGATTCTGCTAGTTCTAATTCAGCCAGTTCTAATTCAGCCAGCTCTAGTTCAGCCAGTCTGCTGCATCGTCCGCGTCGGCTGCGGAAATCGGCTGGCTTACGTCGAATGGTGCGAGAAACAGTGCTAAGTGCGGCTGATTTCATCTATCCGTTGTTTGTAATGGAAGGTGAAGGACGCAAAGAAGCTATCCCATCAATGCCGGGTTGCGATCGCTATTCTCTAGATTTATTGTTAGAAGAAGCAAAAAGTGCGAGAGATTTGGGAATTGGGGCGATCGCACTTTTCCCACTCATTCCCGATGAGCAAAAAGACAACGCAGGCACTGAAAGCTACAACTCAGAAGGCTTAATTCCTCGGGCGGTGCGCGCACTTAAAGAAGCCGTGCCCGAACTACTCATCATTACCGATGTCGCCCTCGACCCTTACAGCAGTGAAGGCCATGACGGCATTGTGAAAAATGGTCAAATTCTGAACGACGAAACGGTTGCCGTCTTGGTTAAGCAAGCGCTGGTGCAGGCTGAGGCTGGGGCTAACTTTGTTGCACCCTCAGATATGATGGATGGCCGAGTTGGCGAAATTCGCAAAGCTCTCGACTTGGCCGGCTGGATTAATGTGGGCATTCTCGCCTATTCAGCCAAATACGCATCAGCTTACTATGGTCCCTTTCGTGATGCGCTAGAGTCTGCACCCAAATTTGGCGACAAAAAGACCTATCAAATGGATGCGGCCAATGCGAGAGAAGCCATTAAAGAGATTGAGCTAGACATCACGGAAGGCGCAGATATCATTATGGTGAAACCTGCTCTGGCTTATCTGGACATTATCTGTCGTATTAAGCAGCATACCAACGTGCCGGTGGCAGCCTACAACGTCAGTGGTGAGTACGCCATGATCAAAGCGGCTGCTCAGCAGGGTTGGATTGATGAGAAAGCCGTGATGCTAGAGACCCTGACCAGCATTAAACGGGCCGGCGCAGACATGATTTTGACCTATTTTGCCAAGGATGCCGCTGCGCTGCTTCAGGGAAAGTAAGCGACCGTTACAAGTTTATTTGTCGTAAGTCCATTTTGAGTCCAGTGCTAAAGGTCATAGCGCTGGACTCAAAGGCTATTGGAATACAGGAATAGTCTTTATGAGCCTCACCCTCTACAACACGCTAGCTCGCAAAAAATCTCCACTGGTTCCCATTCAAGAAGATCAGGTATCGATGTATTGCTGTGGGGTAACGGTGTATGACGACTGCCATTTGGGTCATGCCCGCTCCTACATGATTTGGGATGTGCTGCGGCGGTATCTGCAATGGCAGGGCTATAGGGTGCGCTATGTACAAAACTTTACCGATATTGACGACAAGATCTTGAATCGGGCGCGCTCAGAAGGAAGCACAATGCAGGCAGTGAGCGATCGCTACATTGACGCTTATTTTCGAGATATTCGCCGACTCAACATTGTTGATGCCGATGAGTATCCCCGCGTCACAGCGCATATTCCAGCTATTCGCGATTTCATTCAAGCGCTGATAGACAAAGACTACGCCTATGCAGTTGAGGGTGATGTCTACTACAGCGTGCGACAGTTTGCAGACTATGGCCAGCTTTCTAAAAGAGAGCTAACCCAAATGCAGGCGGGAGCAGGCGGACGGGTTGCCGCGCCAGATCCAGCCCAAAAGAAAGAAAATCAAAAGAAGCGCGATCCGTTTGATTTTGCGCTGTGGAAAGCAGCAAAACCAGGTGAACCTGCGTGGGAGTCTCCTTGGGGCGAAGGGAGACCGGGTTGGCACATTGAATGTTCTGCAATGATTCGCACTCGGCTGGGCGAAACGATTGATATTCATGGTGGCGGTGGCGATTTGGTGTTTCCTCACCATGAAAACGAAATTGCCCAGTCAGAGGCGCTGAGCGGGCAACCGTTGGCTCGCCACTGGCTGCACAACGGCATGGTGACCGTGGGCGGAGAGAAAATGTCTAAATCTCTGGGGAATTTCACCACAATTCAGGCACTGCTAGAGGGCCACTGGCCGCCGTATCCGCAGCCAGTGAATCCGATGGCGGTTCGGCTGTTTGTACTGCAAGCCCATTACCGTAAGCCGCTAGATTTTACCGCGAGGGCGATCGCAGCAGCAGAAAAAGGATGGCAAACCTTGCGCACTGCGCTCATCGCAAAGCTACCTGCCGCATTTAACGCAGTCGATCAGTCAGCAGATCAGCTGGATGCTGAGTCCGTAGAACGCTTCCAAACTGCAATGGATGACGATCTCAATACTGCCGCTGCGCTGGCGGTGCTATTTGAGTTGGCTAAGTCAATTCAGCGGGCGGTGAATCTACGACAGCATCAGGCCCAGAAACCAGCAGATCACCCGTTATCGGATCAACAATTACATACCGCGCAGCAAACACTGGTGCAGTTGGCAGACGTTCTAGGACTGGAGGCTCCTGGAGAAACGACATCACCACCTGCAGATCTCGATATCGCCTGGGTTGAAAACTTAGTAAACCAGCGACAAACCGCCCGTCAGGAAAAACGCTACGCCGAGAGTGATCGCCTACGGGCTGAACTGCAAACAGCAGGCATCACCGTCGTAGATCTCCCCAACGGCCAAACAGAGTGGCATCGCTAAGGTTTACGGCCAAGTTTATAGCCACAACCTACAGCAAGTCTGAATTCTTGTTGTAGGATGATAATGTTTATCATTCTAATTTTTATAGGTATGATTTCTTCTCCAACCCAAACCCTATCGCCGCCATCACCGGATAGCGCCAATCGTTCTCAGAAGCTACTGCGCATTCGACATACCTGCGCCCATGTTTTGGCCATGGCTGTGCAGACCCTATTCCCTGAGACCAAGGTTGCGATTGGTCCCTGTACGGAGAATGGATTTTATTACGACTTTGATCGCGCTAGTGGATCGGAAAACAGTCGCAGTCTGCCGTTCACTCCCGATGATTTAGAACAGATTGCAGCAGAAATGCGGCGGATTATTCGCGCTAACTTGCCAATTATTCGTGAAGTGGTAGAAAGAGAAGAGATTCAAGCAGAGATTGTCGCGCTTCAAGAACCTTACAAGCAAGAGATTCTTGACGGCATTCCAGTAGATGAAGCTATCACACGCTACTTCATCGGCTGTGTAGACAGTTTGCCAAGTCGTTTACCAGATAATGCAGAAGCGTCTTTATTTAATGCGTCTGCTGATGATCTAACTCAAAAAAAACTAGTCCAAGAAACAGGGGGTAAAGACTGCTGGTGGGACTTATGCGCCGGGCCGCATCTGAATTTTACAGGTGACATCAACCCCGATGCGTTTGCTCTAGAAAGTGTTGCGGGGGCCTATTGGCGCGGCGACGAAACCAAACAGCAACTGCAACGCATTTACGGCACAGCTTGGGAAACACCAGAAGAACTGCAAGCCTACCTGCATCAAAAAGAAGAAGCCAAGCGGCGAGATCATCGCAAGCTCGGTCAAGACCTCGATTTGTTTAGCATTCAAGAAGATGCAGGTGGCGGTTTGGTCTTCTGGCATCCGAAAGGGGCCAGGATGCGGCTACTGATGGAAGACTATTGGCGCTCGGCCCATTTGGCAACAGGATATGAACTGTTGTACACACCCCATGTAGCCAACCTCGATTTGTGGAAGACTTCTGGGCACTTCGATTTCTACCGAGAGAATATGTTTGACTCGATGGAAATTGAGTCGCAGCAGTATCAGCTTAGGCCGATGAACTGCCCGTTTCATGTGTTGACCTACCAGAGCCGCCTGCATTCTTACCGAGAGCTGCCCATTCGCTGGGCAGAGCTAGGCACAGTTTATCGCTACGAGCGCTCTGGAGTCCTACATGGCCTGATGCGCGTGCGAGGCTTTACCCAGGACGATGCTCATATCTTTTGCTTACCTGAACAGGTTTCTCAAGAGATTCTGGGCGTGCTGAATCTCACAGAAACCATTCTCTCGGACTTTGGATTTACTGAGTACGAAGTCAATCTTTCAACTCGTCCGGCTAAATCAGTGGGCACTGATGATATCTGGCAGTTGGCCACCGATGCGTTGATAGACGCGTTGAATACAAAAGGGTGGGACTATGTGACCGATGAGGGCGGCGGCGCATTTTACGGGCCTAAAATCGATATCAAAATCAAAGATGCGATTGGTCGGCTATGGCAATGTTCTACCATTCAAGTGGATTTCAATTTGCCAGAACGCTTCGATATGAACTATGTCGCGGCGGATGGATCGCGTCAGCGTCCGATCATGATTCACCGGGCCATTCTGGGGTCTCTGGAGAGATTTTTCGGCATTCTAGTAGAGAACTATGCAGGCGATTTTCCGCTGTGGATAGCGCCTGTGCAAGTTCGCTTGTTGCCTGTCAGTGACAAGCAGTGCGAGTATGCTGAAGCCGCGGCCCAACAGCTTCGCGAGCAGGGCTTTCGGGTGGAGGTAGATGCTAGTGGCGATCGCCTTGGCAAACGAATTCGTACAGCGGAGCTAGAGAAAATTCCGCTTGTTGCCGTTGTGGGTCAGCGTGAGGTGGACGGGCAAACCCTGAGCGTCCGCGCTCGCCAGTCTGGAGATTTGGGCGCACTGTCACTAACAGATCTTTGCGAAAAAATGCAGGTTGCGATCGCCCAAAAAACTCGCTTCTAAACGGTTGCTTCTAAACAGTTGTATTCCAGTAGAACCCAAGCATGTAGACGCTTATGTCTGATTTGAATCCTCTCGGAACTCCCGGCATTACGCTAGTCGCTGGCCCGCCGGGAATTGGTAAAACAACCTGGATTAGCCAGTTTCTCTCTGATTCTAACCATCCGCTGTTCTATCTCTGCCCAGGCGCAGGAACAGAAACCAGTACGGAAGCCATAGATCGACTGCGCGTTGGCTATTGCTTTCCGCAGGTGACGGTGATAGATGACAGTCAAGCCGCAGATTTACTGATGAATCTGCCCAATCAGGCGCAGGTTTATATAGAAGTCGGGTTTCACCTCGATTTGGCGGCATTACCCTTCAACGAATTGCCCTGCCGCAAAGTAGCGATTGTCCCCCCTGAGCTAGCGCAACTCACCGCGCAGTCGGAATGGCACAGCTGGGCAAATGAATTGGTAGCAGGCAACAACATTCAGGCTCCGAATAACATCCCTGAATTTCGGCGCATGGCGCTCACAGGGCAGGTGTTTGATCCACCCAGTTTAGAAGTATTGTTGACTGAGATCACAGGCGGTGCCTACGGCCCGGTCATTCGCCTGAAAGGTATTTTTGAGCTGCCGGATGGGCAAGCCTTTTATATTGATTTTGTGGAAGGGCTAGAGGGGATTGAATATACCGAACTGAAGCTAGTGCGATCGCTCAAAGGACGCCCCACCCGTCTGAGCGGCCTAGAAGTTGTAGGCCACAGCTTGCAACAGACAGCAATGGCCGAAACGCTGCAAGCATCTTGTCTGTCGGATGAGCTATTAACTCAGTATCAGCGGCAGTACCGACAGCACTATAAAGCAGCCCAATCAACAGACGACAAAACAACAAACCAGACAGAGGAGAGTGTGGCATGAAACTAGCAGTTATTTCCTGCATTCACGGCAATATTGAAGCGCTCGATGCGGTACTTGCCGACATCGATACGCAAAAGGCAGAAGAGATTTATTGCTTGGGCGATCTGGTGGGCTATGGCCCTTATCCCAACGAAGTTGTAGAGAAAATTCGCTCGCGGGGCATTCCGTCCTGCCAGGGCTGCTGGGATGAAGACATTGTAGATGGCCTGAACGCCTGCGAGTGCAGCTACCCCTCACAGCTTGCCGAATATCGGGGACACCTCGCTCACGAATGGACAGATAAAGAGATTCATCCTGAAGTGCGTGAATATTTGGCCACGCTGCCAATAACCCTAAAAAAAGACAATCTCTGCTTTGTTCATGGCAGTCCTAACAGCCAGCATGAGTATTTGCTGCCGAGTATGGATGGCTTTGCTGCGTTGGAGAGAGTGCTCGCTACCGATGCGGATGTGTTGTTCTGTGGTCATACCCATGTGCCCTATGAAAGAAAGCTGGAAAATGCGGCGCTATCAGTAAAAGTGAACGCGGTGGAAAGCAGTGAGACTGAACAACAGTTTCAAGTGCCGCTGAAGCGGATTATCAACGCTGGCTCTGTAGGCGAACCCCGCCACGGTCGGCCTAATGCCACATATATCATTTACGACACCGACGCGGCCCAAGTCACCTTACGAGAAGTGGAGTATGACTACGAGAAAACCTGTCAAGCCATCATCGACAAAGGCTTGCCGCCTATATTTGCGTGGCGGCTGGCTAAAGGGATGGAATTTGCTGAGCTGGCAGACGATCCAACTCATGTTTGTGAGCGTTAGCCTCTAGGAAACTAGCAGGAGGAGTCTGGCAGGAGGAGTCTGGCAGAAGGAGTCTGGTAATAGGAGACTGGCAACAAACTATGCAGTGGGCAATTTTAAGTGGGATTGAGGGCAATTTAGCGGCTTATGAAGCCGTGTTGAAAGACCTGCGGCAGTTGCGTCAACTGGTGACGGAGCTTTATGTATTAGGTGATGTGGTTGGTCTGCAAGGTAAGACTGAAGGCGATAACGAAGCGGTGATTCGGCGACTGCGATTTCCTGGTGCGGGCGAGCTGAAACCTCAGGTATGTGTGGGCTGGTGGGAAGAGCAGTGTTTTAGTTTGCATGGAATGAGTGGGTTGCCCGATGCGCCAGAGCTAATGGCAGCGGTAGGGGGCGATGGGGTAAAGGCGATGTGGGAGTCGGTATCTCGCAAGTCGGTGCAGTGGTTGCGATCGCAACACTTTGGCTTCCATGAATTCGACTGTTTGCTGATTCACGGCAGTATGGCGGGCTATGCTGATGAGCTAACGCCTGAAACGCCTGCTATCGAACTGTGCGATCGCCTGATCCGCGCCGACGCCAACCATCTCTTTTGCGGACGCTCAGGCCGCACCTTTGAGTGCTGGGTCACCCCCGCCCAACTGCACTCTACTGTCACCACCCTAGACGGCCCCCAACCCACTCAAGACCAAAGCAAATCACCCAGACGCATCATAGGTGTGGGCTCAGTCGGACGCAATCCCGGAGAAGCCACCTACACCTTGTACAGTCCAGGCAGCAATCAGCTTTCGTTTAGATCTGTGAACTACAAAAAAGCAAACTACAGACCGGCCAAAAGAGAAAAAGCCAAAGGGTTTATCCCTCGCTAGGCTGCTACCTGAAGTCCAACAGACTGCGGCACTGACGCCGATAAATTGGCTGACGATACGATTTCCGCTGAGCCAGGTTTTATGGGTTACCGCCCAAATCTTCTCCTTTTCTGGCCTTGGCGCAAAAACGCATTCCACTCACAAAGACGTCTGTGGGTTTTCTCTCCATTTCGATCTGCGCTATCAGAGATTCGAGCTCAGAGGTGGTGACAACATCTGACGATTCCAAGCGGGGCTGAAGCAACCGCAAGAGATCTGCAAGAGGGTACTGCTCACCCTGGCCTTCTATGACAGCCTCTGCCCAAACTTGCTCAAATTGGAGCCCTGCGGCTGAGAAGGTGGCAGGTAGATGGAACCCCATAGACCGATCAACACCTTCTTCGCCCAGCATCTTGTTGAGTAAAGATACGCCTCGTTCGTGAGCAGGCATGGTCGCCACATGACCTGGGCAGATAGTAGAGTCAGCCTCTTCAAAGACCGCCAGACCACCTGCTTGTAACCACGGCAATAGCCCCGCAAGAACTCGGTCAGGACTGGCCAAGTACATGAGAACTCGGCGGCCAGCCACCGCATCGAACGAAGCGCGATCTACGTCTTTTAGATAGTCTGGAGCATCGTTTAAATCTGCGCGAACAAAGCGAACGTTTTTCTTTCCAGCCTTCTCAAGGGTCTCTTGGGCAGCAGACAGCATCTTATCGCTACGATCAACAGCTAGCACGCTGCCAGCCGGGCCGACAATCTCACTGAGAAGCTCTGAGATTTCACCAGGGCCACATCCCAGTTCAAGAACAGTCATACCCGCAGAAATACCTGCGGCTCTGAAGAGTCTTTCAGTTGTTGAGTTGCTTCTTCTCACGAGATAAGTCTCTAATTTCTAACGGCAAAAATAAGTAGCGGCAGACAATCTTGTCTGCTCTATTAGGTCTTTGGGACCGTCCGCTTTGTCCACCGTCCGCTTTATACACTGATCATGCTGCGGCCTCTCACCGCCCAGGCTAGCAAGCAAACGGAATAATGTTCTGATTGTGCAGAGCCGTTTGAATATTCGCACCATAGGCCTGCTGAATATTTTCTATCGTCATCACCGCCTGAGGTGTATCGTTCGCCAGCACGCGGCGGTTGAGCAATAGTAAGCGATGATAGCGATTGAGCGCTTCGCCCCACTCGTGACTACACACCAGCAGCGTCTTACCCTGCCCGCTCAGGTCAGCGAAAATGCTCAGCATAATGGCTTCGGTTTTCTTATCGATGCCGCTAAAAGGTTCGTCTAGCAAAAATAAGTCGGGGTGCTGAGCCAACGCGCGGGCCAGAAAGATTCTTTGCTGTTGACCGCCCGAGAGCTGCCCAATAGGACGATTTTTAAGGGGTAGCATTTCCACCCGGTCGAGCGCTGCGCTCACTATTTTTTTGGCCTTTGCGTTGGGAGAGCGGCCCCAACCGAGGGCCCTTGTCTGTGCCATCATCACCACACTCCAAGCCGTGATGGGATAGTCCCAGTCAATTTGCGATCGCTGTGGCACATAGGCAACCTGCCGCCGCTGTCGCTTTAGCGAAGCCCCATTTAACAAAATCTGGCCCCGATAGGGCGTTAATCCCAATATCGCCTTGACTAAGGTGCTTTTACCCGCACCATTAGGGCCAATGAGTCCGACCCATTCGCCTGCTTGCAAGGTCAGCGAAACGCCCGTAAGGGCTTCGATTCCTCGGTAGTTAACCGACAGATTTTGAACCGCTAGCATACTGAAAAAATGATAATCATTATCGCATACGGGAAAAGTTTAACAGACTATCTCTATATAGTTTCCTCAAGGGTGTAATATTTCGGGAATGATAATCATTTTTGTCTTATGGCTTTGATACCTAAAGACCGTCCGTCTGAAAACTACCTGTACGAAGGCTGCTTGTCTGACGACGACTCAGTGATTGCGATTCCTAAAAAAGGAATGCCCGTCACGGTAATCACTGGTTTTTTGGGTAGTGGTAAGACCACGCTGCTCAACCATATTTTGAACAACGCTCACGGCCTGAAAGTCGCTGTGCTGGTGAATGAGTTTGGCGATATTAATATTGACGCTCAGCTGATTGTTTCTGCACAGAACAATATGGTGGAACTCAGCAACGGCTGCATTTGCTGCACGATTAATGACAGCCTGGTCGATTCGGTGTACGAGGTGCTAGAGCGTGAAGAGCGGATGGATTATCTGGTGATAGAAACGACCGGATTGGCCGACCCGCTGCCGATTATTATGACTTTCGTTGGGACAAGCTTGAGAGATTTTACCCGGCTAGACTCTGTTTTAGGGGTAGTAGATGCCGATAATTTTGGCGAAAATCTCTCCAACAATTCGGTATACGAAAATCAGCTGATTTACAGCGATATCATTTTGCTCAACAAAACCGATCTGGTGAGCAATGAATGCTTACAGACTGTAGAAGCTAAAATTCACAGTTTGAAAGATGGCGCAAGAATGCTGCGATGTAGCCTAGAAAGCGATGCTGCGCTACCAATCTCTGCCATTTTAGATGTGGGGCTAGCCGATGCTGAAACCTATCTGCTTTCAGAGAGGAAGCTCTCTGACCATATGGTGAGCGATCGCTTTGTGTCTATCCCGTTTCGCAGCAATCGTCCCTTCGATTTTGCTAAGTTTGAGCATTTTCTTATGCAACAGCTCCCCAGCAGTATTTTTCGTGCCAAGGGCATTCTCTGGTTTGAAGGGCAGCCAGAGCGATACATCTTTCAGCTGTCGGGCAAACGGTGCAACCTCGCTCCTGATAGTCAGGAGCGCCCTACGCAAAATCAACTTGTACTCATCGGTCGCCAGCTCAACCCGCTACAGCTCCATCAACAGCTCAGCAATTGCTTAACTAGGTAATTCACGTTGGTTAGAAAATATTGCAGTTACTAACCAGGCGTGTATCAGCGCTAGCAAATTTCTTCGGAACGAATCATGGTGTAAAAGATGGTGTAAAAGGTGGCAGTTGTCATCTCCTTTTTCCCAGTTGAATCTTCTGTTTACTTGCCGGAGTAATATAGATGCTGCAAAAGCGACTCATTCCAAGCACTTAAGCATCTTTTTATGTGACATCTTGTGACATCTATATCTAAATAAGATTAATATAATCTCTATAAGTTGCTGAAGCTGTAAATGAGCTTTTATGTGGATACATGGAAATTTCAGCACTGACTTCATTCATTACGCCTTTCCTTCCATTTTTACTGAAGCTAGATAGAGATGCTACAGAAGCGGCAACAGAAACGGCAACAGAAGCGGCAACAGACAATGCTGTTAGCAAATTTGGAGACGCTGCATGGCAAAAGGCGCAGGCTGTCTGGACGGCATTGAAACCGAGAGTAGACGAAAAAGAAACCTTAAAAGAAGCGGTAACCGATGTTGCGCACGATCCTGAAGATGAAGACTATCAGGCTGCACTCCGTGTGCAGCTCAAAAAGCTCTTAGCGAGTGACACGGCCCTAACTGCTCAACTCACCAAAATCCTGCAATCAGCCAACTCCAACAATTGGCCCACCACCCAAATCACTCAAACTGTAACTGGCAACCAAAACCAAACCATCGGCCAACTCTCTGGTGGGCAAGTCTTCGGCAATGTCACTGGCTCAATCATTATCAGTGGCTCAGGAAATTCGGTCACGTCTACGTCTGCTAACGCTACACCTGCGCCTCTGCACACGACCCAACCCGCCGTGCCAAAAGTACCAGCTTCATCGGTCAAAACGATTCTGGTTTTAGCCGCAAACCCGAAAGGCACCAATCCACTGCGTCTGGGAGAAGAGGTGCGAGAAATTCAGGAAGGATTAGATCGCTCGAAATATCGCGATCGCTTTCGCATAGAACAACGCTGGGCCGTCACTCCAAAAGATATCCGCCGCGCGTTACTCGACTGTAATCCTCAAATTGTTCATTTCTCTGGTCACGGTGTGGGTGTGGCCAAATTCGATGAATCATCGACTTCTGGTCGGGATATCGGCTTCGTCTCAGAGAGAACCACTGAGCCAGAAGGGTTGTTGTTTGAAGATGAAATAGGCCATTCTAAGCTGGTTTCTACAGAGGCGATCGCCCGTCTATTCTCTCTCTTTTCTGATGAAATAGAATGTGTTGTACTAAACGCCTGTTACTCAGCGACTCAAGCGGAGGCAATCACTCAGCATATTCCATTTGTCGTTGGCATGAAACAGGCCATTGGCGATCGCGCGGCGATTGCATTCACTCTGGGCTTTTACGATGCTCTGTTGGCCGGTCGTTCGGTAGCATTCGCTTACCAGCTGGGCTGCAATGCCATTGAGCTACAGGGCATTCCAGAACACTTAACACCCGTACTCAAACGAAAGTAACATCTGGCTTGAAGAAACGTTGACAAAAGCTTGAATTCTTACCTCTTGCCCTTATTATTTTAAGCAATACTCAGTATTTCTACTATCTTGAGAGATGTCTGATTCGTCCGTTCCCGACGCAGCTAATTCATCTGAAGATAGTCTGAGAAAGGATTTGGAAAACGATCTAACCATTGAGCAGAACGTTCGGGGCGATCGCACGCAAACCGTAGGTCAAGTCTCTGGCGGTGCGGCATTTGCCAACGTTGAAGGTCAGCAAATCCATATAGATAACCGCACCTATCAGGCTGATCCAGAAACGGTGAAACGCTTGGTGCGTGAAGAGCTGCGGGTAGCACATACAGAATATGGTCAGCCGGTGAGCCAGGGACTAAATGCCCTAGTGGAGCTGATGCAAGTGCCGGAAGTGAAAGCTGCTGTCATTACCTTTCGGGTAGTATTTCAGGCGGCTTGTGAGCAAATTGATGTGATTGCTAACTATAAGGCACTGCACGATTTGCTGCATACGTTGGAGTTTCAGTGCTATGGCGTGATTGTGCAGGCAGCCAGGCGATTCCCAGACGATGAGCTGGCGCTAGAAAATTTGATGGAGTATGAGCTGACGCTGCAAGATTTGCTAGAGGAGTTGCAGCAGGTAGCGGCGCAAGAAACCATTGCGACCAGTGAGGTGCGGTGGTTGGCAGAGCTGCAAAAGGCACAGGCTGAGCTGAAGAGTGCGACCATCACGCTAGACATAAAACCGCTAAAGCGCACGATTTGGCTATTGAACCGGGTATTGGCCAATCAGCCGGATCGAATTAATACGAAGTTGACGGAAGCAGCGCGATCGCTACGATTACCCGATTTAGTTCAGGCGATGCAGTTTATTGCTAAAAATTTGACGGGAGCACAGCTGGACGAGCAGAAACTGCAACAGTTTGTGCAAGGCGTAGAGATACTAGAAACATTGAATCAGCGACTAGGCGCACTGGTGATTAGCCATGACTATTGGCAAAGCTTTGACCGAGAAATGCGTCGGATTGAGTCTACGCTGGGTCAGGATTTGATTGAGCTAGAGATGTCTTGGCTTTATCTCAAAGAGCAGGCAAGTGGATTGATTGATGCGGATGCAGATGCGTGGACCATTGCGTTTCAAAAAGATAGCCAACACTTAGACGCGGCGCTTGAAGCGCAGCATCCAGTGAAGATTCGGCGCTATTTTCGGCTGTATCGTAAGCGGGCAAGTCAGCGTTTTTTTCAGGTGGATGTGACCTTGAAGCGGCTGTGTGAAGAGCTACGTGAGGTAGGTGGACCATTAGCATCGGTATTGAGGATGATGGAATGAGTAGTGCAGAACCAACCCTATCACCGACACCTAAGTCAGAGCCTGCACGGTTTCCGTCGCTGGCTTCGTTGCGGGCGGCCCATACTGAATTACTGAAGCGGCACCGTGAACAGGGCAATGAACCAGCGGTGCTAGCAGAGATCGAGCAGTTGATGTGGCGAGGGCATGCAACCGGGGCGGTCTTAGACGATGAAGATGATCGATGGACAGCACAGGGGCTGTTGGACTATTGGAGTTCGGTGCTATATCGGGCCGGGCAGGTGGAGCCGCCAGAGGCGACACTGGTGGATTTTGACCCGGCGTTAGCGCCAGATTTGAGTGATGAGCTTTGTCCATATTTGGGGCTAGAGGCGTTTCGGGCAGAGAATCAGCATTTGTTCTTTGGGCAGCAGCGGCTGCTGGATAGGCTGCTGAAGCATTTAGAAACAAATCGGTTCTTAGTGGTTGTGGGGTCTTCGGGTAGTGGGAAGTCTTCGGTAGTGTTGGGCGGGGTGTTGCCGCGCTTGGTGGCGGGGGCTCTGCCGGGTAGTGAAAATTGGGTTTATTACGCGCTGCTGGTACCAGGCGATGTACCGCTGACGGCGTTGGTACTGCGGCTAATACCAGCTCAGGTAGCAACGGAGAGGTGGGTACCTCGGCAGGTGAAGGCCTTTAGAACAGATCCGTTTCATCTGTTGAAGTTGGTAACACCTGGTGAGAGTGAGGGCACCGAGCGGCGACCGGTTGTGTTGTTTATCGATCAGTTTGAGGAAGTGTTTACGCTGTGCCGTGATGAGGAGATGCGGACTGCGCTAGTGCAGAATCTGATTAATTTTGTGCAAGACAACAAAACGCAGAATCGGCTGATACTGACGATGCGAACTGATTTTGAGAGTCAGTTTGTGAAGGTGCCAGAACTGTTGGAACTGTTTGAGGTCTCGCACATTCGCACGATGGCGCTAGAAGCAACAGAGCTACGGGAGGCGATTACCAAACCAGCGGCGCTGGTGGGGCTGAAGTTTGAGGAAGGATTGGTAGATGAGCTGTTGGGTGATGTACTGGGTGAACCGGCGGCGCTGCCGCTGCTGCAGTTTACGCTGCTGAAGCTGTGGGACCACCGAGAGCGCAATCGGGTGACGTGGGAGGCGTATCAGCGGCTGGGCGGTGGGCGACTAGCGCTGGCCAAGAGTGCAGATGAGTTTTATCACAGCTTGATTCCAGAAGAGCAGGTGACAATGCGGCGAATTTTGCTGCGAATGGTGCGGCCTGGGGAAGGGCTAGAGGTGACCAGTCGGCGAATTCCACAGTCAGCGCTGTATCGGGCTAGGGAGGCGAAAGACCGGGTAGAGCGGGTGCTAAATAAGCTGATTCAGGCGCGGTTGGTACGCTTGACAGAAGGGCAAAGGCCCGATGACGCGCAAGTAGAGGTAGCCCATGAGGCATTGATTCGGAACTGGCCCCAGTTAGTGGATTGGTTAGAAGATGAGCGGGTGGCCCTGCGGCAACGGCTACGGCTGACTGCGGCGGCAGAGCAGTGGAAGAGTAAGAAGAGAGATTCGAGTACGTTGCTCAGGGGCGTTTTGCTAGCAGAAGCTCGTGGCTATGAAGACTTGAGTGAGTTGGAAAGTGATTTTATTCGGGCCAGCATTCGCGCAGAAAGGCGTAGTCGGAATGTTTTACTTTTAATGGGGTCGGCTGTTATTTTATCGCTATCAGCGACCTCTATTTTTGCGCTGAATCAAGCCAGGCAAGCAAAACAGCAAACAGCCACCGTTGAGATTCTGGAAGCTGCCGCTCGGTCGAAAAACTGGGTAACCACCACAAACGCGACACTGGGCCTAGCGCTGGCTATTTCTGTAACAGATCGTAGCCAACAGATTGCCGCCGAAGCAACTGTCCCCACCGTCACAGGGAGTCTGCTAAATGGACTCCAAACGGCTCAAGAACAGAATCTTTTTCAGGGACATACGGGTTCGGTCTTATCCGTAGCGGTGAGCCCCGATGGACAGCGCATCGTCAGTGGCAGTGAGGATCAAACGGTACGCATTTGGGATGC
>CALDSK010000116.1 GCA_937911865.1 uncultured Synechococcus sp.
ATCCCTTCCGCATTTTCATTCGCCTTTCCTATTTGAATCTAGCTTCTAATACTCCTAATCGATAGTCAATTTCATACGCCAAACCGATAGGCAATAGACTCAAAAACGTACGCCAAACCGATAGGGCTTCTATTTTCGTGAGAACTCCTCTATATTGAGGCCATCCAGTAGCCTGAACATTAGATTTATTGTGCTATGAATGACGCGCCTACTCAGCTAGATATGTTTGAGGTTGACGGTGAATTCGTGCGGATTCTCCCTCGCGCTAGCGCTTCACTGCGTAACCCCGACGCCAATCTACCTGTTTTGCGTTCCGATGCAAATGGTTACTACTTCGAGATGCGCGTTGAGGCCGACTCTTCGGAAGTTAGTGAAGTGGCGTTAACCCGTCGTATCCCATTAGATAATCTTTCTGGAGAAGAGTGGCAGGAGTTAAAAAAAGAGTACGACGTCCTCGATCTAGAAGCTTGCTTAAATCGAGGTATTAAGGGTTTAGAGCAAATCGAAGACCTCAGGCTTCGGCGGCTCACAGTTGCGCTACTGACATTCTTGAATCCACGTCAGGTTCAGCTTGTACTCTATCTCTATAAAGCTGCATCGGCTGAGAGAAATGGTTCTGTCGTAGAGTTTCGCTCCAATGACCTATTAGAGGTAATGGGCTATCAGCGGACGAAGGATGGCGGTTTTCATGCAGAGGCGAGATCTCATTTGCACTGCGATCTTATGGCTCTCCATAGAACGGAGCTGGTCTACGCTGTAGAGACTCGAAAGGGAGATAAAGTAGAGGCAGAAGTCACCATCAAAAATGTTCTGAGAATCCAAAAGTTCTGGGCTGATGATGTGCAGCGCGATTTTGATACTGAAAAAGCTGCTGATTATAGCTATGGTGCTGCTGACAGATATAGAGTCAACTTAGAATTCTTTCAAAATCCAGATCGCGCTGACAGTGACTATGTGCTCTTTGGTAACAGCATTGATATGCAGCAGCAAGTTGGCAAGAGTACTAATCATGATTATGGAATGAGACTTTTGGTGTATCTTGCGAGCCGTTTGAAGTGGGATTCTCCGAAGGATGGACAGTATCTGAACATTTCTCAGCGCCACTTATATAAAAATCTTGACCTTTTGGGACGAAATTCATCGCGCAATGGCAAAATTTTTTGGAGGACTGTTGACGAACTTAAAGAGAGTCACTTTTTGATAAATGCGCGTGCGCTGCCAGGAAAGAGAAAAAGCAACGTCATGATCGAATTTCAGATCAACGCTGACAAAATTAAGTCGTATGGTTGTACGTAGACAGACTCGTCTAAATGGACACATATGCTACAAGTACTATGAGGTAGTCAGGTTATGCTTTTCATAAGCTGACGCTGATTTCTGAGCGAGGGCATCATAATGAACACTAAAAAGTTCTCTCCCTATCGTCCAACCTACTCTCCTGTGGAAACCTTAGAGCGTACCTTCTCTCTGACTGGCGGCTTAGGACAAGTTGCTTTGCAGAGTTTTCAGGGGAAAGAAAAGAATATTGCAGCTTCAGTTGAGATTACAGATAGATGTAATGCTGGCTGTCATTATTGCTATGTTTATCCTCGTGAATGGGATCAAAAGCAAAGATTACAAGGGTATCTAAACCTTCCCAAAGAGCAGCATAAGGATAGGGAATCACAAGTAATCCGCCGTCTTCATAGTTTGAAAGCCTCTGGCATCGTGCATGTGACTCTTGTAGGTGGTGAACCTTCTCTAGCTCCCGATGTCATACGAGCTGCTGCTGATCTTTTTCCGATTGTTTGGGTTGTCAGCAACGGTGCAGCAGCTTTACCTGCATTACCTAGATCGGTCAGTGTGTTTGTGAGTATGGATGGCCCGCCCAATTTCCATAATCAATCACGAGATCCGATGGGATTTTTTGAGAATCATCATTATGAAAACACTAGAGGTATGTCAGCAGCGATCGCCCGAAACATCAATCGATCTGAGCGGGGTGCCTACGTTCATCTAACCCTGCCTAAAGGTGCGATAGAGCTTTTTTCTGAAGCAGTTGACTGGTTAGTCACTACAGTAACTAAGCTGAGAGGAATCATCATTTCAGGCACTACGGGAAACTCTAAGTTAGATCCGGTTGCCTATGATTTATCTGATCGCCGCCGCCTAAAGGTGTTAGTTGAATGTGCTGCCGAAAAGTATGGATGGGAGTTATTCCCTTTTAATCAACCTCTGACTAACAGCTTCATGTTTGACGAGGATAAGGTAATCCACGATCCTTCTGAGTGCTTAGTCGCTCAAACCGTAAACAGTTTAGATTTTGACGGTAAATCCACAGGAAAGTGCATCTTGAGAGACGAAGCTGATTGTGAAACATGCATGTGCAATATTACCGGCATGTCTCGGGCGATCGAAAAAGCAGATCTCAATACCATATTTGGTGTTCTAAGGGCATTTTCTGGTTAGGAGAACTAGCGGTGCAACAGATATTTAGGTTGGCTTCCTTATTTGCAGGGCTGAGCATTGTTCTTGGTATTCGCTTGCTGCCAGCGTCAGCGCAGATAGTCCCTGACAATACCTTGGGTGATGAACGTTCGATCGTAACGCCCTCCTCTACGACAGATATTATTTCCGGAGGAGCGACTAGAGGTAGTAACCTGTTCCACAGTTTTGCTGATTTCAATATCCTTTCTGATCAAGCAGTCTATTTTTTGGGAGCAGATAGCCTCGATCGGATTTTTGCAAGAGTTACGGGCGATGGCTCCTCTCTTATTTTAGGTACTCTAGGTGTTCTGAGCAGCGATGCAGACTTAGTTTTACTCAATAGCAATGGAATCAGTTTTGGCCCTGATGCGAGTTTGGCTTTAACAGGTTCTTTCCTTGGAACAACGGCTGACAGTATTCGATTCCTTGATGGCAACGTACTTGACACTAACGTTGCTGGCGCGTCATCCATCCTAACAAGTAGTGTTCCCGTTGGCTTGGGATTTTCAGGTAGTGCTAAGATTTCTGTTCAAGATTTTGGACATACTTATGTTGGCAACACTTTTGCACCTATTCAGGAAGCTGCACCGCAGCCAGGACTGTCTATTCTTCCAAGCCAGACAATAGCATTGATTGCAGGGGATATCAGCTTTAATGGAGGTATCGTACGAGCACCTAATAGCCGAATCGAATTGGCTGCTGTTAGAGAAGGCTTTGTTGCTCTTGATATCAATGCTGGTTTTGAATTTGATTACGAGAACGTCATAGGATTTGGAGATCTTCAGTTATCTTCGCTCTCTTTACTTGAAACGAGCGGCTTTTCTGGCGGCTCGATTTACTTAACCGGACGGCAAATTGATGTTGACAGCGGCTCGGTAGTTTTCAATAGAAATGTCCTTGGCCCTTCATCAGGTCAAATCCAGTTAGTTGCCTCAGATTCAATTAACATCACTGGTGGCGTACCTGCACAGGTTTCTGGCAGCGCTCTCTTGAGTCAGAATTTAGGTGTTGGAAAGGGCGGAGACATTCTGGTGATTTCTCCAGCGCTAACCTTGCAAGAAGGTGGCCAAATTACTACCGATACTTTCTCCGCAGGCCCAGCAGGAAATATCAGCATTGATGTTCTTGGTGATGTTAATGTTCTCGGTTTCCAGCCATCTGCTGAATTTCTGTTTAGCAATATTAGTACTGCTACCTTCTCTGACGGTTCGGCTGGCGATCTTCAGTTGTTGGCTAATGCTGTAAGAGTCTCCTCCGGAGCACAGGTCGGCTCTGCTACGTTTGGCTCAGGTAGCGGTGGAAGCGCTGTAGTTAATGCCGATGATATCACCTTAGATGGCGTTATTCCGACAACGCTGACGCCTGCTTCTATCAACGCTGCTGCATTTAGAACCGGCGATGCTGGTCGCCTTGAGATTAATACTGATAATCTACGGGTTCTGAACGGTGCTAGGGTCGGAACCTCGACTGTAAGTCTCGGTGATGCTGGCAATACTGTTATTAGAGCAGGACAATCGGTTGAAGTAGCTGGTGACTTTCCGGGTGCTCGAAATCCAAGTTTGATTGATTCATCTGCCAATCTCTTAGACCCGTCCCTAGTTGGCACCCTTGAGGTTCCTTTCTCGACAGAAGGTGACGCGGGAAGCGTCGAGATATATACGCCTATTTTAGTTGTTCGTGATGGCGGATTGATCACAGTTCAAAACGAAGGTCCTGGAGATGCAGGTGTTCTTCTAATTTCTGCGGAAGAAATTCAGCTTGGTTCTTCATCTAGTATCTCTGCGGCCACTAATGGCGGTAGTGGTGGCAATATAAATTTGGTGTCTGACAGTCTGCTCGTCGGTGTAGATAGCCAGATTACGACTTCTGCTATTGAGCAGGGAGAAGGCGGCAATATTTCGATTGATAGTGATGCGATCGCGCTTCTAGATGGCAGCAGCATCAGTGCCAACGCTGAGTTAGGCTCTGGCGGACAAGTCACTATTGCTGCCGATGCTCTTCTACAGTCGCCAGATAGTTCCATTTCAGCGACTTCAGAGGTTGGCTCAGCGCAAGACGGCGTAGTAGAGGTACAGGCTCCTGACGAGGCTCCTAGAGCAGAATCAGAAATTGAGCCACCTGCTATTGAAGTTCCGCAGATCGCTGCTGTTTGCTCTGGGGGCGGCAGGCAGCGCGGAGAGTTTACGGTAACTGGCAGAGGAGGTCTGCCGACATCACCTAACGATATTCAGCAAAACTACAGCGGGTGGCTCTCTATACCGCCTGACAGCACAGCAATACCTGCTCGCTCATCGCAAATTGCCGAAGCCCAAGGCTGGCTATCCAATGGCGACGGCACCATTCGATTTACTGACCAGGCGACAAATCTAGTCAATGCTTCACCTAGTCGCACAGTCTGCGTGAATGGGCCAGTTTCCCAACGCCGAACTCAGAGCCGAACTCAAAACCGAAACTGATAGCTAAGGGCGAAATCGAATCCGTCTTCTTGTAGGCTCTCGCCTTCTATGCCCGCCTCAGTAAAAGGGATGGCATAGTTCAACCGGGCAGTGAGTCCCTCCCATTCGTATTGCACACCGACGCCAGCCGAAGCTAGAAAATCTTGCTCTATTGCTCTGTCTGCACCATTATTCCAACCGATACCAGTTCCCGCAAAAGGAACAAGGCTTAGCTGTTGGCGTCTTCCCAGCTCTAAGATTGGAATCTCTAGTTCAGCAGTTGCAGCCAAGCCGCTGTCCGCAATGGCAGCATCTTGCCGGTAGCCTCGAACTGAATTTGGGCCACCCACACCAAACTGCCTAACGGGA
>CALDSK010000117.1 GCA_937911865.1 uncultured Synechococcus sp.
AAGGATAAAATGTTTTACGCCTGCGGCGATCGCTCTTTTGACAAGTTCAGCAGTCCCACGAGCATTCACTTCATAAAATTCCCGACAAAGCTTAGAAGCCTTCTTCTCTAGACTATGAGCTAGCCCAGCTAAATGCACAATTGCATCAGTCTCGAAAATCTCGTCATTCCAATGCACGACTTGAACGATGTCGCATTCGTTTATCTTCAGTACACCTGACAATTCACAGGGAAGCTTTCGAACAGTTGCTGAAACATGAATATCCTTTTGCCCTAAAAAAGCTACTAGATTCCTTCCAATGAATCCGTTAGCTCCTGTAACAAGTACAGACTTCAATAGTACAAATTCCTATCTATAGACACTAAACAGCTTCTCAAAAAGCTGACTATATCTTACTAGAGCGTGGTTTAAAGTATACTTCTTTTTTACAGCTGACGAAGCTCTTGCGCCCATCGCAGCACAAATCTCAGGATGTGCTTGAGCAAATTCAATTACCGCCAGAAGGCGTTCAAAATCATTTGGAGGAACGACCCATCCGATCTTTTCTTCTTCGATAACCATAGCCAGTTCTGAAGACCTGTCAGCTAAGGCGATGATTGGCCTCCCTGCAGCCATATGGTTATACATCCTACTAGGCACAGAAATACCCGACATGCCAGGGGAAAAGGCAATGACAGCAACATCGCACGCATTAAGAGAAATGACTTGTTCTGAGCGGGGTCGCGTCATCGAAAAAATGCTGACGTTATTTAGCTGATGCTTGGACTTATAATCCTCCAACCAGGACTTCTTAGCGCCAAACCCTATAAAAATAAAGTGCAGAGATTGCTTATGCTTGAGGATATTTACAACTTCAGCGAGAGTCTCAATTCCATGTGTTCGTCCCATATTACCCGCATACAAAAAGACAAACTTATTTGCAAGAGAATACTCTTTTATCAAAATATTGTTTGACTTGAGTTGCGGAGAAATTGTTTCAATGTCTGCCCAGTTATGAATCAGGCAAACCTTTAGCTCATCAGTGTATCCTTTATCTTGCAGCAACTTGCTCATATCTCTACCCAAAACAATGATCTGGCTAGCATATTTGTAAAGCTTCCTGTTGAGATTTTCCCAAATTTTGTAAACCAATGAGGAAGGCTTTATGATATTCATTACACTCAAAGCATCTGGGTAAACATCATGAACAAGCAGAACGTACCGACACCTTTTAAGCAGCTTCACTATAAGAGCTGAAAACGGTAAAAGTGGAGGATTTGTGACGACAAGAAGTACATCATCTTGGCAACAAACTTGAAGCACTTTCCACAATATTGAGGTTGCGGAAAGTGCTGATTGGATCAAACGTTGAGCTAAACCTTGGCTTTTGAAGCTAACCTGAGCACATCGAATAATCTCAACACCTTCGAGATAATCACCGCCCCCCTTTTCTGAAATAGCATCTATCTCATCAGGCTTGCCTGTAACAACTGTGATGGCATATCTCTGAGTAAGACCTGTCGCGATTTTAGTCAGTAAATAGCCTGTTGAAGTTTCTATGGGAAAGAAAATTTCAGTAAGAATAATTATCCTTGACATCATTGAGCAAAGGAGAAATGCACTTCAAAGCAAATGGGTTCAAAAAAAGAGTAACAACAATCAGTTTTATCTGAATTCAAATATGATTGACAATTCCAAAACAGAGAAGAAACACAGAGTGATGTAGACGCACAAGAATCTTTATACAGCAACAAAAAAGACGTTATGAAACTGATCATAGTGCTGAGTTTCATATGCCGTCAGATCACCTTTAGAATCTATGTAATTGGGCTTATAGCCATATCCATTTAGAAAATCGCAAACTTCTCCAATGGTTGAACTGTAGTATTCGAGATGTTTGGACTGAAGCTCGATCATCATTAGTCTGGGTTTCTTGACAGGGTCGGAGAGTAGTCTCTTCATGCCATTTAAAACCCTAAATTCAAATCCCTCAACGTCTATTTTTACAACGTCAACTCTTTCTAAATGATGGGATTCAACCAAAAAATCAATTGTTGTAGATTTTATCTTCTTCATTTCTGCACCTGGCCGAATATGATTGGAGCCACCCCGCCGCTGATTTGAATCGTTAATAACAAAAGAAAAAGCTGAGTCAGCCGTATCTGAAAAGTCGATTTGGGAATCTACTTTGTCAGAGACTATTGCCCTCACCGTCTGAATAAACTGACTAGCTCCATTAATGGTCGAATTTAATTCAATTAAACGTATATTACGTTCCAAAGGCTCAATGGCCAGAATATTCCCACTCGGACCAGCCTTAGAAGCGAACAGATGTGTGTAGTAACCGACATTAGCTCCAACATCTAAACAGACGTCACCCTCCTTTAAATTGTTTTCGAAATAGCGAGACTCCGAGTTTTCCCAAGATTTTAAGGCTATTTTCCGGCCAACATATTCGCTAATCCAAACAAGCTGATAACGATTCTTTATCTTTAACTGAGAAACCTTATAAGGGTTATTTGAGAAAACAATATTTAAGCAAAGACGAAATAACCTCTTTGAAAACTGCTTGGCAGAAATAAGTGGAGTTTTGCGCATTTTTTTACTATATGTCTGCACTACAAAAAGTAATTTTCTGGATTACTTCTGAAGCTAACGAGAAAAATGATAACTTTAAATTTCTTGGATTTGGGCAACAAGTGTGCTGCGCTGAGTTCATGCTGTTCTAAGCCTCCGTACAAAAAACTCTGTAGATTAAAAATATTCATTGACTCAAACACCAGGCTTGATAGAAAATATCGAAATCACTACAACCGAAGCAATCAAAGCTGAAAAGACTTGAAAGCCATTGCCAGTTGTTATCGACAGATAGAACGGGGAGGTTATGACCGATAAAAGTAAATAACCACAAATGAGTTCAAAGCACAAGCCATAGCCGAGCTTGAATGATTTCCAACAAATTCCCGTAGTGAAGCCAAGAGCAAGAAACACAACCAACGAAAACCAGTAGCCAAAATCTACATACAAGCTTCCTAGAGCTGTGAAATACACACCACTCCTTTCTATGGATTCTGAAGCATTGAGTAGCACCTCAGACGATATGAAGCCAAGTCTGTTTGCAAGTAGAGATGGCATATAAAAGCTGTGCAGACCATATACTGGGGACAAATTAGGTGTCTGAGTAATTAGTAGGTTTATTTCGTTGAGGCCGTGGACGATATAGATACATAAATAGTTACAGGCTAATATAATCTGATGCAGTATGTTCTCACCATCTCCAAACCTACTGATGTTGAACGAAAAACTTAAGTGCCAATTCATTTCCATATTCGTATATGCGTCAACCAACATACGGCCGCGTAAACCCTCACGCTCAATAAAAATAAACAACGCATACACCACAAAAGTAAAAGTGAAGATCAGCAGCAATTTCCCAAACTTCTGAATTTTTTGTGGGTTGACACCTAGAGTCTTGTTTCGGCGATTTGTACGAATAAGTATGCCTGAAACCAAAAAGATTAGCGTCATAAAAATGCTGTTTCTGCCACCACTCAGAACATCAGTAAAGATTTGGAAACCTAACGATACGATGACCCAAAAAAGCGTCCGGCTTCTAAGATATTCTAAGTACAATATAGATGTTAACGCAGCAACAGGAACGAAACCAGATAGTGCTCTGGCAATAATTGACCAAGGACGACCGACAGGTATCCCTCCTCGATCTGTCACGGTCTGTTGCATAACTTCTCTTGCCGCAGAGAGACCCTCACTATAATCAATCCCTCTCAGAAAAAGGAAATCGATAGCAAGCAAACCGCTCCCTATCAGCCCAAGGAAAGCAATGAAAGTCACAAATTTGTCAAGTTTGAAGGAGGTATGACCAAAAGAGAAATTACGAGCAGTCAAATTTTTTGTTTTGGTATATGTGTCAATACGCTTGTCCTTAGAAGAGTTGAAACTGAATTTATTGAGTGAGTAGTGTAAATTAACAATAAACTGCTTCCCCAAAATGTAGCTTAGAGAAAACAAAAAGAAAAATCCAAAAACAAAGAATATGGTTGCAAGAGACCATGCTTCGTCAAATTCAATCGGCAGAAATATGTAGCAAGTAAAAACAAACCCCCAAGAAGCGTATAAGATCCTTATTGGGCTGCGAGCCAGAAAAAGGAAGATTTTCAACATGATTACATAATCTTTTAAATAGAATCACAATTCGATATTCTATATCCCGTCACCTCTAGGCAGTTGATTGACAGCCCAAAATGCCATTAATAATGTCGCGAGAAAATATAAAAGCCGCCCACTCGCATATACACTAGCAAACGTCAATATGGACACACCATGCTGAATGAATATATAAGATGCAAAGCCAACTCCACAAATTATCAAGGAGTTCAACGCTAGAACGTATTCCGTCTTTCCTAGTGCAACTGCAAAATTTTCGTAAACGCTGAGTGCTGAAAAGGTTGCTCCTATATAAACGACTGGAAAGATAGAAAGGCTTTGATAATACTCAGAAAAATATAATGGAATCACTCGATGGGCAGCATAAAAAGTAGGATATGCGCATATAACAGCGAGAAGGAAAAGTGCAAAGATAAATCGATTGACCTTCTTAAGGATTTGTGCAGCTGACAAACCCTGGCCAACTTTGTAAAGAATTTCTGGGCCTATCTGCTGATAAAGGATTGCCTGTAACATAGCGCCTCCTGAAGCAATTATCATTGCAAAAGAATATTGCCCAAAAGCATCTGTGCCCAATGCCGCAATAACAAAAAACCTGTCAATACTTGATGCGGTGTTTGTCACTGCCCCATTCAACATAAGAGGAAAACCAATCCGAAATATTGGTATTAGAGCAGCAAAGTCAGGACGTGCAAAGCCAATTTTTTCGATTTCTATAACAGCCAAAATTATAGTCAGAAACAGAGTAATACATATCTCTGAAGACAAAATGCCGATGTAGCCATAGCTTCGAGCAAGCAAGCTTCCTGCGATGAGACTTAAAGCTCCCCGTGCCAGCATAAATATCCCGAACTGGAGCGTCATTAAACGGCTTCGGATATCTGCTAGTAGAACCAAAAAAAAAGTCGAAACGCTAGAAAATGCACAGACAAGAAGGATGGAGAGCCAATTTAAAGGAAGGATTGAGTCTAAAAACAGACTAGCACTGGATAAAAGGCAAAAAATGATTCCTGAAAAGCAAAGAAATCCTAAGATTTGATTTCGCGTAGTCTGAACTCTACAGTCAAAGTTTTGACCATACCATACGGGAAAAACGCCTAGCGCTCCCTCATACAATCCAAGACTGCATATACTAATTCCGTAAGCTAACAACAGTAGAGAGAAAGAATATGCTCCAAGTCCTATCGGGCTGAGAAAATTTGCATACAAAGCAATCTTGCCGAAGCCAATAAGTCCAGCAAGTGTCATGAGAAGGTAGTAGAAACCATTCTTTCTCACTATTGTATTGCTACACCCTTCTTAAAGACTCAACCATATCGAGATAATTAGAGGTATTGCGGCCTTAAAGCTTTATTATTTTTCAAAGGTAGTTGATACATCTCTAAGAATTTTCAGGTTGGCCGAAAAACTCATAGTTTCTGTCGTCATAAAACATTGCGTTATTTTCATCAGGCATAGGTTCTATAGGAATAGCTTTGCGAGAGTAGCCACACTCCTCAAGTGTTTGAAGGAGCTCTTCGCGATCAACACCCTTATGAACCTCAACTATCAGCTTTGGTCGGTGTGTTTTAAGAAGCATTTTCATACCTCTTAAAACACTAATCTCGAATCCTTGAACGTCCAGTTTGACACCTGATATATTCAGATTTTTATCGGCTATTGACTCCCAAATGTAATCAAGAGCAGTGGTTACAAACTGAGAAGTAGAAGTATTTTCTGGGCTGAAGCCCTGCTCCGTCTGAAACATACCTCGGAAAGTACTCCCTTGGAGGAATTTGATGCTGTGATTTTCTCCGAGAGCAAAAGGCAATATCACAATTTGAGATAAGCCGTTGGCTAGTTTCGTTTGATAGAGAGCGCTAGCGGCAGTGAGGTCTGGTTCAAAAGCAAAAACCCGGCCTGACTTTCCGACTGAGTTGCTCATCGCGATCGCGGTATATCCATGATAAGCCCCGACATCCAACCAGGTTTCTCCTGGTTGAACATTATCCATAAGCCATTTAACTAGATCTGTTTCCGCCCAGCCAAGAATAGCTCTTGGGTAATCATGCCAGGAAGTATAGATCATCCTTCCTTTCAGTGGACCTCCCAAAATCCTATGCCGACTTATTCTTTTAGGCAGTAGACTACGGATGAGTTCTTTTCCGAATAATCTATTGCTAGTCAAGTTTTTGCTTATCACCGATTTACCTAAAACTCAAAAAACATGTGCCGAGGTCACACAACTCATTTAGTTAAACCTTAAATGAAAGATTTTCTTTCGAGATCAACCTGGCTTAGATACTCTCTGAGACCTGTGCTGACCCTCTGTAGATTTTTCTCAATGACCAATGATTGATCGGGCAATAAGCTTCCAGGGATGGTCGTCTCTAGAGCTTTTCTAACTATTCTTTTCTGGTCTTTTACTGAAAGCTTCTGTGGAGTAAGCTTGCCGATCAAGTCAGGAAGCTCATCGAGTTGATTGATTGATTGAATAGGTACGAAATAGTTTTCGACGTAATGGCAATCCGAGTGTTACTACACATTTACCTCGAAGAGCAGCCTCTATTCCACTAGTCCCAACACCCAGTAAAATCTTGTCAATTTTTTGAATAACTTTTCTGTTATTGATCTCGGATGGCACTAGTATAACGCCAGGAATTTCCTTTAGAGAATTATAAAAAGAAGCTTTTCTCCGACCCATCATTGACCAATGCTCTTTAATTAAAAGTGTAAAGTGACTACTCAACTGATCACAAAGTCCAAGGATGAACTCTTCGTAATCGCGTATCATATTTACATCTTCCAGCCAATAGTCAGTGGTGCATTCTGGAATATGTGACAATGGAATATACAAAACTTGACGAGTGCTTTCATCTAACTCATTCTCCCAGTTTGAGTTGAACTGAGGAAAGGAAAAATTGTAAAATGAATGCTGGTAGCCTTCTTCTGCGTATGTAAATGAAGATAAGAATCTGTAGTTAAGAGGATCTCGGCACAAAAGTGACAATATCTTAAACGCAACGTTCTTAAACCAAAAATTAGCAAAAGCTAGAGCATGCTCTTTGAAGGTATAACGTTTTATTTTCTTTCCAAAACTGATAAGACTGTCATTATCCAATAGTTTCTCTAGGGTTCTTTCAACTTCTTTTTCATCAGGCTTCCTAACAAAATTGTATTCGCCGTAGCGTGTGACTATAATAGTGTTCGAGATGCTTCCGCCGATCAGTGTAATAGAAGCCACATTGAATCTTTTGCAGACTCGACAGAGAATGTCTAATACGTAGTAGTCAACTGATCTCGAGACAAAATAATCTGGCTGATGATCGTCGACTAGTTTCTCGACCGTTAAGTACATACTATGCACCATTCTTGTAGCCTTTTCGTAAGATAATGCCCTCAAGACTCGGCAGCGATACACAATTTGTTTGATATCCTCTTCTGTAAGCTGCTTAGAGCGCTCACCATTGTTATAGTGTTCATAGAAGCTAGGCATCAGATTGCTGTACCTGCGTCCACCTGCATCGCTTGGCCAATCGCTATAGCAGATGATTTCACCATCAAAAGTTCTTTGGGCAACCTCAAAGAAGAATTTAGTTTGTCTGCGGCATGCAAACACTAACACTTTGCCCTGAATTTTGCCCATCATCATGTATTCTCCTCCTAAATGTTCTGCCAATCTTCCATACGAGGTTTTTTTATTCGCTCACAATAAATATTTAGAAGTCATAGGATCTCAAAAATTTATTGAAGGTAAGCACTGGAACTTAATACTGATTCTTTCCCTGGGATTAGTGCAGTACAAACCGAACAGGGCTTTAGTTCTGATATGCATGATCAGTGAACGCAAAAATATATACGGCAGTCCATTGCCTAATGAGCTATAGCGGTGCCCGCTTTGATTAAGTACAGCTTTGAAATTCAATTCGAGTCACCATGGTGCTTTTCCATCTCAGGTGTACTTAACTGGCCTGCACACCGCTATATATCGCTTTGCTTAAGCATAAGAGTTTCATCTCAGGCCATTGTCGGCCTCACTAAACTTCAGAAACATAGTGGTTCTCACTGTTGAAAAGTTTCTTCCCACCACAAAACAATATTTCAGTCTCAAGCCGTTCCCGCTTTAACATCATTTTTGGCTTGCTTGCTAAGAACTAACTCATAATCCTGGGATGTATAGTCCTGAACCAGGACGGACAGCTCGCAGATTTTGCATGGTCAAAGGTTCTCAGGCCTTAATATCTTGGGTGATTTAAGGCGATCGCCGAAAGACCTTTGAAGGTTTTTCAGCTACAGTCGAACCATACTGGACACGACCTAAAGCCTGCCAGACCCGTTCAGATTCTATAACAAGCTGTGCTATTTCCTCCGATTCCATCGAAAAGGTTGAATCGCCCCCTCCATTGGCCGTCTAGGGTAAAGTGCTTTTTAATCACGGTCGCACCCAAAGTAACACTAGCTACACTAGCCCCAATGCCCATGGTGTGATCGGACAAGCCGACCTGCACGTCAAACAAATCTCGCAGATGGGGAATCGTACGCAGATTAGTGTTCTCTGGCGTAGCCGGATACGTACAGGTACATTTAAGCAAAATCAAGTCTTGGCAACCCGCCTCGTGAGCAGTACGTACGGTTTCATCAAGCTCTGCAACTGTCACCATGCCGGTGAATTTCGGCAACCATAAACAGAGGATATTCGGCACCGATTTCCCGCGAACCAATAGGGATGGAATGCATAGGAAATTCGTTCCTCAGGCGAGGACTCTACCTACTATAAAGGCTTCTGCCGCTGAAACACCAACCGTTGCTCCACGCCAGTGGGCTAAATGTTTGACAGCTTTGATAGAGCGCGGATGGGGCCATGATCGCATCTCTGATTCATAGACTTTAAGAGCTGCCATCTTGGCCGACAACGTAGCAGAAATATCGACAAACCAATTGGGAGCGAAGGCAGGGGCAGAGCCGGGGGGTTGCCATTCCGTACTGGAAGGCACCTCGAAGAACAGCAGCGTCTTGACGGGATGATGAGGTTGAGGACGGCAAGCTGTTATTACGGCATCATGAATGCGCCGATGGTCAATATTGACATCGCCACTGTGGTGGGTGTAAACCACAGTTGGCCGCAACTCTTGAATGACCGCCTCAATGACTTTGACCACATCTAGCAGTTCACAGCTATCCATGCGATTATCAGGAAAGCTATGCAGTTCAACGGCTTTAGTCCCCAAGAGCCGACCGGCTTCTTTAGCAGCGATTGCGAGGGCATTGAGTTCAGATTGCCATTGCTCGGGGGCGCGACTGGTCGCTCGACTGGTTGTCCCTTCCGCCAGAATCAGAACATGAACATCTTCACCTTCTTGGCAGTGTTTCGCCATCGTTCCGCCGCACCCAAGAATCTCATCATCGGGATGAGCAGCAATAACTAGAACATTCATGACCTAATCCTGCTCTGCCCGTCCATAATGGTCTTTGAGCTGCGATCGCCACAATTGAATAAGAGATCAATGACTCCCATGTAAGGTTCAAACTGACCGTATCGCTGTGGATAAATAGGGTGGTTATACCTCTGGTAAATTATTTGAATTCCAGCGTCTCTAAAGGCTAATTCATCCAAATAATTTTGGCCTTCTGCCCCTGACAAATACACAGTTGCACCGACTTCCTTGCATAGGTCTAGGATTAGTTGTGAACCCTTACCTGAAGCGGTCATTTCAGAGGCTCTCATGAATTGAGTTGCTTTCAAACCTAAGAAATTACACATTAGTTTTGCATATTGCTGATTTAGATCGGTCAATCGAAACCATGATTTCCCATTATACAATGCTGACAATTCTCTAGAGTACTCATGGAAATAGGGAGCACCACCGTAATAGGTTTGAATGGTCTTCCAGTGCTTATCTTGCCAGGCTTGTTCGTTATCTACCTTAACTTCGGGAATTAAAGCTCGATATGCTGCTTTGACAGGAACTGTCGACCATGTCCAACCTCGATCAGTTTTAACTTTATAGCTGTTTTCCCAGTCGCGGGGTGTATATTGAACTGTATCTAAGTAAATAAATAAATCACTAACTGCAACCCTATGAAAGTAACCTAACCATGGGAGATAACGAGGCTGACTAATCGTGACAATCATAGCTAGTCTCTTCTGTAAAGATACACTGTGAAATCGTGTGGCAAATAATCATGCCGAATTGTTACCCAAGGTGTGATGTTGAGGCAAACTTTAAGAACTTCTGACGGATCCGCGTAAAATTCGTGTGCTTCTCTATCAGGAGCGTAAATGCTTAAACTGTTAAATGCAACACCGTGGCGACACAGGGAAAACATCTGACGAGCCATCTGCTCTAAGTATATTATTGATTCTTTCTGCCTCAAGTAGAAAATTCCACTGGCGAAAACGTAGTCAAATTCAGGACTTAGGTTCTCTTCTTGAGCTAAATCTCGCACCTCTAGTTCAATGTGAGGGAGCCTTTGCCTCGCATACCGAATCATTGAAGGTGTAATGTCGCAACCTGTGTAATGAACAGCTAAATTAAGATGGTTCAGATACTTATAAAAGTCTGCTAAACCACATCCTACATCTAATATTTTTTTTTCATCTAAAGGCCCGACAGCATTCAAAATTTCAAACCGAAGTTCTTGAGACTTCTTACTTCTCCAATCAACTGAGTTGCAGTGAAATTCATGTCGATCAACAAGTTCAGAGAAGTGCTTGATAGTTCTTTCGTTGTCAGCTTTCCAGTCAGTTTGACCCATGATTTACGCTTTCCCACTTCTGGCGATATAACTTCATCGTAACTAATTCGTTGTTCCTGAAGTTGACTGAAAACCCAACTTTTGAAAAAACTCGAATTGAGCGCAAATTATTCTTAAGAATAGCTGCACATATTGACCGAAGGCATTTCCAATGTTTGAAGGCGACGTCACATGCTATTATTAAAACTTTTGTTCCTATACCTCTACCTACATACGAGGGTAAAAGATATATGGTAACAGTAGCTTGTTGGGAATTCTCTAAGTCAAATCGAACTGTTCCTATTCCTTCCTGATCTAATTCTATAAGCAACAGTAGGTTCTTATCATTGTTGATTACATTTAGAAACCACTTCTTATGTTCTTCCCAAGTAACTGCGCGTTTGCTATTGCTTAAAGAAACAATCCAAGGATCATTACGCCACGCAAAGACTCTTTGAATATCATGAGTTGTAGCCCTTCTTATACTAATCTCTTGATTCAGCATCAATCTTCTGGGCAATTGAACGCCATTCAGCATGAACTAAATATTTTGGCTCCACCTGCTCTACTAATTCAAAATGCTGAAGGCTAAGTAGCCTCCAACAGTTGGCAAAGAGAAGTTCAATATCTCGCTTTCCATAAAAGCAAATTTGTCCAGTTCCTTGTAAGCTTCCTTCAGAAATGTCAACTGTCACGCCGTCTCTTGCAGGTTTCCCCGAACGATAGCTACTATGGCGATCACTGTA
>CALDSK010000118.1 GCA_937911865.1 uncultured Synechococcus sp.
TAAAGTTACAACTACCATCAGTAAAGGTGACGGATATCTCTCAAATTAGCCATCAGTATCCCCTATTTGACGAGTATGGACGATGTGTTTGGGAAATCTGCTACTCACGATTTGAATCGGCCCTATATTACGGTCGTGCTAGCAATGAGTGCCGATGGCAAAATCGCTGATGCGACACGTAACGCGGCGCGTTTTCCTTCTGAGGTAGACAAGGCTCATTTGGAAGCGCAGGTAGCTAAGGCTGATGCAACGCTGTTTGGGGCAGGCACATTACGAGCTTATGGTACGACGTTGCCGGTCTCCAATTTATATCTGATTGGCGAGAGGCGATCGCGAAATCAGCCCGATCAACCCATTCAAATTGTCTGCTCCGCTATGGGCAAACTCGACCACACCTGGAAATTTTTCCAGCAGCCTGTTCCTCGCTGGCTAATCACAACGGCTGAAGGCATGGCTTGCTGGCGCGCCAGCTATCAGCTCAATACAGACAAATGCCGCCCTTTCAGTCATGTACTTATCAACGAAAGGCCGTTTAACTGGCATACAGTGATGCAAGATTTACGAAAGGGAAAGTCTGCCCTTTCTGCCGCCGCTAACCGCCCCTCTATCAAACAGCTGGTCGTCATGGGCGGCGGCGAATTGGTCGCATCCCTGCTTGCCGAGGGATTAGTTGATGAGTTGTACCTAACGATTTGCCCCTTGCTGATCGGTGGGAAAACTGCACCTTCCCCGGTGGGTGGATTAGGGTTTACGCTGCCTAGAACACCTCAGCTGCAGTTAAAGTCGTCAGATGTTCGAGGCGACGAAGTATTTTTGCACTACTACGTCAACAGGCTTAGCTAGCCAAGCCGACGGGTCAATCCAACTGGCTAATCGGATTTAGCCAGTCCGATTAGCAGGGTATGCCACAGCACGTTTTTAAGACTTCTATTACGCTGTATAGGAATCCACCTCACAAAATAACTGTGTCAACAACTCAAGTGCAGTACACCGCCCGCTGGATGAGTCACCTGTCAGATATTCCAGCTGAGCAATGGGATGCTTTGGCAAAACCGTTAGCGACGCCTGCTTTTGAATGGGACTGGCTCAACAATATGGAGACTTCCGGCAGTACCGGAGCGCGGACGGGATGGCTGCCGAATCATTTAACGCTGTGGAAAGCAGATGATTTGGTTGCAGCAGCGCCACTGTATTTAAAGGGCCATAGCCGCGGCGAGTTTGTATTTGACCATCAGTGGGCTGAACTGTCTGAGCGTTTAGGAATTGACTACTACCCGAAGCTGCTGGGAATGTCGCCGTTTACGCCGGCCGAAGGCTATCGCTTTTTGATTGCACCTGATGAGGATGAGGCGGCACTCACGGGTGCGATGGTGCAGCTAATTGATGAGTTTTGCGTTAAGCATCAGATATCGGGCTGTAATTTTCTCTATGTTGATCCGGAATGGCGTGATCGCATGGAAACCTTGGGCTTTCACAAGTGGCTACACCACAGCTATGTATGGCAAAACAGAAGCTTCAACGATTTTAACGACTATCTAGCGCAGTTCAATTCAAATCAGAGGCGCAATATCAAGCGTGAGCGCAAGGCCGTTGCCAAAGCAGGCCTTTACTTTAAGGTGCACACGGGCGAATCGCTAACCCAGGAGATGTGCCTGAAGGTTTATGACTTTTACAGTGATACCTGCGATAAGTTTGGCTGGTGGGGGAGCAAGTATTTAACCCGAAACTTTTTCCGACAGCTGTTTCCGGTATGGCGCGATCGCGTCGTTATTTTTGCAGCCTACACCGAGCAAAGCCCAGATGAGCCCGTCGGCATGTCCTTCTGTTTGCGTAAAGGCGATCGCCTTTACGGACGCTACTGGGGCTCATTTGAGGAATACAACAATCTGCACTTTAGCGCTTGCTATTACGAACCGATCGAATGGGCGATCGCCAACGGCATCAAAACCTTTGACCCAGGTGCGGGGGGCCGTCACAAAAAGCGCCGCGGCTTTCCGGCAACGCCCAACCACAGCCTGCACCGCTTCTACGCGCCAGAACTCAGCCAGATTCTAGGCAATTATATCGGCCGTATTAATAGCGCTGAGCAGCAGCAAATAGAGCAGATTAATGAAGATCTGCCCATCAAAGATCTTACAGCGGAGATTCCTTTAGTCGAATCTGAAAACATCTAAGCAGACATTCCAGCTCACAATGAATCGGCCCAGAACAAACTGGAGCGCTTCGAACAGCGACTACTCAAAGTCTTTGATAGTCTATCGATGTTGCTAATGGGAGGCCTTCTGTAACACTTCTATTGTCATTACCTTGGCTGTCTCTCTGATCGCGCTAAAATTGTTAGCCCAGTAAAAGCTCTCTTCAGATAAAAAAGGTTCAAGGGAATGACAACGATTGCAACGCCTATCGATAGCAAAGCGCTAGCGGCATTGGATGACAAGCTCTCTAAGCGATTCATAGAGCTAGATCCATCAGGTTATTTTTTAATTTACATAGATGCAGACGCTGGGCTGCTATGCGCCAAGCATTTTTCCAACACCATCAATGAAAAAGGCCTCGCCTGCGATCCAGAAACAGGGAAGCCTTTGAGCGTTAGAGGAAAAAACGTGCGTCAAGAAACACAAGTATTTACTGGCCGCACGGCAAAAGAGCTTTGCATGAAAATATTTGAGGACAAAGACAACCCCTGTCCTATTACCTACCTGGACCATGCAGCTTACTTAGGCCGTGAGTTTGTGCGAGCAGAGATAGCCTTAATCAACGGAACTGAATACGTACAAGACTGAAGCAGAAAGGGCAAGGCAGACAAATACGGTTAGATAAAGGGCAGTCGTAATAATCACAGCAGTGGGAAGAATTCGTTATCCCATAACTACGTCAAATTTCTACTCGATCCGCGCAAAATACAGCAATCTGCACTCAACCTGCAACATACTCAACCCACAACATAGAGCATACAAAATAACTCAATCAGTCTGTACCCAAGGGGCATGTTAGAGAATCACGGCTTCTCGCCGCTGTTTACTCACAGATCCTATGGTAGAGCCCCTATGTCAGCGTCTCCTCACGGCAACAGCCCTCATTCGGCTGCTCAAGATTTAGGAAAGTATGGCGAGCAGCTGGTCTGTCAATGGCTGATTAGTAAGCGCGCTCAGGTAATACATCAGCGCTGGTTCAGCCGGTTTGGTGAAATTGATCTGATTGCTAAAGGTCCTAGCGGGGAAGGTTCTTTAAGAACGGAAGTCCTGGCGTTTATTGAAGTGAAGACACGCAGTCAGGGTAACTGGGATGCCGATGGGCTGCTGGCGGTAACGCGTGCTAAGCAAAAGAAGTTACGGATGACCGCACGCTACTTTTTGGTACGACATCCACATTTGTCTGAAATGCCCTGCCGTTTTGATATTGCTCTAGTCAGCTGCCATAGCCAGCCACCTGCGAGGGGACTGAGTTTGCAAATCCCGAATACCCACAAGTATTTAACATTGCAATCTTACTTGCGAGACGCTTTCTGCTAGCTTGCATTTTTAGGTGCAGTTTTGGGCTTTGAATCAGTGCTTTCAGCCAGTGCTTTCGGCCAGTGCTTTCGGCCAGTGCTTTAAGGCAGTACTTCAGGCAATGTTTTAAAGCGGTATTTCAAGCCAGTGTTTCAGGGCAATAGCCAAGTCCTGTTACAAACTGCTGCCGAAATTCTTCAATTTCTACCCGATCGGGCTTGCCGTGAGAAACCACCGCAACCTGATAGCGCCGCATTACATCAACGGCAGACTGTCCCATTTCTAGGCCCCAAAGCGCCATTCTGACGCGAAATCTGGGTTCGTAGGCAGTGCCAATTTCATTGAGAAAGGCGAGAAAGTTTTGCTGTGATCTGACCGTCGCGCTATCGTGCAGCTTTACCTTGACTACCCATCCATCGATCTGGTGAATGACGGTCATAAACTCAAGCGGTAGCTGTGTGACACACAGTAAGCGTTCGACTACACGCAGCGTTAGGCTGGCATTGGCCAAATAGTAGAGGTATTCCATCTTCTATGGGAGTGGGTGCTACAGTCTTAAGTGCCCTTTGGATGCGCCTTTTTGTAAAGCTCAAGAAAGGTAAGGAAAGCGGAGAGGCCACTTTGGTAAAACAAGTAGCCGATGCGGATAGATCAAAAATCACTTATCAGGCTCGAATCTAATCAACGGTCGCTGCCAACGGATATAGCTCTCCAGTCGATGAATCTGTCTAATAAAGCGCTACTTATTTATTATGACTCACGGACTCCCCCGATTTTCTCTACATATCAACGAATCGGCCAATTCGCTGATATATATTTCCCGGTGCTAAGTTTGATTTCATAATCGACAACATGACGAATGACGTGAAGACCTCCCCTCTTGATTACCAGCTCAGCGCATACAGCTACAACTTGCCCGCAGAGAGGATTGCACAAAATCCACTGACACCTCGCGACAGCTCTAAACTACTGGTTATTGATAATCAGACCACCCACCAGCACAGTCATTTTTACGATTTGGGCAGCTGGTTAAGCTCTGGTGATTTGTTAGTGCTTAATAACACAAAGGTCATTCCCGCTAGGCTGCTAGGGCACAAATCAAGTGGCGCGGCGGTAGAAGTTCTGCTGATAGAGCCGGTTGATGCTGACCACTGGCTAGCGCTAGTTAGGCCAGGTAAGCGGATTCAGCCGGGCGCGGAGATCTTATTTGGGGATGTGAACCAGCCGCTGATGACCGGTTTTGTAAAGTCTAAGGACGAAGCGACAGGAGGACGCGTGATCAAGCTAGTACCGAACGAGAATGGTTCGATCGATGACTTGATATATAAGCTGGGTCGGGTGCCTTTGCCGCCTTACATTACAGAGTCGGAATCGTTGCCTGCGCAGTATCAAACGGTATTTGCTGAGAGAAAGGGTGCGATCGCCGCCCCCACCGCCGGACTCCACTTTACTGACAGCTTGCTTACAAAGCTCCAAGCCAAGGGAATTCAAACCGCTGAAATTACGCTACATGTAGGCATTGGCACTTTTCGCCCGGTAGAAGCCGCAGACATTGAAACCCATCAAATGCACGAGGAGCGGATAGAGGTGCCCGCTGAAACGGTGGAAAAGATTCGGCAGACAAAAGCAAATGGCGGCAGAGTCATTGCTGTCGGAACGACATCGACCAGGGCCTTAGAAGGAACCGCTGCTATTTGCGGCGAGCTAACGCCGTATATCGGCAGAACAGATCTATTTATCTATCCGGGCTATCAATGGCAGGTAATCGATGGGCTGATTACAAACTTTCATTTACCTGGCTCTAGCTTGCTGATGATGGTGAGCGCATTGATCGGGCGCGAAAGATTGATGGAGATCTATGAGGATGCGATCGCTCAGAGCTATCGATTCTATTCATTTGGTGATGCCATGCTGATACTGCCAGAAGCAATCGCAGTTTAGTTCAGCCATATTCAGCCATATTCAGATATCTCGAAAGCAACGTACTTCCAACAAAAAAGCGCCTCCCGAAGGAAGCGCTTTTTTGTGTGAACCCTAACCAGAATGCTAAGCATCTGGCAAAAGGATTCACCCTAATCAACTAATCAAAGTCGTAATTTGTCCAGCAACGCTAGACAAAAAGATCTATGCGTTGATAGAAGGCGCAGTCAAAGCAACCGGTGCTGCTTCACCCGCAGCCAAGT
>CALDSK010000119.1 GCA_937911865.1 uncultured Synechococcus sp.
GCATCAGCATTATTCGTCATCAGCTGCTGCAAGGTGCGAGCTAACTCAGGGCCACACCCCGGCTTCGGTCCCTTCTAGCCTTACGTTTACCTGCCAATGTGCTGCACCTTGGATAGTGCTGTAAGCTGTGGCGACGTTGAATTTATAGAACGTTTTGACCATAAGCCCAAGCATCGCATAGACCACTCTTCCCCTAGAGAAGGACTAGCGAATGTGGCAAGATAAGGCCACCTGTGCCAAAGCCATCCTTTGAAAGCCCCGTAATGCCTAAACAGCCATCAATGATTCCGCCGGATAGCTACGAGCTGTTCTTTAACGACCTCAAGAAACGAATCGGCAGGGCAAGAGTCAAGGCTTCGCTAGCGGTTAATAAAGAGCTTATTTTGCTGTACTGGCAAATTGGTAGCGATATCCTACAGCAGCAGCAGGAAGAGGGGTGGGGGAGTAAGGTCGTTACCCAACTGGCTAAAGATTTAAAGCGTGAGTTCCCTGATATGAAGGGATTCTCACGCACAAACCTCATGTACATGCGCTCTTTTGCAGAGGCATGGCCTGATGAGGCAATTGTCCACCAACTTGGTGGACAAATTCCATGGAAGCATAATTGCATCTTGCTGGATAAGGTCAAAGACCTGGACGCTCGCCAGTGGTATATCCAAAAGACGGTTGAACATGGCTGGAGCCGAAACGTGCTGATCATGCAAATTGAGACCGATTTGTACCAGCGCCAGGGCGGTGCCATCACTAATTTTGAACGCACCTTGCCAAAGCCGCAATCAGATTTGGCAAGGCAAATGCTGAAGGACCCGTACTCGTTCGAGTTTTTAACAATTTCAGACGAGGCTGCTGAACGTGAGCTGGAGCGCGGTTTGGTAGAACGCATCCGAGACTTTCTGCTAGAGCTAGGGACGGGATTCTCTTTTGTCGGTAGCCAATACTATCTGAATATCGGTGGGGAAGATTTCTATTTAGATCTCCTCTTTTATCATCTGGAATTGCGTTGTTTCATCATCATTGATTTGAAGATGGGAGACTTCAAAGCGGAGTATTCCGGCAAGATGAACCTGTATGTGTCAGCGGTGGATGACATGCTACGCAAGGAACATGACAATCCGACCATCGGCATGGTGCTGTGTAAATCAAAGAACAAAACCATTGCCGAATACGCCCTGCGTAATATCAGTACCCCTATAGCCGTCTCTACTCATAAGCTACCGAAGAAACTGCAAGATAGCTTGCCGACACCGAAGCAGCTAGAAATAGAAATGGATGCAGCGATACAGGCGATCGCAGAGCAAGCTAAGAAAACCGACGGTGATGATGCGCCTAAGAAAGCGAAATAAAAGATTATTGATACTTTCTTAATCAGAGAAGTCAGACGCATTATCAACTCGAACTGAGCCGCTGATATGAACACCATCATCGATAGAAATAGACGATGGGAAATCAATCGAGCTAATAGCAGCGTCGACAGCTATGGACAGCTTTTCGTATTGATAGAGTGCCGCTGCTTCAGCTCCAAGCAACTCTACCTCTAGCTCATATTCTTCTTTGAAGTTTTGGATTCTCTCCAATCTCCATATCAACCGTCTGAGTGGTTTGTAGGTAGTCGAGAAACGACTATCTTCTCTTTTAAAGCAGTAGTGATAGGCAGCAGGAGAAAGCGGAGCTTTGTATTGGTAGCCGATGTTTTTCCAACCTTGAAAATTGACTTCAGCTACTCTTTCCATCCGCTCACGTTCGCTATCGACGTAGGATCGCCATTGATGAATCGCCTCTAGCATAGCGCTAACATCATTTGAGTATTCATTAAGATTGGGGAAAGGTTGAACCTTCACCTGATTGTAAATTCGCTCTAATAGAGCTGCCAATTGCGCGTTCTGCTGTCGAATTTTCGGCTCTACGCTAGGTAACTCCTTTCTGAATTCTGCTCTAATCTCTTGTACAGTGCGCTCTATATAAGCGTTACCCATAGTTGTGAAATGAGGTCTAAATGTTCGTATTTACGTTAGCAGTCAGACCGCTGGTTTTTACGAGTTGGTTGAGTCATCTCCCCATTTTGCAAGCTGCCGCAACGCTTCTGCCTTCAATACCGGGTCGCCAGACTCTACCCAACCCTGCAACGTAGCTCGATGCCGCGCCGTAGAGGCCGCGTGTCTGCCTTTCCATTGCTCTGCCTTACGTAATCGCTCGGCCTCTTCTCTGTGAGCCTTGCCGATGGCCAGCAACTCGTTCACCTGGCGCAAGGTTTCAGGAGATGGCGCGGGCGGCCAGACCTCAACACGAGTTGAATTACCCCCTACCTTCTGAGGGGGGGTATCCGTAGCTACCGGGCAGGCGCTGTCTTCCTTATGGGATAAGGCATTACCTCCTACACCCCCTAATAAGTTTGGGCCATAGGGGGTAAGGGCTGCGCCCCCAGCGCAAAGCCCTGCCTCCCTGCCCACAAAAAGAGGGGGGTCTGGGGGGATTTTTACAGGTGCATCCATTTGCTCGTCATCCACCGAAACCTCATCGTTGTGTGGCGTATCGTCGTCATTCGCCGCCATCTCCGATATTTGCCGTGTCAGGTAATTGGGGTGCCACAGGTCTTGATGGGCATAGAGAGTTCTACCACCGATGCCAGCGGCACAGAGGGCCTTAAATCTCGCAGTTGTTTTATCCGGCAACCGGTTCTCTAGAAACAACGCCACTGCCGCTGACTGAATACGTTCCCTCGCTGCCAGTCGCTGTTGATCATTCCAGCTAAGGCCATCACTATCCTGTTTTGGGGCTTTCCGGCTGCTGTAAGGGTAGTAGCGACTGTCTTTCTCAACTTGCTTTGCCCAGTCCCTGGCCCTTTTCTCGATCTCATGTTGATGACCACAATACTCGGTATATCCAGGTGAAGATGTTGCAACACGAACGATGTCAGCAACCAGTTCTTCACCAGTGAGTGGAGCCGGGGCGTACAGTACATGGCCGAACACATAGGAGCGCAGTGCAATACGACCCAGCAACTCATTGGTCTGGCCCTTGCCCGTCCAGCCAGGTTCAATAACGGCGTGTAGATCGTTGAGGAACTTCTCTGCTTTGTTGGAAACCTGATACGCTTTGCGCTTTGCTTCTTTGATGGTCTGAGCAAGCGTCTGTTTACAAATGTCATTACGCTGCGTGGCCTGCTGCCATTGGCGGGTGAACATTCGCTCACCATGAATGGCACTGGCCACCATGGGAGACAGTTCATCATCCAATAGGTAGCTGCCATGTTGTAACGGCAACCGGTGACCATTGAACAGCGTTGGCTGCTCAGAATAAGACTTCCGATTGGGAAACACTTCCAACCAGCCAGCCATGATTTTGAATCCGGCATTCTCCAACAGAGTCGCAATAGCAATGGCTATCTGCAAAGACGGCAACTCAAGGTCGAACGGAAAGTAAACGTGAATACCGCCGTTGCGGGAGCTGGTGATCGCAATGTATTCAATGAGCCCTAACGATTCCAGGGCCGCGCAAATGCGTTTGATGGCTAGTGGGTCGCGACGGGGATTATAGGGACTGCCAGCGTCGATATCCAACATGGCATAGCGGGTCTTTGGCCCAAAGCGAACGCCGTACAGGTCACTGCCTTGAAGAATGAGCCGATCGTGTAAGGGATGACGGGATTCCGTCTGCCAGTTGGGCTTCTCGCCGGGATTTGGATGTGAAGCAAAAAGATAGTCGAAGCGGTGGGGCCATAGGGCAAGAAACGGGTTGTCACGCTCGGTAACAGAACCAAATCCCGTTGCTTTCTTCCTTTTAGCCAGCCGCTGTTTACGGGGGGCTGTCATAAGTCTTTTGGGTGGTGTGAAACAACCCACCAGCTGGAAAGACTTATGACAAAATTTAAGGAACTAGCTGTCTAGAAACTTGCACAAACAGCTAAGCATGGCTTAAAATTGCATACGAGTCTTGGACGGATAAGCATGGCCTGAACAACCTTCTCGCTTACGACGTCCCAACTGGTGGTCAAACATCAATTTAGAATCCCTGCGTCCTGCCAGACGTGGGGATTCGGCTTTTTAAGGGCTCATCAGTACACCTGAATGCATCAGTAAATCTCAGTAGGAATTTTACGCCTTTTTCGGGAAGAGTGCCAATAACGGTCTGTTAACTGAACAAGGGCATCAAAACGATGAAACGTTTGTAGGCGGATCACCGTTTCAGGAATCTTGCCGCTGTTGCTGCACGGCGGCAAACTCTTCCTGTGATAGCGGCGATGCCTCGCCCACCAAAATCTGGTCAGTGAGTGCCGCAACACTAATACCCCTTTTATCGGCAAGCCGTTGCAAGATGGCTTGCCGTGTCGCTTCACGGCGCATTAACGAGCTACAGAGCAATGACTGCGCTTCTGTCGGCATACTTCGGTCTTTAATCCATGCCTCCAGTTGGAGCATGTCGGTGTAATGCTCCCCCAAGTAGGGGACTTGTAATCTCGTGGCCATAAGACAAAACGGGTTTATAGATGAATTTGTATCAGATATGCGTCAAGCCTACTACATCTTATGATTTGCTGCGCCTGTAGAGAGCAGCTTATACAACTTTTTACGGCTTCTATGATTCTATTTTGAATCAATTAAATATTTAAACTGATTCTAATAGAGATCAAAATTGATTCAACATGTGTTACCGTAAATCTAACGGATGAGAACGGCTGTACTTGGTAGCCTGCGCCTTTCCTATCCAGACTAACGATATTCCTGCAAACACTGATAACACCTCTTAAAAGAGGCGAAACCGCGATGATACAAAGCATTGAACGGCTTTCCACCCCTATTTCAGCTAAACAGGCCCACGGAGAAAAACGGATGGTTGCGGCTGGTGTAGCCGTAGGGAACCACGCCATTAAAGTCAGCACGGTACAGGGCGACCATATTGTTCGCTCGCAATCCCTTTCCTACCACCCAGACTTACTTTCAGGCTCTAAAGCACTGCTATTGGGCGAAGCTCTGAGTACTCCGATATTTGAAGGTAAGCTGGCCATTGGCAGCGGCTTGGATGGCTATAACGGGGTGCAAACCCTGGCCTATGGATTAAAGGGTGAACTTTATGCCCGGTACGCCCTGCTGGCGATCGCCGCCGCAGTGGAAGATGGTGCATTGGTACATTTGGCCGGGAGCTTGCCCACCAGCCAAATGCAGCCTTTAATAGAGCCGCTGTTGGGACAGCACGAACTGGTTATCAACAACCAACACAAAGCCTTTGCAATTCAGGCCATCAGCTTCAAGCCAGAAGGGCTGGGGGCGGCTACCCGGATGCGAGAGCTAAAGTCGCGTCGTAGTCTACAGCCTGTTCCAAGTTTTGCTGCTTTGGATTTCGGCGGCGGCAATTGTTCAATCGTCGGGTTAAACGAAGATGGCAAAGTCGCTGGTTTCGCCCAAACGACACCGGGCGTGCTGGCCCTCTATGCCGATATAGCCAGCACGGTGGCGGCTAACCAAGGCGGCATCGCTCCTACCGATGACGCGGTGCGTCTTGGGGTAGAACTTGGCACGTTCAAGCTCAATGGGTATGGCAATACGGATTTTAGCGATATTTACGACAGCACCCTGCCCCAATGGCTCAGTTCCCGACTGGGGGAGATACAAGCCAAAGCCGGCGATATTCTTGATCGGTCAGCGGTGAAGGTTGTCTGTGGGGGTGGGGCAAATTTGCCGGGGCTGATGACGGCGCTGCCCCCCGGTTTTGTTAAAGCCAATAATCCGCAACAGCTAGAAAGCCAGGGATTGTTGGAATATGCAAAACGTATGGAGGAACCAGCCGATGGCCAGCAGTAACAACCGTCGCATCACGGTTCTATCCGGCCTATGGCCGCGGTTACAGAAGCTCGCTGACGAGGATGGAATTGCGGTGGCTGATGTTGTTAACGCCATTCTGTTGCAAAGTTTGCGACCTTACGGCATCTGCGCCGCCGTCAGTTCCTTTACCTCGCCGGCATCACTTGGCCAGGTATCGGTGCCTCCCACTGATATGGAGCGACCAGCCCAGCCCGATCCCTATCAAACTGCTGATGTAGACAGTTGGTAGGTGATCCATGCCACAACACAGAAGCCCTGCACTGCAACGCTTTGACCGTTTTCTAGCCGAACAACGACAATTTCTTTCTTTCCTGGCTAAAGGCCAGGCATCCATCAACAAGTCTCTACAGGAATTTGATATGCAAGAAACAACACAACCATCTGAGATTATCGAAGGACAACATTTTCGCGTCTTTCAACTAAACGAGGATCATTTTCTCTGGCACTGGGAAGGTTTAGGCCCCTATGCCAGATGGGAGAGTGATATGGGTGCGTTAACAGACGCAGAGGCTAGAACGTTGGCCCAACAAGAGCTGGCATCGTTAGACCTTGATACACAAAACCTTGATTTCACTCATCTTCTTGCTAACCCGGACATCTGCCCTTTCAAGCTGAACGGCGATTTTATGCTGGAACAAGCCGATGATGGCCGTTGGCATTGGGAAGGGGTGACCGGAACCGACTGTGAAGAATGCTGTTCGGCAGATGGCTTTGCCTCAGATCGGTTTGCTGTTGCCGATGGGATTTTTCAGCTTTCGTTACTTGTTCATGACTGCAGCCGCGAGGAGGCTATGTTTCGTGTGTATCAACAGGGGCTACCTGTTCATCACTTGCTCGAATCGGACGACTAATCAATTCCGCAGGCAGTAAACATCAGGCATAACAACCATGCAACAAACACAAGCCGTCATTGTCAAAGGCCAGCCATGGGCCCTCCCCGCTGACCTGAGTGAAGCCGACATCACTCGTCGTTTGAACACTGATGATTGGGATTACGCCTTACCAAGTCATGAATCCGATCGCAGCACACTTACCATCGCAACGACTCCATTAATGGAAGCCTCTGAGGAGCGTAACGGCAACGCTACGGACAGGCAAAACAGCCGTCATGAACCGCTTTAAGACTCTGCACCTATATCAGAGGCCGTCCCTCTGTCTTCGCCATGAAACATCCCTTACGATTACTGGCTTATTCTTCCTTCGTTGCTCTCTCCGTTATTCTGACCAATCAATCGGTTAAAGCGCAGTCAATTCCTTTAGAGCAGCAACGACCCCCCGCCACCTTGGAGAAAAAATACCCTTACCGTCCTAGCTGTTTGCAGCTTATCCCGCAGTTAAGTGCGACGAATCCGTCCTTTACTGCCTGGGGGCCAGTGATCGGCGGCAAGCATCAGAGCTGGTACGGCCTTACCACTGGTATGGATATTAATAAAGCGATCACCCAATTGGATGCGCTAGGGCTATGTGTCAAAGGCGGTGAGGTCGTCCCCTGGCAAGCTATTAGCAATGTTGCTAATACAACAATAACGAGCGATGCCACGCCTCTAGAGCGCAACGTCCAGCGTCTAAAGAATGCGCCGAACCGTACCGACACCAGCGATACAGGGGCTGGCACAGTGGTATTTCTCGCGCTGCTTGCTGCCGGCAGTTTCTGGCTGCTGGAACGCTTTGAAAACAAGCCCTGGATGCAGCGGTTGATGGGGGAACCCGTTATGGTGCCTGTTGGTGTGACCCGGCTGGCTGATGCGCCGGCGTCAACACGGCAGGCGTTTGCCTCCCCTGCCCCATCATTGCCTGCTGCCAATGAACTGCCAGATCGCATTAGCCAGGAAGAGTTGCAAGCGGCCCAGGACGACGCAACACACCAACAGAAAACCGCCTTATCTGTATTGATTGCCTCGCCATTTGTGTCACGTGCCTTCTATGGCTTCCAGCGCACGGGGAAAACAAATCTGGTGGCCAGCGCCATGCAACATCTGATGAAGCAAGGTATCACCATTTATTCCCTTAACCTCAACAGTTACGGTACGGCTGACAGCATCTATTGGCAGGGCTGTAGAGCTGTCCACGGCGACCTAACCTATATAACCGACCCAGATAAAGCTAAAAAGCTTATAAAACGCGCCACAGATTTAGTTGATGCCTTTATGGATGATCGTTCCCCATCCATCCTGGTTGTCGATGAATGGGCACCGATGACAGCCAGCTACGCCTATGTATAGAATCGGAACAATTTTGGCCTTTAAGGCTGAAAGGTAGACAGG
>CALDSK010000120.1 GCA_937911865.1 uncultured Synechococcus sp.
ATATGCACCTAGCGGAAAAGGGTTTAGCCCCAGCACACCCAGGCTCGATCTTTGCGTACCCTCGTTTACTGTGATTGAGCGTTACGGTGTCATTTGGATTAGAGCGGCTGATTCATCTGCTAGTTTCCCTGATTTTAGGCTTCAAGATCATCTATTTGCTGGCGCTGTTATTCAAGAGATTCAGGCCCCTTTAGAAGTTGTTGTTGATAACTTTTCAGACATTGAGCACAATCCGACGACGCATACCTACTTCGGATACTCTGACGAGAATATTGCCAACCTTGAGAGTCGAATTAAAACCACAGATAACTCCGTTAGCGTTGTCAATAGAGGCGCTCAACAGGCTTTACCCTGGCTCGTTGAAAAGGTATTTTTTAATGTGCGCTCTGGCGACGAGTTTTCAAACGATTGGACAACTTTTTTCTCTCCTGTTTACAGCATTTTTGATCAGTGCTGGATTGATTCTGCGACCGATCAAAAAAGACGAATACAGGTAAAGCTGGTCGTTTTCTATGTGCCTATCGATAATGACCGAACGCGATTGATGATCTTTGTTTTTGCCAAGTCCATTATCAATCAGTTGATATTTCGACTTTTTGTAGGGCCGGTTGTCAAGTTCTTTGTAGATTATGAACTTCAGAAAGACAAAGCTATCTTAGAAAATCTGGCAGATAAGCAGATGCCTTTGAGCGAGATGCAGCTGGGTCGTTATGATCGGGTTTTGGGCGAAAATCGAAAACGAATTGATCGTTGTTACCGAGGCCATTTGTAGTTATTGGGTGAGAAAAATGAGTGCTTTAGAGAAATTTGAGATAGTTTTAAGGCAATGTAAAACGACGACCGATGAAGCACTCGATATTTTTGACGAGTTAGATGCTGTAGACTTAGACTCCCTGATGGGCAGATGGAAAGGTTCTGAGTTTTATACTCATCATCGGATGGATGGTGTGCTGGAGACCGTTGGTTGGTATGGAAAAGAATTCGTCAACCCAGATTGTGTTCATCCTTTGCTATTTTCTGATGATAATAAGATATTTAAGGTCGATCCTAATCCTACCGTTATGAATGTAGGATTTAGCATTCAGATTCCTCAAAAAAAGATGCTCAAACCACTGTATATCGCGATGAGTAAACTGCTCAAAGTTGAAGATAGTAAGGCTAGAGTTCGGATGACGGAATACCGGGGCAAGCTCAGCGCAACGATGATTTATGATTACTTGCCAATCAATGATGTGTTTAGAAAAGTGGATGAGAACACCCTGTTGGGCCTGATGGATTTTAAGGGAATGGAACAGCCGTTCTTTTTCGTTTTGAGACGTGATAGTTAGGGGTTAGATACTTATCATGGGCGGCCTGTGATGTGCAATTTAAGGGCAGTGCCTAAAGTGCTAGACTCAGCTGACTGTAGGGCTGTGGACTGACAAGGTTAGAGACTGTAATGCCCAATAGTCTAACCGGTCTATGCTTTTCTAGGTTGGTTACCAGCAGACCTTTCGCTAGCTGAAAAATCTCTTCCTGTTCACGAATGGGCGTTTCTAGCGTGCGCGCGCGGGTAATGGTGTCGTAGTTGTCATACTTTATTTTAAGTGTCAGCGTATAGCCGTTACGTTTGTTTTTCAGCAGCCGCTGGTGCACCTCTTCCGCTACTTTTTTTAACGCAATTTCCATTTCGCTCAGCTGCTTCAAATCTTCAAAAAAGCTGCGCTCTGCGCCGATTGACTTGCGAATGCGGTTGGGGTTAACCGGACGATTGTCTTCGGCTCTTGCAACTTTGTAGTAATAGCCGCCCACTTTCCCAAAAGCTTGCTTTAGTGTTGTTTGGCTCCAGCTTTTCAGGTCTGCTCCAGAATGAATACCTAATGCTTTCATCTTGGTGGCCGTCGCCGGACCCACACCATAGAACTCTTCTATCGGCAGATGTTCAATGAAAGCCTCTGCCTGGTCGGGTGCAATTAAAGAGAGACCGTCGGGTTTGTTCAAGTCGGAGGCGATTTTGGCCAGAAATTTGTTAATAGAGACGCCTGCGGACGCGGTGAGCTGAAGCTCGCTTCTGATGCGATCGCGAATCTGTTTGGCAATGAGCATCGCTGATCCAATGCCTAGCTTATCTGCAGTGACGTCCAGATAGGCCTCGTCTAAAGAAAGCGGCTCAACCAGATCGGTGTAGTCAAAAAAGATGGCTCTAATTTGCTCTGAAACGGCCCTGTATGCTTCGAAGCGAGGCTTGATAAAGATTAAATGCTCACAGCGTTGAACCGCGCTGCGCGATGGCATGGCGGAATGAATACCATACTGCCGCGCTTCGTAGCTAGCCGCACAGACCGCGCCCCGCTGAGAGGGCAGTCCGCCAACGACAACCGGCTGGCCCTTCAACTCGGGGTTGTCTCTTTGCTCAACAGACGCATAAAAAGCGTCCATGTCGATGTGAATAATCTTGCGAAAAGAAGGCTCGCCTTGTTTTGAACTGGCTGTTTTAGAATTGGCATCCCTAGGCGCTGTATCTTGAGTCGCTGTATGCTCAGTCGCCGTGTGCTTAGTAGCCGTGCGCTCAGTCGCCGTATGCTCAGTATCCATAGTGTGACGGACCCCCTAAGGCTACTGCCATGAGTGCGCAGAGCGACAAAAGGAGAATAAAGCCAACTATCCAGATACCAATCGATCGCTGCGGCTTGTCTTTTGGCTGCGATTGCTTGGCGCTGAGCGATTTCTTACTGCTAAAGTTCTGAGCGGCAATAGAAAAAGCGTCGGCTGGCTGAAGGTGAGAGTACCAGGTTTTTGTAGGTCCTGTCAGTATGACCGCCATGGGTCCGTTGCCACACTGTCCTAAACAGCCTGATGGTTCTACTACAATCTCGTCAGGAACGCAGCGTTTGAAGGCGGAAAGCACCTGTGGTGACCCTTGTTGCTTGCACGTCTTATTCTGACAGACAAGAATTTTAGTCTCTAAAGCGTCAGTCTCTGTGATTTCGTTCGTGGCTTTGTCAGTGGCTTTGTCAAGACTGGGCTGAGCAGACATCACAACACGCTGAGATAAAAGTTGGTAGAGGGCGCAGCAATTGCACTGTCGATCTGTTGGCACTGTTGGTCTGTTTACTGTCGGTCTATTTACAGTGCGTTTCTATTAACGGTGCGTTTAAAATTATAGCTCGGCTGCTTCTTTTAAGCCGATGGCCTCCTGAGTCGTTTCAGGCCGTTTCTCGACGCGTCATCCGTTTCAGACAGGTTGGTTACAGGCGTACGGTTTACTCACCCTTGCCGACTATCTTAAGTTTTAGTGTTTCAGTTTTAGTGCTTGAGTTTTAGTGCTTGAGTTTTAGCGTTTAAGTTTCAGTGCCCATAATTTCGGCAATAACTAGCCCACAAAAGCCGGATCCCTGTCGAGAAGATGACCTAGATAATGGCTCAATCGACGATGGCTTGCCCGTGCCCATCATCTGTAGCTCGCGCAGCTGAAATGCACTGTGCGATAACAGCTGTGCGATCGCCTCTCTATTGCCTGTTTGAGTATCCACCCCAAAGCGAAACGGTTCTCCAATCCAGTCAAGTACGTTGGTTGCTAGCGGCATCCACCAAAAAGCTTGTCCTTCGGGGGCTTGCCCTTTAAGAAAGTGCTGTGGAAAAAAGTCAAATGCGATCTCACTTCCAACACTGCAAACTTCCCCCATCGCCCGTAGACTCTCTACCACAATCGCCTCTGTCAGGTAGTAGGTCACGCCCTCCCATAAGAAGAACGTCTTTTTCCCTGGCAGGAACCCGGCCGCTTTTAGACGCTCTATCCAGTTCTCTTCGTTGAAGTTTACTGGCACAAAGTGAATTCCATCTGTGGGCTGTCCACTTTCTTTGAGCGCCTGTTGCTTTACGCGTTGCATCTCAGGTCGATCGACCTCAAAAAGAGACAGCTTTTTGCCATAGCAAAACTTCAACAGCCGAGTATCAAACCCAGCACCCAAAACGACAACCTGCTCTACCGTCTCTATGTATTGCGTTAGCGCCCGATCAAAGAACAGCGTGCGGGTGTTGATCATGTTGCCTAAGTTTTCTTTACCCGCCCTTGGCAGATTGAATAGATTGGGCGTGTAGCCGCTGATATTCATTGCCCACAGGGTTGGCCATACCACAGCCCAGTTCGCCGCCGGGTTCAGGCTTGGCAGCGTTTTCATGAGGCTATCGGCAGCAGGATCTGGTCGCATGCCCTGCAAGTGCAAAAGCCATCGGCAAAATAGGGGCGATAGCGCCGTGAATGAAAGAGACTGCTGCTGACTGACCGCCGTCCCCCACAGAAGCCATACAAAGCAGCCCGTCAGCGTAACTGGGCTTAAGAGACTTTCTAAAACTAGGAATGTGAACAGTCTCATACCGGTGAGTTTCCTTCAATTTCTAAGGGGCTGTCTTTTTGGCTGTCTTTTTGAGGGCCTGTCATCAAGATTTTCTATGCCTCCGTATTCTCTATGCCTCCGTATTCTCTATGCCTTCATTGCTGGCGCTACCGCATAAAACCCTCGCTTCTATTATGCTGAACTATGGACGATAGCTCTGATTTACGCTCTCCTGCTTCTTTTCTCTTTTTCTACAAAGTATTTTGACTACGCAGCTCCCCGCTCCCTCTGCTCTACCGACCTCCGCTCCGTCGCCGTATTCTCCTAACAGTATCGTTTGGGGAAAGCAGGGTGAGAGAGAACTGCTAAAGCAGGCCCACAAAGAGGCTTGGACGGCAGCTTTTTGCTCGCAGCTGCAAGAGTTTGACTCACATTGACTTTGTCAAAAATCGCCTCGTCACCTGGACCTGAGGACTTGATGTCAATATTGGCAGCCCGAACGATTTGGTTATAGCGCTTACTGAATACAGCCCTTGCTGGCAGCCGCTTGATTGCACTCGCTATACAATGCCAGGCGCGGCTATCACTCCGCACGATTTTGCGCTCACGCCTAACTACTACCTATTTTTTGAGAACGCGTTTAGTCTAGATATCTTGCCCTATTTGTTGGGCAAGAAGGCGCCTGCTGACTGCCTGACTTTAAATCCTAGGGCGACCAAAGTTCATCTGATACCTCGTCCTAGTTGCGATCACGCCAACACCGCTCCTTATTTTTGACGCTACCAACCTGGCGTCTGGCCCTATCTGTCGACTCTAGTTTAACCATTCGCTAGCTCACGGTCTTCATGGCTGTTGGGTTAAAGAGTCCTATTGAGCGATTTATATAGGTAATTTATCTGGGCGATTTATCTGGGCGACTTGGTGGCTGTTTTACGACGCAGTCTGTAGACTAGCTGGCGCAGATGGTGATAATTATCTTGCCCTAGCCGATTCAAGAGAAAAATGGTTAACCGGAGGCGGATGGCGTCCCAAGAAATCAACGTTTGCGAAATTGCCTGAGCTCTATTCCAGAAATGCAGCGCCTGTTGAGGGGCGTTTTTTTGAATAGCTAACCATCCCAAATAGCGGTAAAGGGAAATATAAGCCTGATCGCGAACGTCTGAAAAATCCACAGGTGCATTTTGAAAAGCCCGCTCTAGCACCAGACTGGAAGATGTTTGCATTTGCTGCCATCTGCTGCTGGTATTACTATCATGCTTGCGATAGCGAATCAGTGGCTGTTTAATCACTGCAAATTCGTAGCGAGCAGCGATTCGTAGCCACATGTCCCAATCCTCAGCTGGTGGTAGCTCAGGCGAAAATAATCCCACCCTGTCAAAGCACTGTCGGCGAACCATTGGCGTACTACCAGAAGCCAAAAAGTTCTTCAAAATTAAGGTCTTCCACACCTTACCTTCTACGTGAGAGGCGACGATACGCCCGGTTGCTCTTCCCGTTTCGTCAGCCAAAGCTGTCCATGTGTAAACCAGGCCAGCACGCGGGTTAGCTTGAAGGCTGTGTACCTGTTTTTCGAGTTTCGTTGGCTCCCAAAGATCGTCTGCATCTAGGAATGCAATGTATTCACCGCTTGTTTGAGCGATTGCTTTGTTAACAGCGACAGACTTTCCCTGATTTGCCTGAGAAATTAGCCTCACCCGTGAGTCCTGTATGCCAAGAAACCACTCTTCTATATTGTCGGTGCTACCGTCGTTAACAATAACAATTTCAAAGTCTGAGAATGACTGAGCCAGCGCGCTATCTAGTGTTTCAGGCAGATAGCGCATGGAATTATAGGCTGGGATGATTATAGAGACTCTAGGCATTGCTCAAAGCTCAAGGTTTTTGCTCAAGGTTTTTGCTTAAGCATTTTCGGTACGACTTTTTTTGACTCACAACTTCTATAGCTCTCGAAGAGTTGCTTAAGACACTAGCGAGAAGCTGCAACTTATAGCGGACAAGCAACTCTTCTGAGCAAATGTCCTAATGCATCAGGACACTTGCTATAAAAGGAAATGCAAGCTAAGAAAGTACCGCTGGAGCTCGCCTCAATCCCTCTCTTAGCCTTAGAAGAGAGAGGATGGGCTTTTGTTCCCTTTTTTTCGTCAGCAGATTTTATAGTCAGCAGATTTTATAGTCAGCGGATTGCTGACAAACCTTGACGCATGTTCAAAATAAAGCTTTGAATCGCATCGTATCGGTTTAGGCCGAAACAGGCTAGGAGTAGCAAAAGTACGCCCATATTGATAAAGGATCTGGAGAATACAATCTGGGGATAGCTTGAAAAAGCCTTTTGCCAAAAAGATAAAGCGGTCTTGTAGTCTTTCTGCCTGCCTTGAATAACTTTCCAGGCAAGGCAAAGATTTGCGTGACCGTAGCTTCGGTGCTTCAGCTTCGAGAGTTTGGGTGGCGTAGCAGCGAAGGCCTTTTCAATCACTTTGGTATAGCTCTTTTCCATCCTTTGCCAGTGGGTTGAACAGCTACCGGCATGCTTGCGATTGTAGACCAGAGGCTCTTCGACTACGGCAAAGGGATACTGCTTCGCAATGCGTAACCACATATCCCAATCTTCGACGTAGGACCCCAGACTTTTGTCAAAGTTGCCTACGGTCTCAAAGCAAGCGCGGCGAACCATCGAGTTGCTGCCACAGCCTACAAAGTTGAAAGCGGTTAGCTGTTCCCAGACATCCCCTCGAAAGGAAGATTTGACAACCCGTCCATTTGGAACAGCTTGCTCGTCAGCATACTGTAGCCAGGTATAGACGAGCCCTACTTCAGGGCTGTCTTTTAGTCTTTTGATCTGTTTTTGAAGCTTACTAGGATGCCACAAATCGTCTGCATCTAAAAAGGCAATGAACTCGCCTTGAGCATTGGCTATGCCAGTGTTTCGAGCGCCAGCAATGCCCTGATTTTCCTGCGAGACCAGCCTAAACCGAGGATCTGTCACTGACTGGTGAAACCAGGTTTCAATGCTATCGGCGCTGCCATCGTTGACAATGACTACTTCAAAATCGTGAAAGGTCTGCTGAAGAACGCTGTCCACTGTTTGTGGAAGGTACTTCATTGCATTGAACGCAGGTATAACAACTGAGATTTCTGGCATACCACGGTTTCCGAGGAGTCTTATTACGATCTGGGGGCAGATGAATAAAGCGCTTTAATAAATCAAAGGCTCTCAATTCTAATACTGTATCTTGACACGGTTAAAAACCGGTAAAAACTGGACGTCACTTTTGGGCATCACCTCAGGCATCACTTTGGGCAATCACAGCTGCTTAATTAAGCTGCTCAATTAAATCGCTCACCCTCTTTTTAATCTCGTCTCGAATTTTCGGAAAAATTTCTGGACGCTCTGCCGGATCTTCCAAATCCCAGTCATCAAAGTACTCCCGCTGTACCCAAGCCTCCGGCAAACTCACCCCACATCCACACATCGAAATGACCGCGTCAAAATCCTCCGGACTAAAATCTGCTAGCGCATCCGATGTCTGCCTAGAGATATCAATGCCCACATCCTTCATGGTCCGAATTGCTTCTGGCCGTACGGTGCTACTTTCCAACCCTGAACTCGTCACCTCGATTTTTCCGTTTCCTAGCGCTTTCCCAAATCCTTCGGCCATCTGCGATCGAGCAGAATTCTTGCGACAGACAAACATCACCTTTTTCACCCGTCATTTCCTCATTATCTACTCAGCGGTTTCAATTTTAGAAACCAGCCAAATCTTAGCCCGCTCGCCGCTTAACTTAAGGT
>CALDSK010000121.1 GCA_937911865.1 uncultured Synechococcus sp.
GTTTTTCGCTGATATCCCCCTGCTACGAGTGTCTTATTTGTAACTGCTTTCCGCTTAGGCTTCCATCATTTCTGTCACGGCGCTGAAATCCCTCTGCTACGAGGGACTGAATTGAGGCGTTGCTGAAATGAGGGATGACTGGATTCAAACGACCCTTACTTTACAAGGGCTTTCGAAACTTGATTCATCCCAGGAATAAGCAACGCCAATAATCAGAACCTAACCACGATGGATTTTAACTTCATACGAATTAAGTTTTGGAACGCCGCGCATCAAGCAACCTGCAATGGCATCTCCGCCCAAGCTATTGCCTCGACTAAAGAGTCCCGTAGTGTGAGTGAGCGCAAAGTCGCCCGTGTCAGGTGCCGAAGCTGATAGGATAGCGCTTGTTGTAATTCGTCGAGGTCAGACCAGAAACGATTCGCCAAGCGGCCTTTCAGCAGTGCCCACAGTTGCTCAATGGGATTCAACTCTGGGCTGTAGGAGGGCTGAAAATAAAACGCGACGTCGGCGAGAATCTCTAAGTCTCTCGCCCGATGCACGGCACTTTGGTCCAGCTGAATGAGGCACCTCTCATCGAGGTTGGCATACTCTCTGGCCAAGGCGGCCAAGGCCTCCCCAAAGCATGGGTGGTCAAGCCGTGAGTACTGCCAAAAGAAGGCCTCATCAGTCAGTGGCTCAACCAAGTCATAAAGCCAGACCCACTCAAAACGCCACTGCTGTAATGTAATGGGAGCCACGCCCCGAGCTGTAATCCGACGGCGATAGATGGGCTTGAGGTCAAAGCGACTTTCATCTGGTGGCTTGAGGGTAAAGGGGGCTCTGCAATGGATGATCCGTTTTTGGCTGGGTTACTGAGAGTGGCTGCCCGCCGCGCAACTCTTCGTCCTTAATGGCCGTTTTCTCTCTATGCTCCCAAAGCATAGCTTTGCTAGTCTAAGACATCTTAGTGGAACGTTTGATTTAGTCAGACCCTGCGACAGCCCAAACTGCCGCGGCTTGCCATCGGGAAACCTCAACTCCTCCGTTGACTACATTAGTCGTTACCCCGTTGCGCAAGGTTATCGGCTCTACCAATGGAGTATGCCGGGCATGTAGCCCTACCAAGTAGTATTTGTCATCTGTGAACTTAGCGAAGATAGGACCGCCAGATGCGCCTGGGTTTGTATCGCAGTCGTGAATTAGCATGTCTTCAAGCGGCCCCTCAAGCCAGACGCCCAAAATGCTACAGGCTAGATCGACACCGGCGGTTTCTCTAGGTTCGCCAAACTCTCGTAAAGCTTCGGTGGGAAAGTCGCCTGCATAGCCCAGTAAGTTGATCTTTTCAAAAGACTCATCTACCAATGCCTGATCTTCAAAGTCCAGGTTACGCCATCCCATATAACCAAAAGTATTGCCCAAGGATTTAGAAAGCTTCAGCACAGCCCAATCATCTTTAGGATGGTTGTAGTCAATCGACCACCCTGATTCGTAGCTCACGACCTCTGCTTCGTCTAGAGCAATCCCTTCTATTAAACTAGGCTTGAAGACCATCTTCAAACCCAGGTCACGGTTATTCTCAACTAGAAAGGTGTAGAAGTCAGATGAAATAAAGGTTTTTACGGGTTCACCGCTTTCATCCGGTAAGGGAAGCTCCAGGCAGTGAGAGTTGGTCAAAACCGCATCTGGGGCAATTAGCGTGGCTGTACATGTATAAGTGGCATTTCCCTCAATCTGCCATTCAAGGCGACCCATTGAAGACCATGGGTACATGCCGCTTAACACCGGTTGTCGGTCATCTGAACCGATAACGACGCGTGAATCTTCGACGGGGTCATCAACTTGGTCGAACCCGTCGGCCATCATTGAGACACTATCGACTTCAGAGTCAAACGGTATATCAATAGTATTTGCGGTAAAAGTGTCAGAATTGCTCAATGCAGAGTTCTGAGCATGGGCAAACGTGCCGAAGCCGATGACGCCGAAGAATCCGGCAGTGATTAGTGCCCAGAAGCGATGGCGAAAGAACTTTGGAATCATGTGTGTTGGAGCCTCACATATCGTAGTTTTTAACCAGTGTGTCTGTTGGTGCATAGAAAACGCGACCTGTATCAAAAACTGATACGTTGGGATAACTTGATAGATCGAGAGAATCGAGATTCTTGCAGGACAAAGACAAAAACCGATGTCTGTCTATTGCCACTCGCCTTGGAGGGTGAAAGCTGCCCACAGGTTAGGGACCTGCCCTGCTTCCCAACTAGCGCGCTGCGCAGCCTGCATGGCTGCAGCCGGACTCATGTCTTCTTCCAACATGCCTCTGTAAAAATCAGCCATAAGTTGGGCCGTGGCTTCGTCATCGACATTCCACAGCGAGACGGCTACCCGCTCTGCCCCGGCGTACATAAACCCCCGTGATAGACCGACAATGCCCTCTCCACTGACGTTCTCGCCCAAGCCGGTTTGACAGGCACTGAGAACGACTAACTCTGCTGAAAGCTGTAGATTGAAAATGTCATGCAGTCTCAAGAAACCGTTCTGTCTGTTTTGGCCAGAGGGCTCAACCAGGGTCAGCACAACGCCAGATAGCTGTGGATTCACCGGGTTGATAAAGCCGTGGGTTGCGAGGTGAAGAATGCTGTAATCGCTGAGATCGGTACCTGTAACCCATTCATGGGTGGCGTCGAAATCGTAGGCAACAGTCGTTGGCATATCTTTTGCAAGGTCCAGGATTGCTTCAGCCTCGTTACGGGTGAAGGGAAGGCGATTGATAGCGCGCAGGTCGAGGTCTCTGAGGTTGCGAGCGATGTCTCGGGTTGTCTCTATGGGTTGGGTTTGTCCAGTGACGCGAACATCGTCAGCGCGGTAGACAGGGTCTGCTAAAAGCGCGATTGACGGGGGTGCTTTAGCACGTCCTGCTAGCTGCTGACGCATAACAGCAACAGATGTCATGGATGGCTGACTGAGGATTTCATGCTCGACGAGAAGCGGTACATAGTCGTTCTGCTGGGGCAGGGGTAAAGCGGAGAAAGGAATCTGGTTTAAGTTACCGTCAGCGGCAACGAGAAGACGTTTGCCCCTAGCCCAGTCAGGAATTTCTGGCAGGATCTGAGCCATCAGCGCTTGCCCTGTGCTGTAAGCGAGGTGTGTAGGTCTAGAAGTAGCAACCGCACTGCGAAAGCGGTCAGCTACTGTGTTGATTTCAGCTTCGCCAGAGAGAGTGTAGGCTTTGAACTGATTGTTGCCGACAATCCAGAGATAACTTTGCTCTTCACCTAGCGCATATTGCAATAGGACCGTGTCGTCATCTAGGACGTTGTTCTGAATCTGTTCTAGCGTCAGTGGCTGTGGCTGGATGGTTTCAGCATAAGCAGGGCTGCTACGCCGAATTTGGTTAAGTACTCGTTCGAGCTGCTGTAGGACTCTGTCGCTTTCGTTGTCCAAGGCTTCAGCTTCTTGCGGCGTGTGCTCACCGCTGCGTAAAGCGATGCGACGATTCTCTATGATAGAGATCTGCTGCCGTAGCGCTTCTTCCTGAAACAGCAGATCTGGGTCAACGCCAGTTCTAATATCGACGGATGCCTCACCAATCAGCTCTGCAAAGGTGCGAGCCCGAGTAGCTTCGCTGTTTTCAAAAGCAGCTTCGTATTGCTCAAGCTGCATTAATAGGTCTGTTTTTAATTGATAGATCTCTTGCTGTGTAGCAAAATATGTGGTTCTCAAATCACCCGAGCTGACATTACTTCTGACATCTTCTACTAAGCCAATAGAGGATTCAATCTTCGTCAGAGCATCTGATAAGCGTCCTTGTGATTTATGAACTT
>CALDSK010000122.1 GCA_937911865.1 uncultured Synechococcus sp.
TGAATGCGATCCAGCGCCGCTGTGATTTCTACACGAACGTCAAATTCACTTTCTGTGTCGGTAGCTTTTGTGAGTGGCTCTATTGCGCTGGTGTCACCTAGCTCATTCAGGTAACGTGCTGCTCGCCATCTAACCAAGCCAGACACATCGCCCAAGGCTGTGATCATAGCTTCGGTAGCTTCCGTATTTCCTAAATCGCTCAGCGCATCTCCGGCTGTTCGGCGTACGATTGGCGATGCATCTTTTAACAGCACTTGGGAGAGTGGTTCAACGGCGTCGGCTCTTTCACTGCCGCCTAGCAGGGCCGCCGCCCATCGACGAATCGTGGCACGCTCGTCTGTGAGAGCTGTTGCGATCGCTTCAAACGTTTCTTCATCCACTTCAATTTTCTGGATAGCTTTGAGTCTTTGTTTCCAGTCTGTCTGTTGAAGCGCAGTGAGAAGTTCTTTTTTGGATTGTTGAGTAGCCAGTGGTGTTGTGTCTGCGCTAATCGCACGCTGTTCTATGGCGGCGAGTTCTGTTGCGTCGATGAGTGTGTCCAGTTCAGTGGCAATTTGAGCTGCGATCGCGTCTACATCACCAAACTGTGGCTGATACGGTGCCCAAATGCGTTCGGCAACGTAGTTGGCATTGGTGGCTGCGATCGCGCGTTGTAATGCCTGATTGAACCGCTCCGGCAGGGCCACCCGCGCCTGCTGCGAGTCATTTATTACCCGCACTTGCACCGGAATCCCCCGAAACTTTTGAATGGCGACTTCTACCTGGCCAAAATTCTGAACGGTCTTATTTTTGGAATTTCCTTCGGTATTTTCTTTTTGCTTAACCGAATCTGCTAGATGCTCATTGACTGCTGATTCTGAACCATCTGCCAACCCTAGTACGCTACCTGCTGTTGTTAAAATTGGCGGCCACTCTGCACCGCCCTTGCGCGTTAGCGTAACAAAGTCACTCATGGCAAAGACGGACTGAATACCTTCTATCGCCAGTAAATTCTGGAAAACCGCCGGAGCGTCTGTAGGTTCACCAAGCTTTAGAGTGAGTGGACGATCGCTGGCTTGAGTATCTAAATTCAGCTTCATACAGTTCGGACTAGGCGTGGTCTCTATGGAACGCAGTTTCATGGGATGTCTTGAGCAGCAAAGCTCAGTCTACCGAAAACTATCTAAGATTTTCCAGTCAAGCACTGTACTCTCTGGGGTTTCGTCCTTCTAAAGGAGACTACCTGGCCAATGTCTTTTACTGTTTGTGTCCTACTGTTTGCGTTCTACCTGTGCAACAACTCTCTTTCGCTCAGTCTGAAGTGCTCGTTTGAGGCGTAAAACACGCTTCTACTCCCCTTCTACTCAACGTAAACCGCTGCTTGATGCAAGTTGCTTTCTGGCTATGTTTCTGGTCATGTCTCTCTTGATGTAACGCCTTGATGTAACGGTTTGTTGCATAGCCAGATGCATCAGCCCCAAAAAAATAAACCGGTACGTGTATCCAGACACCAAATCTTACGTTATGTATGGCGAGGCTTTTAGGGCTACCGAGTCGCGTTATTACGCCTTTTGTATCAGGAATATCTTCAATTCTACTTAGAAAAAATAATCAAACAGGAGTGTTCTCCTAACCTTTCTGACAAATTTGGACAGTTATAAATTCTTTCAATGCTCAACCTGCGTCACCTCCAAAATTCCAATAGCTTATCCCTGCATACCACGATAGATTGACCTTGCTCCTGAAAGTCTCTCTACATAGCGGTGCGATCGCCTCTCGGTACATCTCTCTAGGAGACTTCTTTTTATGCCATCACTGGTCAACAGCGTCGATCAAATCATTTTTCACTTCGACGGCAACAACAACGATCCTGACGATATTGCGGCACTTCCGGTCGCAGCTGCGATCGCTAAATCAGCCAATCTTCAAGACAAAACAACCTTCTTTTATGGCAACAACCTCAGCGAACCCAACAGCAGCAGCCAAGTTCAAAAGATGCGAGACAGCGCTGAGTTTGCAGAAAAGCTTGGCATCGACACACACAGCTATCAAGACGGCATTGATAAAACAACTAATGAGTTAGTTGAAATCCTCAACTCTGGGCAAAAAGTGCTGGCGATTGAGGGTGGGCCTATGGAGGCTATCTATCGTGCCTTGGAAAAAACTAGCGCAGCCAATAGAAGCAACCTCACGCTGGTATCCCACTCTAGCTGGAATGAAGATCGCGATAAAGGCAGTCGCCCAGGTGGGGGTAAGCCGAGAACCTGGGACGATATTCGTAGCGATTTCTCAGAAGTCACGCAGATTGATATCAAAGATCAAAACGGTGCTACCAATGCCGGATTCAACAATGCAGATTGGGATTGGTTAGATAAAACAGACAATCCGGTCTTGAAAGAGGCGCGTGAAAAAATGCGCAATGCGGGTGGGAAAAAAGCCGACGATCCCTCAGATGCTGGCATGCTGTTCTATGCCATCACGGGTCAGCAAGATGCCGATCCCAACGATGCCAAAACCTTTTTTGACCAAAATCCGCCTACCTTTGGGTCTGCGCCGCCCAATCCGGGGCCTACGCCGCCATCTCCGCCATCTCCGCCTTCTAATAGTGATGCGGTATACCTTGGCGAAAACGGTGACATTGTCTTAGAGGCTGAAAACGCTGAGCTGGAGGGCAACTGGAAAAACACCCGGATACAGGGTAAAGATGCCATCCTCTACGATGGCCCCAATTCATTTGGCAAAGTTCCTGCGGGGCAAACTTTAAGCTATACCTTCGAAACAGATGAGTCAGGTAAGTATGGCATTGCCCTGCATTCCGCCCGCGATAAAAGCGCGATGGATGAGTTTAGAAACGACTTAGGTAACGATGCTTTCATTGCCCTTGAAGAGGTTGCCACGGGTAAGGTTATTCAAGCGCCCACTAAGCTGTTTACCGGCTTTGGCAGTGCTAATAATGAACTTCGCTGGGGTAGCACTTTCGACAAACACGATGCTAAGTCACCGGCTCAAGTGTCGTTAAAAGCCGATACTCAATATCGTTTGCTGGTGTCTGGTCGTTCGGATGGTTTTGTGATCGATCGGATTACGCTTAGCAACGGTGGCTTTCTTAAAGATGCCAATGCGCCTGTTTCTAAGTCGAAAGGCGATACACCTGCACCGAGCCCAACCCCGACGCCTCCCGATCCAACCCCTGATCCAACGCCCGATCCGACACCTGGTCCAACCCCAACTCCTGCCGAGCCCTCAATTACATTCTCTTTGGTGAATGCTGATACGGATGAGATTGTTGAAGGGTATGAAGATATTGGTGCGAAGAGCACGATTGATTTAAAGGGACTCGATTTAGAGAACTACAGTCTGGTAGCACAGGTGGATGATAGTGATGCTAGTACCAGTAAGGTACAGAGCATCAAGTTTGAGTCAAGCTCGGGCACCCAGATTGAGAGCATTAAGCCCTATGCGCTGTCTGGTGATACTGCGGGTGATTTTGATGGCCAGGCTGCAGATGAGGGAGATTACCAGCTGAAAGCGATCGCCTACTCGAATACGGGCGGTAAAGGCCAGGTTGTCGCAACCGAAACGCTTAACTACACCATTACCGATTCCACGGGGACACCGACTCCGACACCGCCTGCGCCAGAGCCCCCAGCAGCCGAAGAGCCGATTACGTTTGCGCTGGTCAACGCTGACACCGATAAGGTGGTGAAAGGCTTTGAAGATCTCTCAGACAGCGGCACCATTGACCTATCGGGGCTAGACCTGGAAAAGTATAATTTGGTTGCTCAAGTGAAAGACGGCAGCGCTGTTAAAAGCGTCAAGTTTGAATCTGGCCTGGGCGATCGCATAGAAAATGTTGAACCCTATGCTTTGTTTGGCGATATCGAAGGCGATTTCATGGGCAAGTCGCCGCGCCCTGGCAGCTACAGTGTAAAAGCCACCGCCTATACAAAATCTGGGGGCAAAGGTGAGGCAATTGCCACCTCTACCACAGAGTTTACTGTTGCGGCACCTAGCGCGGCAGCAACAAAACCAATGGCGGCGATCGCACAGCAAAACACCAGCTCTCTTGCCGATCTTGGTATGGTCTCTAGCTTGGATATGATAGAGCCTGCTGCAGAGGAAGCTCAGGCAATGCCTATGAATAATTCTTCAGGGCAGCCTATGCAAGCAGTTGCAGGCGACACTACCTTGATAGGCGCGGGCCTTGGCGTAGAGCTGGGCGCTCAGCAGCTAGATAGCGGAGAAAGCGGCCTGTTTGCTGGCGAGGAGGAGACTCTGTTTGCGCTGGGCAATGCTGATGGCATCTCTTATGACGGTGACTATTCTTTAGGTGCTTTCTCTCAAGGAGATACACAGAGTAAGGTGAAGCCTTTCTCTGATGCTTCAAGCGATCGTGAGTTGATGGGTGTGGCTAAGAATGGAGAAGAGCTTGTGCTAGAAAGTACGGCTGCTTCGTTTGTATAGGTGGTAGAAAGTGCATAACCTGTAAGGCCGTTGTTGAAGCGGCCTTACAGCACTGCCAAGATCTGAGGCGCAATACTGGTTAAGTCTTTTGATTTTGAAAATGATTGTGCCTGTGGCCCAATGGCTATCAGCGGTACCTTGTTCAAGGTATGGCGTTTGGTTGAAAGGTCTTCTATGTTGCCGTGATCGCTCGTAATCACTAGCGTGACGTGGGCTGGTAGATGTGCGATCACACTTTCCAAAAAGCGATCGATTCTCTGCATGCAGGCCACGGCCTGGTTCCAATCCTGTGCGTGACCTGCGTAGTCGCTCAGATAGCACTCAAACAGAGTGACGCCATAGCGATCGCTTAATCGTGCCAAACGTTCTCCGGCTACGGCTGGTGTAATGGGCGCTCTTGCCCCGTTTTGCTTGAGCGATCGCGCATTCCTTGCAGGCGGCACCGCGCCGACAATGTCCCAAAAGATAGCTTCTCCCTGTTCATATTCGTACTGCATTCTAAATGGCAGGCCCGCAGAGAGATTGAGCAGAGTACAAACAGAATAGCGTCGCTTGCGGGCTGCGATCGCGTAAAAGTATTCAGGCGAGTAAGCGTTGGCTAACGTTGCGGTTCTGTTGAGTGCGATCGCTTTAGAAAACAATCCGTACTGATCAATGAGCTGTCGCAAAGACCCGTTTGCAAAGCCTGACTGATGCCGACCCAAAAACTTTGCGGCATTCTGCCCGGTATAAATGGTCGTTTGCCCCGAAGCGCTCTGTGGCAATCCTTCTACGCCCAGCGTGGCGTCGATCGGCTTTAGTGTGACGTTAGCAGTTGTTAGCGCCGCTCCTTTTAGCAGCCGCTGTCCCAAATAGTCAGACAGAAAAGGCATTGCCTGTGGCTGCGATAGCGGGTTGGATTGATTGACTTCGCCCAGTCCAACCCCATCTAAAAACACCAGCAAAATATTAGATTGGCTGTGAGACTGATTCTCAGGCCGGCTATGGGATAGCCCCGAGCGTTGACTTCTTATCTCTTGCTGCACGCTTGCTGGGTGCGCAGTCTGTAGGTGCGCAGTCTGTTGAGAGGTAACGTGTTGAGTCAATAGGCCTCCGCTATATCAGGCAGCGCTCTGCTGCTGAATGACGATTCTCTCGGTTACAGATATCTGTTACGGGGAACCGTGATGAAGTGAGCAAAGCGCTGTCCTGATTGCTCAGCCGCTTTCACTGACTATTTTAGAGGTTATGTCACCTTTGGATAGTCTTACAGGCATTTCAAAGGCAGTTCAAAGGCGTTTCAAAGGCCGAACAGTATCTGTTTGATAGCGTCGTTCGGCACACCGGTCGCTAAAAAGTTTGCAGTATCTGCAAACAAAGACGGCTCAAAGCCTGTTTCCGGTTCAAATTCGCCATTGACGATTGCTCGCTTGTAAAGGCCTTCTAGCAATCGTAAGTCGTTGACAATAGTAGATTGCTCATTCCTTTCTAGCGTTGAAAAGCGCTCATAAACTAGCGCGATAAATGCATCGACTGCTTCCTCATCGCCTGAGTTTGTATCGATAAGATCGAGCTGTTCGTAGAAATCGGGGGCTTCAAATAGCATCTCTGCGTAGGTAGCGACGCGAGCTAAATATGATGCCGGGCGGCCAGGTGACTGTTCTGTTGCGAGGTCTAAAAATGATAGGGCTTCTTCATAGCGATCCTGGTTAAATCGCTCGTGGGCAAAAATCAGCAGGCGCTCGTAGTAGTCAGCGACTCGTGCTTTGAGTAAAAAATCTACAGGGGCTGCTTCGCCACCCTTTGAGGCTGTATCGGCTTCAAAAACCAGACGATAGGTGCCTGTTTCGGGTAACGAAAAGACTAAATGCGACCCTTCTGTTTCTTGAAAGTCAAAATCTTCAGGGTAGTCATATCGTTCTTGTAGCTTCTGTCCTGCCGGGCTGTACAGCTCGACTATCGACTCTATCATCGGCGAATAGTTGTTTTCTAAACTATCGCTTTCTGCATTATCTTCTATGTAGAGAACTAAAAGCTCGTTGGCATTTCCAACAAAGGTGTATTCGCGAGCGATCGCACCTGATGCGGCCGCTAGTCGCTCTTCAATACTGACTCTTAGCTCTGCTGATACATCTGACGGCTGCTCAGGACTCACGGTCACGGCATTAGCGCTGCCTGCTGTCGTCTGAAGTCTCTGTAGTTTGGCCGTCGGTAGTTCAGCCGCGTAGGTTCCCTGTGGTAGCAACAGCGTGGTCCCTATTAGGGCCCATAAACTTGCAAAACGTTTCATTGTGACGATTCTCCTTAGGACGCGTACTAAACCGCACCGTTTGTCGCTATTTCCCTTTCAAGGAAGTTCTATAGCTAGTGCTGTGCGTAGCAAATGTACTTAGGGTCTCTGTCAGCGATATAAAACGCAAGCGCGATCTAGTGAAATCTATCGAACTTATCGAATGTTTTACACTAAGCTGATTCGTTAAACAGTTCCGTTAAAAAGCCTGTAGCGAAAGCTTATGGCAGTCCTCTGTAGAAACACGGAAGAAAGAAACATGGAAGAAACCGGGCTTAATTTGAGATATGCGATCGCATCTCATCATCCTACTGGGTTGTGGTGTGGCGGTGCAGATAGCTCTTGCTAGGGCATTAACACAGAGTCTTTTTCTATTGTTTTATCTCGTTTCTCAGCCTGCATTTTTTCTTCAATACTGACTGCTGTTTCTGTCAAAGAGAAATTGTTTTCTTGCGCCCAGGTTTTAAGGTCGTTGAAGGCGCGATCGCGATACTGGCCATATCGTTCTCTCTTATTTCTGACCCGCTTGGTCAACGCTGGAATAATCCCCATGTTCGGCGGCATGGGCTGAAAGTGCTTGGGTTCTGCTGAGCTAATGAAGTCTATGAGGGCACCTAGCATGGTGGTGACTGGTAGTGCTATGGGTGCTTGCCCCAAGGCGATGCGAGCGGCGTTAGTACCGGCTAACCATCCACCTGCGATCGCCGCGGTATATCCTTCAGTCCCTACCAGCTGCCCGGCTGCTAACAGCGTCGGCCGCGACTTAAACTGCAACGAATTGTTCAACAGCTCCGGCGAATTAATAAATGTATTGCGATGCATGACGCCCATGCGCACAAACTCTGCATTCTCTAACCCCGGAATCATTTTGAACACGCGCTTTTGTTCGCCCCAGCGCAGATTTGTTTGAAAGCCCACCATATTCCACAGCTGCCCGGCCTTATCTTCTTGCCGTAGCTGCACCACGGCGTAGGGCTTATGCACCTTATTCTCTGGCGCGTCAAATGCCCCATACTTCTCTGTATCAAACAGACCCACCGGTTTCAGTGGCCCATAGCGCATCGTCTCAATTCCCCGCTTTGCCATCTCCTCAATCGGCAAACAGGCTTCAAAACACTTCGCCGTCTCTCGCTCAAAGTCTTTTATTTCCGCCTGCTCTGCCGCACACAGCGCGTCGTAAAAAGCTAAATACTGTTCTTTATCCATCGGACAGTTCAGATACGCTGCCTCTCCCCGGTCGTATCGGGAGGCCATAAATGCAATGTCCTGGTTGATCGACTCGCCGACGATAATTGGGCTAGCGGCATCAAAAAAGCTCATGTAGGCTTGGCCTGCAAACCGCTCTAGGTCTTCACTTAGCGATTCGCTCGTCAACGGCCCGGTTGTCAGTACAGTGATGCCATCTTCAGGAATCCGTAGCACCTCATCCCGACGCAGCTCTACTAGCGGATGACTCTCCAGCGCCATCGTCAAATCCTGCCCAAATACGCCACGGTCCACAGCTAGCGCCCCACCCGCCGGTACCGAATGCTCATCGGCTTTGCCAATAACGACTGACCCCAGCCGCCGTAGCTCCTCATGCAGCAGTCCCGAGGCCCGGTCCGTTCCCATCGCCCCAAAAGAATTACTGCATACCAGCTCCGCCAAATGCTCTGAGTGATGCGCAGGTGACTTTTTAACAGGCCGCATCTCATGCAGAACGACTGGCACCCCAGCCCGTGCTATCTGCCAAGCTGCTTCTGTCCCGGCTAGGCCACCCCCAATGACATGAATCGGCTGCTGCTCACTCATTGTGTTACTTACACTTACTAGCATTTCTTACTGTAGTACTTATCAAATTCTTCCAGTATCCGACTATGATAGAAGAATTTGTACGTACTATCTAGATTATTGGGATCAAGACGCCGCTTTTTGCAGAATTTTTCACCATCTGTGCTTAGTCGTTTCATATGACTATGAAAAATCTGATTTTGTTTAAAGTCTTTGTACCTTTCCCTTAATTTCTTACAAAGAGCCAAATAAGTGTATGGGTAACTTTTTAGTGAATCTTCTTCTGAGATTTGAAGTTCTGGTGCGCTTGGATCATTTGTCAGTCTAATATGAATAGCTTCATCTGAGGAAGTCTTAACAAGTCTAGTTTCTAGCCTGAGAGAAATGCTGAAAACTGGGTCGTCATCTGCTTCATGTTGTTTTTCGACTTTGTCAAGATAATTGACTAAGTTGCTTTGAGCATTATTGTCTAAGCTGAAACTGTCAACGTCTGATAAGTGATAAAAAGAGACGGGCATAAGATAAAAATTAAATTTCTGGAAGTCGTATCCGAACCAACGCATTGCTAATGTCATAAAGTTCTTTAAAGATGCAGTTCCAACTGCCTGGACTCTAGTGCTTAATGTCAAATCGTTATGCACAAAATGAACCGATTCATTTCGAATCTCGATAAGCAGTCGAATACTGCTGGCTACAACTGAATTAACTTCACCACTTCCTTCAAGGATTTGAAGTGCCTTTAAGATCGATATTGTTTTGAAATTCCCTGACGTTGTGAGAACAGGACTTCCACTCTTGTAAACTTGAATGCTCTCCTGTCTGTCAGCATTCTCCTTAAGGATTTTCGCTTTCAGAAGTAGTTCCCAGGAATTAATCATCAAAATAGAGAAACTCTCTTCTCTAAACTTGAAATCTGGTTTGTTGTAGATCTCGATAGCTGAGACACAGGCATTAATCGCTTTTTCTATCAGCAGTTGATAGAAAAATTTGTTAACTTTATCTTTTTGACTGTGATGCTGTCTAAAAGTCTCAGGTGTAAATGTATCAAATTTAGGCAGGACGCTGAAGCGATTATTTCCTACGTTTTTTAGAAAGCTTTGCCAGCGTTTTGTAGAGTAGGTCTTTACTGTAGAGATACCCCATCCGGTGGCATCTTTCAGGTCATTGAGGCTAAAAGTTTGTTTTGTCTGTCTGCAACTCAAGAAAAAGTCAAACGCTTTGTCAATTTTCTCAAATTTAGTCCTCACTTTTATAGACACTCCCTTTAGTTTGTACCGGTTTGATACAGTTGTATACTGTTGAAACTACAAGTACTTTTATTATTAATCGCTACGAATATCCTTCTCCGTGATCGCTAATCCTCTGACACCACTATTTGGCATAGAAAAGTATTTATATCTTGACCAATTAAATCGTAGAGCTTCTGAGCAGCCACTAAGTTGCTTGTCAACTGATCCCGTTCAATATCTGCACCATAAGCGTGGCGAAACATGTGCCGAAAGTTTTTTAACTTACTCATCAAGTCAAACGACTCTTCTGATAGGAACGCAGGACGAATTCCCTCAACTGGTTGGCTCATTCTGAGCAACAATGCCCTATGCCAGTTACCACTAGAACCAATGTTGTTCTCAAACGCACTCGCAACGAGTTTCAACAAATCCTCTATGGAGCAATACAAGTTATGAATCTGGTATGCGACACTCTCTAGTTGCCCAGGCGTATCCAAACCATCTTCCACTCTAGAAGACAGCTTGCCGCTAACCCGCTCCATCAGCCTAAATTGTGCTCTCATCTCAGCCGTTAGTCCGGCAATTCTTTCGCGGTCCATGCTATCCCCACTCGACAAATCTTTTCAGCAAAGTGACATTGATCGAGCGGCACCATATCCACATCACGCATCACGTATATAGATAGCTCACCCATCAATCCACAAATGTTTCCAGTTTTATGCGTCTCCACCGCCAAATCAATGTCTGATCGCTGGGTGAATCGATTGGGTATAGTCACTGACCCAAAAACATAACCACTTTTGATGTCATAGCGCTGAGCATTATCGGACAGCCAGTCCAACGTTTGTTGCAAAAGCTGCTGACGAATTTGCTCGTTTTGCGCTTTCTCCCTAGCCAATCTGGCATCGAGCAGATGAGTTGAAAATGCCATCATAAAGAGAAAGTAGGGGATCTGTCTCTATTCTAGAGGCCACAGAGAATCATTGAAGCTGCATTTGGATCTTCTTAGAATCCAACTCATGGCCAATCACAATCAGCTTAGTTTGTCTCGGTTCATCAGTCCGCCACGGGCGATCATAAAAATGATCAAACCGATTGCCCACACCGTTAAGTACTAGCCGCATCGACTTACCCGGCACCGCCACAAATCCTTTAATCCGATAAATCTCTTGCTCACCCACTAGCTCAGTCAGCTTCGCCACAAGTGCCTTCGGCTCAAACGCTTGGTCCAGCGTTAGCGGTATCGAGGTAATGTCGTCATCGTGCTCATGTTCTTCTTCATGGTCGTGGTGGCTATGGCGACTGTCCAGGTTATCTTCTACTGCTGCGCTAAAGCCCAAAAGCACGTCTGGACTGACGTTGCCGCTGTGGCAGGGCACAACTTTTACGCCTTCAGACAGCTCATGGTCTAACCAGGTTTTTACCTTGCCCAGCTCATCGTCATTCACCCGGTCAACCTTGGTCAGCAGCACCATATCCGCGCAGCCCAGCTGATCTTCAAATAGCTCTTCAATTGGGGTTTCGTGATCTAGCTCTTCATCAGCCTGACGCTGCGCTTCTAGTGCGGCTAGGTCACCAACTAGCTCACCTCTAGCGAGTGCTTCACAGTCTACGACGGTAACCACACCATCGACTGTCGCGCTAGTGCGAATCTCAGGCCAGCGAAAGGCTTGTACTAGTGGCTTAGGTAAGGCGAGGCCGCTGGTTTCGATAACAACGCAGTCCAGCTCGTCGCGCCGTTCAATCAATGCCTGCATGGTGGGCAAAAACTCTTCTTGTACGGTGCAGCACAAGCAGCCGTTGGCCAGCTCTAAAATATTATTGGGACTGTTGTTAGGACTGTTCTCGGTAGAAACGTCTTCTTCATCGCATACTTGGCAGTCTCGCAAAATCTCGCCGTCAATGCCGACTTCGCCAAACTCATTGACGATTACAGCAATTCGACGGCCCTGATTGTTCTGAAGCAAATGACGAACGAGGGTTGTTTTGCCTGCGCCCAAAAAGCCAGTGACCACAGTTACGGGTAGTTTATTCATGACTTACGCTACTAGCCCTCCGAGGAAAGCCGCGCCCACACCTAAGACGGTAAAGCCCGCGTGGCGAACAGAAATTAAGCCTGCGTCTTGGTCTTTGACAACTGCTCGTTTAGATAGCAGATAGGTGGTGTATGCGATCGCCCCCTGCACGCCTGCAAACCCTAGCAAATAAGCCAACAGTGGTGTAGGTTCAGCGCCTACCACAGCCTCGCCATAGGCGTACCCATGAAAGACACCCGCTAGCGCTGCCAACATGATGACAAAGATAGGATTTAGCCGATCGCGCATCACGGCTAGACCCCCAAACAACAAAACCGATGTTGCAATCACCAGTTCAGTCATCGGCAAATCTAGCTCAGCCAAATGAATACCTGTACCCAGCAGCGTGGCTACCACAAAGGCAACGGGTACCCAAACACCCCGAGTGACGACGGCTGCTAGCAGCCCAGCTGCTATAACAAAAGCTAAGTGATCCAGGCCAATAACCGGATGTCCAATCCCTGATAAAAATCCTTGAACAAAGGTGCTAGGGGCCTCGCCGCCAAAAGGATGGTGGGCGATCGCAGGAGCGGCCAATAACAGCGCAATCGATGTTCCTAAAGCGCTATTGGCCCATAGCCGACCCGACAAAAACCGACGGGACAACGAAATATTTTTCATAGAGTTGCCTCCTCTATCTGTACCTCGCAGACAGAGCTAAGTGAATAGGAGGGCAATGGAAGCGGACACACAGGCATTCTGGCTCGGGCGATCGCAGTTGGACCAAATGTTTGAATCAAGTCCAAAAATCAAGACCAATCGCCATTACAGCTGCGGGACAGCGCCGGAGTTTCACCGAACTTTCCCCATGCATCATCCATCGTCTCAGACTAACTAGACTAGCACGATGCATCCAGGCACAATGATGAAGGAATGTATTGCAAGCCCCATGCTTAAAGCCGTTATTTTTGACCTAGATGGCACCCTTACCGACAGCGATAAAGTACACTTTCAAGTCTTTCAAGATCTCTTTGCACAGCGCGGTATCACGTTAGATAAAGCTCTCTACAAACAAAAAATCAGCGGTCGTCAGAATGCCGCAATTATGGCCGATTTCTTTCCCGAGTTATCAGCCGCTGAAGGGGCCGCGTTTAGCCACGAAAAAGAAGCTACTTTCAGAGCCAAAGCCGAGGGCCTGCTAGTGCCACTGCCTGGCTTGATGGAGCTACTTTCACAGATTAAGGATCGGGACTTGGCCGCTGCGGTCGTCACAAACGCGCCGCCTAAGAATGCAGCATTTATGCTCGAAACCCTAGATCTTAGCGATGCGTTTAGCCCAGTGATAATTGGCGATAGCCTACCGAAAGGAAAGCCTGATCCACTGCCCTACCAAACAGCCTTAGACAAGCTGGGTATTACCGCCGCAGAGGCGATTGCCTTTGAGGATTCAGCTGCTGGCATTCGATCGGCTGTTGGGGCAGGTCTCTACACGATTGGTCTGACAACGACTCATTCTGCCCAAGCTTTGATCGATGTGGGTGCAAGTGCTGCGATCTCCGATTTCACCAAGACCTCTTTTGAAAATATGTATTACGTTCTTATGAACCGCTAGCTACCTAGCGCCTACGACTGGCTGTCTGACTGATTGCGTCTCCTTCTACAGCGATCTGAACAGTATTTCACCTCGTCCCAACACTTCTCCCATTTTTTGCGCCAGGTGAAAGGGCGGCCGCAGACTTGACAGGGTTTAGACGGGAGATCAGATTTTTTACGTTGGCGAGCCATAAGGATGGAACGATCGGGGGAATTGACGGTTGAATGGTTTGAGTTGAATGGTTTGATAATCGTAACAAGCCTAAAGAGCGTGACCAACAGCCTGAAAAGATTAGAGGCTATCAAACCGAAGCTATCAAACATTAGAGAAGTATGTCACACCTGCCGCAACCGTCGCCCGCTGAAGCCTTAGCTGCTATCAGAATTGTATTAGTCTCGCCCGCAGGGCCTTTGAACGTTGGTTCTATCGCCCGGGTGATGAAGAATTTTGGTTTTTCTCAGCTAGTACTGGTTGCTCCGCAGTGCGATCCACTTGACGCTGACGCTCTGCAAATGGCTGTTCATGCCGATGATGTTTTGCGGGCGGCAAACTTGGTCAACACGATTCCTGAAGCGCTGGCCAGCTGTAAACATGCGATCGCTACCACTGCCCGCAATCGGGGTTTCGATGCTCCGCTTCTTCCGCCGGAAACCGCGCTGCCAAAACTCTTCTTTCAGGCTCGGACTGCGGCTGCTTCCACGGGCTCCTCTCAGCTCAAAGTGGCCAGCGATGCTGACGAGCCAACAGGGAGTGCTTTTTCACCTACTGCTCTTATCTTTGGCCCTGAAGATCGCGGTCTGAGCAATGAAGAGCTCACCTACGCCCAAACCTTTACCAAAATACAAACGACTGATGCCTACAGCGCCCTCAATCTCGCCCAAGCCGTCACAGTTTGCTGCTATGAATTAAGCCGCGCGGCTCAAAAACTATTTGCAGAAAGATCGTCTGTTACTAGCACTCACGACGACCCTTTACAAAACTCCCCTTCATCTGTTAAACAGACGGAATCCAATCATCTAAACCTTGCTACTCTTGACGATCTAGAAGGCTACTATCAGCACCTAGAAGCCGTCCTGCTAAAAGTGGAATACCTCTATCCGCACACCGCAGCCAGTCGCATGCGCAAGTTTAGGCAATTGCTGCATCGTACAACGCCTACCGCTAATGAAGTCGCACTCTTACGAGGTATGCTTCGTCAGGTTGAGTGGGCGCTATCGGACTCAACTAAAGGTTAATTCTGCTATGACGGATGCCAATGGCACACGCAATAATCGACCCGGCAGTCAGGGCCCTACCAGCCAGAGCGCTTCTCAGAACGGTTCACAGCAATCGCCTAACCAGAGTCATAGCCGCCCGTTTTCTAGTAGCGGCGGTACATTTATCGAACGGCCCAAGCTCAACGTCCCCGCGTCCCGCTTTTTACCTCGACCTGCTGGTGGCAAGCCGCCAAACGGGGCGCGTTCAGAGATGCCGAGCCAAGCTGCTAAAGGCCAAGTTAACAATGGTCAAGCTGCTGGTAGCCAAGCTAATAGTAAGAGAGAGCCAGGTAGCAGCAAAGTAGGCGAAAAGATTAGAACCCGTCAACGGGCGGGCGAAGACAGGCCCACTCGTCGTAGCAGACGATCTCGAAATAGCAATACTGAAAGGCGTCGGCTTTTTGGCACGGTCCCTGATCGGATCAAAAGCAAATCTTCTAGTAGAACGCGGGCGCTTAAGGCAAGAACCGGTAGCCCTGCTGATAAGAAATCGAGTCGTACGCTGAAGAAAGCAGTCGGTTCGCTGGCGTCAACGTCTACTGCCAGCAGCATCTCAAAAGGCCGCCCGAGTTTGCCAAATCCAACCTATCCAGGGCGAGTCCCTCCGGTCAGTAGTCCGGTTCGCAAGCGTCGCCGTTCTAACAACAAGTACGTGCCGATGCTTAGGCGCGGCGTTCAACTGTTGATTGTAGGGATTGGCATTGCGGTGATTGGGGGTGTTTTGCTCAAAGTATTGCCCGGGGATCCGGTCGAGACTGCGACGCCTGAGACCGTCGCACCAGAACCTAAGCCCCCTGCGAGGACATTTCCGCTGCCCTTGACGCAAGAAGTTCCAGCGCTTAAAGCTTCTCTTCAAGAGCTGCCTAATTTCTACCCAAATCTAATTCCCAAAATCTTCTACGCTGATGTAGATACTGGCCAGTATGTCAGCATAGAAGGGGCTGAGACAATTGCCGCGGCGAGTACTATCAAACTTCCTATACTGCTGGCCTTTTTTGAGGAAGTTGATGCCGGACGAATTGACCCCAATCAGAAAATGGCTATTCAGCAGCCACAGATTGCAGAAGGGTCTGGCGATATGCAGCTATCGCCGCCTGGAACGCAGTTCACTGCGCTAGAAGTGGCTAGTCAGATGATCATCAATAGCGACAATACCGCGACGAATATGATGATTGATCTGCTAGGCGGTAAGGATGTGCTAAACAGCCGGTTCCTGGCACAGGGGCTAGAGAAGACAAAAATCAATACGCCTTTGCCAGATTTGGAGGGGACTAACACGACCAGTGCTCGTGACCTAGTTCACACGATGCTGTTGATCGCTCAGGGTGAAGATTTGGAGCTGCGATCGCGCGATCGCGTCCTCAATATCCTGAACCGTACCTACAACAAAAGCCTGCTCGCCAACGGTCCAATAGAAGAGGGCGCGCTGACGTATAACAAAACGGGCGACATCCGGTCTGTGCTGGGGGATGTGGCGATGGTTGATTTGCCTAATGGCAAGCGCTACGTTGTGGCTGCCCTGGTAGAGCGGCCTGATAACGATGGCAGGGCGCAGGAACTGATTCGCCGCATTTCAGGTGAGACCTATAAAGAAGCCGCCAAAGCGATTCAACCTGCGGTGACGCCACTGGGTAACTCTAATAATGTGCCTGAGGGTGAGACTGTTGATACTCCTGGGGCTAATACTTCTGGAGCCGACTCAGGTGAACCCGTACCAGCAGGAAATGCGCTACCTGATGGTGCAGCTCAACCGTCTCCTGGTGAAGCTGTTGCCCCGATAGAAGACCCACCGATAGAAGAAGAGCCCTATCCTAGTGCTAACCCCAGGGACTAGCTTTTCTAGAAACTAAGTCCCCAGAAATTAAATCTCTAAAAACTGAAGCTGGTGCATCCTCAGTGCAAGAAAAGCACATCTATAATCTGGAAGCTCATCAATCTGGAAGCTGATCTGAAACGACTTGTATGACATTCCTGCTGGCATTCCTGCTGGCATTCCTGGTGGTAATATGCGTTCCAACCTATCAAGACGTAGAAATGCATCAAGCAAATTGGGTAAGCTTCTTACGCTGGTGAGTTTGCGTTTCTTGAGTAACGCTCGTTTGCCGATTTCGCGAATCACCACTTCCTCTATAGGTCAATAATGGTCAGTGCATCTCAAAACCTGGATGAAGCGTTTGCAGCGGTCACCGTAGAGCCATCGGCCGCTCAGCTTTCATTGTCAGGACATAGCACTGATTTAGCCGGTCTAGAAGTGCGGCAGCTAGCCGCAGAAGGTTACTTTCAGGCGATCGCATATTGGTTAAATGAACCTCTCGTGCCTCAAAATGTCTATGCTCAGGTGCTAGCAGACGAGGCTCCTGGCTGTATTAAAGTGCTTGTTGAGTTCGCGCGCGCGCCTCAGCCTAAAAGATTGCTGAAGTTTGTGTGCGATCGCATTTACAAGCTAAATTCCAACATTATCGAAGGCATTCATCTAGTCGCTCGCGTTGTCGGTACAGGTAAGACAGACTGGGAACAGCGCGTTCGTATTCCTACTGCTAGTGCGCGATCTCAAAAACAGGTCCCAACAGCCGAGCGGAGCAATGCCACCCGGTCTAGCGCTACAGAGATGGATGTCTCTGCACAGTCTGACTATGCAAGGTCCGATTCTACAAGGCCCGATTCTACAGGGCCCGATTCTACAGGGTCCAACTCTACGACAGTGCCCACCGCTAGCGCTGCTCAATCCGGCTCTTTTAGACAAAACACGCCGCGCCTCGTGCACGAATCGTCTCGCAGTAAAATTGCTCGCGAGGTTGTGCGCAGCCAGTTCAAGTTTTTCCGGGCTGCTTTAATTACCGGCAGTGCTTCAGCCGCCTTCCTCTTTGGTGGTCTGACCGAGCTAATTTTATCCGAGCGGCTGGCGACGCCTGTCGCTACCGAATCACTTCCCACTGCTGCTCCCTGGTACGATGAGCCCGCTGCCACGGAAGTCGCCTTTCGTCGCGGCCTCCAGTTCGACGGTAAGACTGTTGAGGCGGCTTTAGAAACTGTTGCTGTGGTTCCTCATACCGACGTTACGAATCCAGAGAATCCGACGGTTACCTTACTATTCGGCGGTGAGCTAGGTCTTGACGACTTCATTTTTGAAGAGGCTGAAAGTCTCGATCGGCTCTTTTCCAACGTCAGCATTTACCAGGAGTCTGACGTTTCTATGGTGGGTATAGCAGAGCCGTTGGCTAATGCTAGCACCTCACTTCAAGAAAATTTCTATCGTCGCACGCGTCCTCAAGCCGTGCGTGCGCTTAAAGCAGGCGGTATCGATATTGTTAATTTGGCAAGTGAAGGCACGCTGACCTACGGCTCTAGAGGGCTGAGCGAAACGCTCGATACGCTCGACCGACAGGGTATTTATCGGGTAGGCGCTGGGCGTAATCAGCAAGAGGCTCATCGCCCAGAAATTTTGGAAGTTAAAGGGCAAAGAATTGCTTACTTAGGCTACAACCCTGAAGCTGTAAAGGCTGCAAAGGAAGATAAAGCTGGTGTGGCACTGACGAACAGTAAAGAGCGATCGCACATCTTAGAAGACATCCGTGCCATTCGCCCCCAAGTGGATTGGGTGGTTGTGAACTACCGCTGGGGAGATGTGCTTGGACAAGCCGATGACCCTGACAACAGCCAGCCTGAAGCGCCAGAGCAAAACTTTGCCGCGATTCCTGAAGATTGGCAACGGTCGCTGGCTCACGATGCCGTCGATGCGGGTGCCGATTTGGTGGTTGGCTATCACCCCAGTCAAATTCAGGGGGCAGAGATTTATCGCGATCGCGCTATTGCCTATTCTCTTGGCGATTTTGTCTTTGGCGAAGCGCCTATGGAAGACCACGATACTGCCGCGCTGCGCGTTTCTCTGCGTCATCAACAAATGAAAGTAGAGTTCCTACCTGTCAGCGTTCGCGACTCTCAGATTCAGATGGCCACAGGTGATCGCGGTGCCGAAATTCTCAAAGGCATTCGTAACGCCTCTAAAACATTTGAGCAGCCACTCCGCTTTCCAGTTGTCCTCAAAGCCCCACCAGTATCGGTTCCTGCTCCATCTACGCCCGCTTCATCTCCACCTGCTACCGCTGAGTCCTCTCCGTCTGAGTTCCTTCCGTCTGAGTTCCCTCCGTCTGAGTTCCCTCCGTCTGGGCTCCCTCCGTCTGAGCCTGCTCCCTCTACACCCGCTTTATCTGAGCCCGCTTCGTCCGAGTCCACTTCATCTGTAGAACCATTCGTTGGTGAACCTTCTTCTACTGCTCCAGAGCTGAGTGAGCCACAGCGTATCGAACCTGCCCAGCCGATTCCTGATCGTTTAGTCCCCGATGATATAGACCCGCAAGCTGAGTCTGAGCAGACCTTTGATCCCCCTGCGCCCCATCCGACGCTGCGTGAGTCAGAGGCGCTTTTTCCGGTTGAACCAGACGAGAAAATAACAGACGAGAAAGTAACAGACCAAAAAACAACAGACGAAGAACCCGAAAATGCCAGGATAGAGCCGTTTATCCGCCCTGGTACGGATCGCGTTCGTCCCCTGTAGCGTTGGTTGCTCCTAACGAGGCATACGCGCATCACCTTGAACCTTGATGTAGCAATAGACGGCAAGGTGAACCACCACAGTTTTCCTCAGGTGCGAATCTGCTCCAATGGCTTTCTAAGCTCTCTTTGGTGGATAAGCATCTGCTTGAATCTGATTAGAGACGGCAACAGCTGATTTTCTGGTGGGACCAGCTATCGAAATCTTCTAAGTGTTTTTACTGAGATGCGTTATAAATGAAACATAAGTGGGTATTTAAGTACTGAGGACAATCTTCACAATCGACACAGTTTATGCTGACAGTAATTTGTTTACTTTTCTTAGAGAAATCGGATCATCGACAGGACTTCTCACGTGTCGTTATAGTTGAAAATCCGCTAAAGGCCTCCGTGTAAACCGTAAATTCGGACATATCAGGCTATTTATTGTGATTTCTCAGATAAAGAATCGCCTGATGAGTTGCGATGAGCACAGAAGAAACTAAACCGATTAGAGGAAGTGTCAGTCACATTAGTGGTTGTTAACTTTTTGTGAGTTCAGTACTATCTCTGACTATAAGATTGAAAGTTCAGTATAAATTCTTCAGGATTGCACCTGATAAAGTCAGTAGGTATGAACAAGTAGGGTAAGACCTCGACAGACTGTCGGGATCTCCTGCGCCGTCATTCATTCGAGATTATGAAAAAAATGGGTAGGGCAGGTAAAGCTTTGAAGAGCGTTCTCCAGCAGTACGGTATTAGCCAAAACAGGCTAGCCGTTACTATGGGCGTCGCTCGATCTACAGTCAATCAATGGGTAAATGAAGTCAGCGATCCGCTAGCAGATTCTATCCCAGACATCATCACCGCACTAGAAGAACTAGAACCCGCCGCTGCTCAGATCTTCTTGCAGCGCTATATCGAACGGAATGGAACGCCTATGCACAAGTAGACCGTTAGCTAGCAGCGCAAGCCGCCATTACGGTTTTGTGACTTTTGCATCCTGTCAGTTTACGGTAGCCAGATTGGATGGCGTCCTGCAATATCAAGTTCAGTCGGGGGGAGTGCGATAGGCTCCCTGTTGATTCGCTCTTCTAACGTACTAAATAGGGGCAGTAACCACAGACGATGGGTGGGGCCATCGTACTCGGCTTGTAGAGATGCATTTTGGGCATCGTCAACTAGAGCTTCATCGAACAAAACAGCGAGCCCGTCCGGCGATAGGCTGACCGTAATTTCAGGCTGAGGGGGCATCTCTATTAGTTTTTGAGTTTGACCCGTTTCAATATTAATTGCTGTGAGATAAGGGCTAAACGAATAGGCTTCATCGAGCAGCCCTACAGCGTTCTCTTCACCAAAAAATTCTGTTTCACCTTGAGCTAGCTCGTCGTTATTAGCCAGATCTATTTCAGTTTCGCTGTCTTCTAAGTCGTTTTCTAGACTCTGGTTTTCGCTCTGGAATTGGCTGTTGTTTTCATCAAAATTTTCGACCGCTTCGGTACGGTCACGACCAATCAGTGCCTCGTTGTCATAGTCTTCGCCAGTATTCTCGCTGCTTAGCAGACGATTGACCAGGCAATAGAGAATCTGATTGTTGTCATTGAACTGGGCGCTTAGAATTGCGCCGTTCGTTTGCAGTAAAAGTTTTTCGTCTCCCCGATTCGATACCCAATATAGAGATTGGGTAAATCGATCTTCAGGGTCATCTTGATTAAAGTTGACGAGCGCGGCTGAAGCGCCGTCTGTTGCAATGTCTAGTGTCAGTCCATATTCAGGCAAAAAATCGAGCAGCAGCGCCTCTGATTCTGCTGCTGTTGTTTCCGGTTCTAAATCAATTACTGCGGTTCCTCTGCCCTGCTGTAGCAATAAAGAAACGCTGTCGGGTGCGATTTTAAAGTCTCCACCTGGTTCGGTTTTGAGCTTACGTGGGTCTTCTCCTGCTCTAATCACCCAAGGGCCAAAATTAGAAGGATTTTCTTGACTCACTCGCTGTACAACAATCGTCTCGCCGTCGGCAGATAGGTCAAATTTTAGATTTTGAAATTCGCTGTTGTCTAGGATCAGTTCTGTGATGCCAGCTTCAGTCTCAGCTTCAGGCAGCGTATTCTTTCGCCAAAATTGCCAGGCAGGTGATTGAGCGGTGCTATCTAAGCCTGTGGTGACGGTATATAGCTGCGCGCTTGCAAGTCTATCTGAGGTGACGGCAGAGTCAACGGCTGAATATAAAATGCGATCGCGCCCTGGATATGGCTGAAAATCTAAGACGGTTTGATTGGCCGCGGTTAATAAGGTTTTTTCTTTTTTTGTGAGGTTAAAGAGCACCAGTCGATCGGTTTCCTCGCCGCCTACTCCGATGTAGACGAATGCGCGATCGCGAGAGCGAAACGTACCTTCAAAGGCTTCAAAGCCGGTAGGTCCGCTTAGGGCTTCAGCGGTGGGCAGTGAAAGTTTAAACGTTTCACCGTAAGGGGCAGGCGCATCTAGCGTGTAAGCCATTCGTCGCCCGGCCCAGCTAAACTTGCCGGACAGCTTAGGCTCAATGTTTAAGTTTTGCTCTACGCTGTCTGGCTCCATCGGCTGTGTAAATGTCAGCAAGAAGGCGACATCGTCTGCCTTTACCGGCTGATTTTGCCAGGAGAAATTTCTCACCCGGGGCAGCGCCTGTGAGCCGAAAATCAGCATAGCTACAATGACCACTGTCAGCCCGAACATAACCAGGGGGGCCACACGGTCTAACGGCTGCCTTTGGCGTCTTGAAGTCATAGGAACGGAGTCGCTGAAGATGCTGATGAGTAGAGGTTAGACAAGTTGATGCTAGTACTCGTAAGGGTTCTTGGGTTCTTCGATGGTACGGATTTCGGTCGGGGCGATCGCAACCTGACGTCGTCCGTCTAATGTGTCGGTGACCATTGTGCCAGTGACAGCCAGCCAGCTATCTACCGGATAGGGCTCCGCCTCATTGGTGTCTAGCTTTAGCGGTAAGCCTACCGGGTACGCGTCCGCCGCGCAGCAGGTAAGGACAAAGCGTGACACCATCAGGTACCCTGCTGGCCAGCTTTCTGGATAGAAAACGAAGCCTTCTACAGCGACGGCCTCGTCTTCGTAGGCATCGGGCTCTGGATATACATTGACCAGACGGATCCAGTCAATGACCGTACGCTCTTCTGGAGCAGCGGCTCTAGCAAACCGCTGAGGCTGTGCCCGGGTGAGCGTTAGTGTGTCTGTAATTCCGCGCTGGGTTGCCGTTTGGCTGGCGAATGCCTGCGGTGTATAAATCAGGCCGAATACTGCAACGCTCAGCAGGACGGCGCTGCTGAAATTTCTGGGTAAAAGCGTGATGTGGTTTTCGGCCGATAGGTTTCTTCCTGTGGCGGTTCGTTGCGATCGCCTTGACGTTTGAACAATGCCCAGCAGTCGATAGGCTGCAAGCAAAGCCAAGATTATGGCTGCTGAGTTTGACAGCCATGCATAGTCAGGATGCAGCAGCAGCAACAGTTTACCGCCAATCCAGTAGCGAAACAGCATGGCGCTCCAGGTGCCCAGCGCTAGCACGTCGAGTAAGTCTCGCCAGGGCAAACGCAGGGGGCCGCCAACAGATCTTCTGTTGGTAGGTCTGTTGGCAGGTCTGTTGGATTCTGAACGAGGCGATCGCACCATGGGTTTAATCGGAAGATTTAGTCGGAGATCTCGTCTAAAGATTGAGTCTGAAATGCCAGATTAAGTCTGAAATGCCTGCGGTTGCCTAGCCCAGGTACAAATTGACCGCTAGCGCCAAGGCAAAACTCATCAGCGATGCTAGCGCAAATAGGTAGAATACGGCTCGGCCTGTAAATACCGTTAGCAGTAGCCCAATGTTCTTGAGATCGATCATGGGCCCAAAAATTAAAAAGGCCAGTAGAGAGCCGGTTGTAAAGGTAGAGGCAAACGACAGGGCGAAAAACGAATCTACGGTTGAGCAGATAGAGACGACTGTCGCCAAAGCCATCATGGCCAGGATAGAAGAGGCCATGCCTTGGCCCAGGCCCAAAATGGTTTCTCTGGGTACTGCAACCTGTACGGTAGCGGCGATCGCACTTCCAAATACCAGCACCGCGCCTAGCTCACGCAGCTCGCGCACCATATTGTCTACGACTAGCTGGAGCTTGCTAACCGGCGACTGAGCTTGGACAGGATTGGCGACGAGCCTTTGCGCGGCTGGGGTATCGAGCTGTAGCGTTTCGCCGCCTGCGACCTGCAAGAAGGTGCCGCCTTGAAGCAGAGATGGCTGATTGGACGAGCCGCCTGTGAGATTTCGCTTGGGGCGATCGCGAAATCGACTGCGCGCTACGTTTTCTTGTAAAAAGGGGCCAATATCTGGCTGATAGCTAAATACCCAGCCAATGCTTGTCGCAATCAACAGCGTGCAGATCACCCGCAGAAAAACAACCTCTGGCTGACCTCGAAAGGCGACCCAGGTCGCCCAAAATACCACCGGATTAATCGTTGGTGCAGCCAGCAAAAAGCCGATTGAAACGGCAGTTGGTGCACCCTGTACGATTAGCCGACGGGCGACAGGCACATTTCCGCACTCGCATACCGGAAACAGTACACCCATAAGACTGCCTACGAGTGCGCCTAAGAAAGCATTCTTGGGAAGAACGCTCACCAGCTGCTGCTCATTAACAAAAAACAGCAATAAGCTAGAAAAAGCGACTCCAATTAATAAAAAAGGAACGGCCTCTACCAGCAGGCTAAGGAATAGCGTGAACCCTGTATTGAGATGAACCATAGGGTTGTTTTACCACATCTGAATCTTCACAACACTAATGTGTCCAGAGAAGCATACATCTACATCTGCGCCGCTGTCTCTAGGTCGATTTTCGTAAGCACCCGCATAGCGAAAGCCCGTTTCATCAACGGTAAATTCTGTCGGCAGTGGCTGAGTGCAGCGCCTACAGTACACAATCTTGGGATCTTCTTCAATGCCTGTTTCCGCTGGGGCAGCTGGCAAATTCACATTCCAGAAGTGTCCTTCAGCCGGTCCTTGATTCTCCGTTTCTTTCATTAACTGCTGTAAAACCTTTTTTGCCAGGCGAGTTGCCCGTGGCCAGTCGTATGGCTGTGTGCGATAGCGATATTGAGAAATGGCGATCGCATTTTTCCGTAGCAGGGTAGCTTCTCGCACCGCTGCAACGGTGCCTGAGACGTAGGTGTCAGAGCCCAAGTTGCCGCCAGCATTGATGCCTGAGAGCACCCAGTCTGCGTTTGGATATAAATAGCTAAGTGCAACTCGGCTACAGTCTGCCGGGGTGCCGCCTATGGCATATTCGTCTTTGCTGCGTTTGTCTATGGCGATCGCGCCGCCTCTGTTCAGCTGATGACTACAGCCCGACAGGTGAGTATCTGGTGCCACAACAACCGCTTCGCCGAGGGTTTCAACCGCTGCTTGCAGTGCCAAAATGCCGGGCGCACCAATCCCGTCATCGTTAGTAAGAACTAATAGGCTCATCGGCCTGCCGCGTCTACAAAAACGTCACCCGCGAATACTAGCGTGGCTGGACCGCTCATATACACTCGGTTGTTCTCGGCCCACTCAATTTCTAAATTTCCGCCCGGCAGCTCCACTGTTGCTGCTCGCTCACACTGGTTGTTGAGCACGGTTGCGACTAGCAGGGCGCAAGCACCCGTGCCACAAGCTAACGTGGGCCCGGCTCCGCGCTCCCATACCTTCATCTTCAGGTAGTCAGGGCGTACGACTTCTACAAACTCGGTATTAATTCGCGCTGGAAATGCCTCGTGATTTTCAAATAGAGGGCCAATGTCTGATAGCGGCACCGCATCTACATCGTCAACAAATGTAATGCAGTGAGGATTACCCATGCTTACGCAGGTTACCTGCCAGTCTTGACCAGCCACGCTGATGGTTTCGTCAATTGCTTTGCCGTCTGGCTCTCCTAGCGTTGTGGGAATATCTTTTGCTGTTAGCACAGGCTCTCCCATGTCTACTCTCACCTGTCCATTCGGCTGAAGCTCGGGGCGAATTGTGCCCGCAAGGGTCTGAATATTGTAGGTATGCGGCAGCTCTGGCATGCTGCTGTCTTCTGCCTCTAGCCCCAAAATAAATTTGGCCAAACAGCGGATGCCATTGCCACACATTTCTGGCTCTGACCCGTCAGAGTTGTAGATGCGCATGCTGTAGTCAATATTTGCTTGACTATCTGTCTGATTACTTCTGGGCGCGGGCAGGACAAAGATGACGCCGTCTGCGCCGATGCCGAAATTGCGATCGCATACAGCCACTGCCTGCTCGGGGGTGATTTGGGGCTCTGTGCTGGCCCGATTGTCCACCAAAATAAAATCGTTACCCAGGCCGTGATACTTGCTAAAAGGAAGGGCTGTCATAGCAGAGAAATCTTTTGTTCGAGGTCTTTTGTTCGAGGTCTTTTGTTCGAGGTCTTTTGTTCGAGGTCTTTTGTACGTAGTCCTCAGCATTCTATACCTACTGCCGCCACCCTACCTATAGTCGGTGTCTGTGCGTAGCATTGATTTTCTCGATGGACCTTTTTCTTTTTAAGCTTGGGCAATCTATCTATAGATGTTGTTGAAATGATGAATCTCCTCCCATGGCCTCTAATGCATTTGATGTTGGTTTGCCTAGCATCCGTCAGGTACAAAACCTGATTCGCGATAAAAAAACGGTAGAAGTGAAATTGATGACTGGCGATACGCTAGCTGGCTTGGTTAGCTGGCAAGATGCCAATGCCATCTGCGTTGAGAGCAGCGAGGGTGGCAACACGATTTTGATGCGGGGTGCGATCGCCTACGTTAAGTCCAGCTAACCAGCGTAGGCTCATTAGCCAAGCTCGCCAGTTAGGGTGTATGAGACCGTCACACCTATGGCACGCAGTCAGCGGTTATGGATGCTATTGTCAATGCTGATCAAATTTACTAGGCTCGCTGTACTCTCTTTTTCTATAAGGGATTAGCAATTCTTCGCATCCTTCTGGTTCGTCACTTATTGCGACTATGGTTTTCTCCTTATTTTCTCGTTTTGTATCGTTGCTTCAGGCTATTTACTGGCCCTATCAAAAATTCTTAAGTAAACGAATTTGGCTGCTGCTGCCTGCGATCGCTGGCGCTATTGTGCTCTGGAGCGCTTTGGCGATTCCGGCCCATGCTTACGATGTGCAGGTCTCTCCAGCCAGCCCGACCCAGGGCGATACGCTCTCTGTGGTTGTGCAAGGTACTGAAAATGGTGAAGCGCCCACTGTAACTGTCGGTGACACCACCTACACAGCGTTTTTGCTTTCAGGCACTCGCTATCGCGCTTTTGTGCCTACAAGTCCAAATACCTCACCTGGTCGGATGACGCTGAAAATCAGCGGCCCAGAAGGAAAGAACAACATTGCCGTGAATATTAGCGATCGCCGTTTCAACACCCAGTACATTACGCTCTCTTCTTCCCGCGCTGGTCTAGAAGGGACAGACGAAGAATTCGATCGACTAGATGCCCTGCGAGCGCTGCGTACACCCGAGCGCTACTGGCGCGGACCGATGTCTAAACCCAGCAATGGCTATGTCAGCTCTATCTATGGCAACCAGCGCTACTACAACGGCGTATTTGCTGAAGGCTACTACCATCGCGGCGTAGACTACGCGGCGGGCAATGGCTCACCGATTTACGCACCAGCTGCCGGGCGGATTGCGCTGGTAGGCCGCGAGTCAGAAGGTTTTGTGCTCAACGGCAACACTATCGGTATCGATCATGGTCAGGGGGTTACCAGCGTCATGATTCACCTGTCTGGGTTTGCAGTGAATGAAGGCGACTTTGTTCAGCAGGGACAGCTGATTGGCTATATGGGCGCGACCGGGTTTGCAACAGGGCCTAATCTTCACTGGGGGCTGTTTGTTAACGGTGTTTCCGTAGACCCGGTGCCTTGGCGGTATGACGGCGTGGAGTAATTTGGCAAGCCTGATAGATTTTTCTTGCAGGCTTTTTACAAATTCTGTTCTGCGTACAAAGACAGCGGGAATACTTTGGCAAATAAGGATTTACTCCTATCGAATCAGTCTTAACAATGAGTCGCTCTTCCTCTTACAACTGAGCGGTCTCACTTTATCTAGCGGAATCATTAAACGGAGTTTTGTGCCAGCATGAGTAGCATCGAGAAAATAGTTGACCAGGCGTTGCAGGACGGTTACCTGACGCCTGCGATGGAAGCGGAAGTCGGGCGGATTTGCGATACCGCTTCTGAGCTTTCCATTGAAGAATATATGGCACTAGACCGCCTAATGGGCTCTTTGCTGACTGGCGAGGTTGTTGCAGTTCCTCGTAAGCAGTTTATTAATGTGATGGAGGAATTGGTTTTAACAGAAGCGATCTCTCAAGTGGCCGCTGTAGAAGCAAGTAGTGAGAAGACGCTTGATTTGGGCGATGTTGCGGCTTATGCGCTCAACCGCCTACCGCCTCTCTATGCCACCACGGAAGAAGGCGCGAGCTATCAGCGTGACAAGGCCCGCTCCGAGCTGTCTGAGCTGATTGCTCAGCAGGTTTCTGAATCCGTGGGCCGCAGTGTTAACCAGCCCGAATTCTTCCCTGAGCGTAAAGAAATTCAGCGCGGTGAAGAAGGCGGTCTCTTGGGTCAGGTCAATAAGCTGCTTAAGGACTATGCTCATGACTTCGAGCAGCAGCCTAACGCCGCCTAATATTGCCTTACTCTCTCAGTTTGTTTAGCTTTTAATCGCATCGTTAATCGCATCGATCGTACCTTTGCTGGCCTCTGCTGAGTCAAGGCGGAAAGGATATTCACGCAACTCGCTTCTTATCACAATTCTCATAAACGACTGCTTGGCTGTTTGGCTGGCGGTCGTTTTTTATTGAAAGTATGATCCCTCTTATAGGAACATCCTTAGAGGGACACCCTCAGAGGGATACCCTTAGAGGGACACTACGACAGGCGTGCCTACTTCAATCAATTCATACAGCTGCTTGATATCTTCATTGCGCATTCTTACACAGCCGTGAGAGACCGCTTCTCCAATCAGTTCTTCTTGATTGGTTCCATGGAAGCCGATCTGCGTTTCTCCATCTGACCAAAAGCCAATCCAGCGTTCCCCCAGCGGATTATCAGGGCCTGGCGGAATCTCTTCTTTGGTGATGGGGTGTATCCAGGCTGGATTTTCAATTTTGCTGGTTATCTCAAATTCACCGGTTGGCGTTTGCCAGTCTTCTTGTCCTATGGCTACTTCGTAGCGAACAACAGGTTTGGTTGGAACGGCCACTTCTAAATAGCGGCCTTCTAGTGAGAGTGATAGCCGTATGGGCGTTTGTAAAGGAACTTTGGTTTGCTTTGGCCCGGCCCAAAAGCCACCGCCCGATGATTTGGTCTCAGTAGAATGAGTCTGCGTAGACCCTTCGGCGGCTTGCGCAGACGCGCCCTGCCTTGAATTGGTTGACTCACTACTAATAGCGCCCAAGCGGTCGGGCGTTACGACGGGCTCGGGAAAGGGATTGTGCCATTCTAGAGCGATGAGTGTTGCCGCAGAAAGAACGCATAGTGCACTGAAGCAACGAATTATGGGAGGTTGTCTACGCATGACTCCAATCCTGTTGGCACCGGGCAACTAAGTTGACCATAGAGCGCTGACCATAAAGCGCTGACCATAAAGCCGACTATAAAACAGTATCCGAACGGTTTAAAGATACTCTTTTATTCCACTGCCTTGTTAAAATCGTTAGGCTAATCTTTAGGCAAAAGGCAAGGTCTGCGTGGTAGTTAAGCCAGAATGGTTACGGGTAAAAGCGCCTCAGTGGGAACGGGTCGGCGATGTTAAAGGCATTTTGCAGGATTTAGGCCTGAATACCGTCTGTGAAGAGGCTTCTTGCCCCAATATTGGTGAATGCTTCAGCGTCGGCACGGCTACGTTTTTGATCATGGGCCCAGCCTGCACCCGTGCTTGCCCCTACTGCGATATTGATTTTGAGAAGAAGCCGCAGGCACTAGACCCGCTGGAGCCGCTGCACCTGGCCGAAGCCGTGCGCCGAATGAAGCTGAAGCACGTGGTGATTACTTCGGTGAACCGTGACGATTTGCCGGATGGCGGTATTAGTCAGTTTATTCGTTGCATTGAGGAAACGCGTAAGGTTTCACCTCAAACGACGATTGAGGTGTTAATTCCTGATTTGTGTGGTAACTGGGACGCGCTAGAGACACTGCTGCTAGAAGGTCAGCCGGAAGTCTTGAACCACAATACAGAGACCGTACCCCGGCTATATCGAAAGACCCGGCCTCAGGGCAAATATCAACGGAGTTTGGATCTATTGAGGCAAGCAAGAGCGATCGCACCTTGGACATATACCAAATCCGGCATTATGGTTGGCCTGGGTGAAACGGACGGTGAGGTTCGTCAGGTCCTTGGAGACCTACGCGCGGTAGACTGCGATATTGTTACGATTGGTCAGTACCTACAGCCTACCCAGAAGCATTTGGGTGTAGATACTTTCGTTACGCCGGAGCAGTTTGAAGCTTGGCGAGTCGCGGGTGATGAAATGGGCTTTCTGCAAGTTGTTTCCTCGCCGCTTACTCGTAGCTCCTACCATGCAGAGCAGGTGCAGCAGTTGATGAAAACCTACCCACGGTTGAAGTCGAATAGCGTTTTGTCTGTGCGCTATTCGCTCTAATAGTCTTATTCGTGCGTATCTTAAGTGAAGATATCTTTTTTGCCACGCCGCTATTATGTCAGCAGACGTTTCTTCTTCAGGCCCCTCTAGAGACCCCTCGGGAGCCAAAAGACCCACTGGCCCCGTTACGCTCATGCCTTCGGTAGGATCGCGATCGGCGTATAAAGAAACCGATCGCTTTATCGTTTGTGGGTTAGGTAGCCTGGGTCAGCAAAGCGTTATCAATCTGAAGAAATTTGACTACGATCCCTTCGAGGTGTCGATCACAGCGATTGATCGTCGATTGATTGAAGACTGGGAAATTGAAGACTTATCTGGTCAGCTGGCGGTGGCACCGATTTTGGGCGATTGTCGACGAGAAGAGGTGCTAAGGGCTGCGGGTATTGAGCAGAGCCGGGCCATTTTGATTGTGACGAGCAATGAGAGCACTAATGTTGAGTGTGCGATCGCTGCTCGCCGCCTCAATCCCAACATTCAAATTATTCTGCGTTCCGCTCGGCATAGTCTGAATGCTTTGCTAGCGCGTCAGCTGGGCAAGTTTGTCGCGCTAGATGCGACTGAACTGCCCGCGATGACCTTTGCTCTAGCAGGCTTAGGCGATGACACGATTAGCGTTTTTACGATTGGCAGACACCGGTTTCGCGTGGTGGAACGCTTTGTGAGAGCAGGCGATCCTCGTTTTGATGGTCAGCCTGTGCAGCAGCTGCACCGTGGGCTGTTTCGACTGTTGGATTTTAATCCTGTTAAGAACCCTCAGCAGCCGCTTGGTTGGGCAACTACGGCTTCTTCGATATTTCACCGATGGCAGCCTCATGTCAGGGTAGCCGCAGGCGATCGCGTCGCTTATATAGAGGTGGTAGAAGAGCCTAACGCGCCTAAGAAAAGCGCAAATCCGCTAGCTGTACTTCAGCATTGGGTAGAGGAGTGGCAAACAGGAGACTGGCGCAGGCAGCTGAGAAACTGGCGGCAGTCGTCTGAGCAGTCGATTGGGCGTGTGGTGGCGATCGCGCTGCTTACGGCCCTTATCCTGTGGATGACTGGCACTTTTTTGCTCAAAGCTACCGTCCCTGCTATCACCTGGGTCAGAGCCATCTCGCTCGGTGCTATTTTGCTGCTGGGCGGCTATGGTGATGTTTTTGGTGGCTTTACGCCATCGGGGGTGCCTGGCTGGGTACAGCTAGTGTGCTTGCTGATTGCTCTTGCCAGTATCCTCGTTGTGCTAGGCGTTTTAGGTTTACTGGCCGATCAACTGCTGAGCTCTCGATTTGACTTTTTGCAAAGGCGTCCACGGTTGCCTCGTAGCAACCATGTTGTGGTCGTCGGCCTGGGACGAGTAGGCCGCAAAGTGACTAGCCTACTGCTAGAGCTAAAACAGCCGCTGATTGCCATCGACGCTCAGCTCCACCAGCCAGAGCTATTTACGCAAGTTCCGCTGCTGATTGGCAACATTTTAGAAGAGCTCTCCGCGGCTAATTTGGAAACGGCGAAAAGCTTAATTGCGGTGACTGATGACCAAATGCTGAATTTAGAAGTTGCGCTGCTCGCCAGTGAGAAGAATTTAGGCGGAGAGCACCTGTTCTTACCGGTTGTGCGTACCCGCAACCAAACGTTTAGCGAAAATTTAGCCGCGCTGATGCCGCAGGCGCAGCCTTTTTGCGCCTATGCACTATCAGCAGAAGCCTTCGCCGGCGCCGCTTTTGGCGAAAGTATCCTAGGCTTATTTCGTCTGAGCGATCAAACCATTTTGATTACTGAATATGTCATTGCACCAAATGACACGCTGGTCGGCAAGCAGATTGCGCACATCAGCTATGGCTATGGTGTTGTGCCTATCTTGAGAGAAACTAACGATCCATCAGGAACTCGCTGTACGATTCTGATGCCGACAGATGACCAGTATCTGCAGGTGAATGACAAGCTATTTGTGCTTTCTTCGATCAACGGACTGCGCCGGATTGAACGGGGGCAGATGACCAAGCCTCGTCTGTGGAAGCTGTCGGCGGAGGCGCTGCCCAACGCTGAGGTGGCTGATGATGTTGTGAAAATTTTGATGAGAATAGCAGACTGTAATTCTGCTAAGGCTCAGGCTTTTGTTAGTCAGCTGCCTACGGCAATAACAATAGCGCTATACGACTATCAGGCGACGCGGCTAATTCAAGTTATGAAGGCGCGACTGCCCATCAGGCTATTGCCTGTTTCTTGACACTCGTCTGGATTCTGTCTGGCGATCGCATTGATGTGACGAGAACCCCTTACAATCAAGTTCAGTAAATACGCGCATGTCGTTTTATGACCCTGCTAAGAGAAAGGAAAGATGCCACTATTACGTCAGCCAAAATAGTTCAGCCTAAACCCGGTCGCCTTCGCAGACTAGGGCGTATGCTTGCCCGTCATCCTCGGCTTGCTCAGAGCTTTGGGTTGCTGACGCTTACCACCGGTACGGGGCTTTTTCTTCTTTATTTACTCTTTAGAGGTGCCTGGTCTGCGCACCAAGACAACCTCAGCGTTTTGCACACCATTTTCAAAATGGAAACCCAGCGAGAGAGTACGCTGGCGATCGCAGAAGATCCGCAGCAGGTGGTAACACGCTCTTACGATACGCTAGAGCCCCACGTCGGGGCGGATGATTGGGTGTGGATCAATCGGTTTGGCAGTACTATTACCTACGGCAAGCAAGAGCAGAGACTGATTGCCTCTTGTAGCCCTTACTCACCGCTGTATATGGTCTGTTCGCTCAGCGAAATCCCTTAACGCTACTAGGATTCTTAGCGGCTATGCAGCGCTTGCCGCAGGCGGCAGTATCGGTTTTTCGATTGTTTTGGGCTCATTTAGGAACTCACGGATAAGGCGCGCGATCGCTCTTTGCACCACACCGGTAACCACCCGTCGCCCCAGTCCTCTAGCCTCGGGCTGTGCGATGAGCTTAGGCACTACCGTCGCTACCGTTGCCGGATTAAAGCCGGGTGTGTCTCTCAAAATTTTCAAAATCCTGATGGCCTGTGACCAGCTAGATTCAGTTGGCTGCGCGTTAAGCGGTGTTTCAACCGTTCGCTGGGCATCTGTCGCTGCCATACCACCCATTGGCAGGCGTATCGCGCGAGTGATTTGCTGAAGCAAGCTGTAGCCCATTTTGTCAATTTCTTTGGCCAGCTCGTCAGCAATCCGCACTCGCAAATACTCACCCCGCTCAGAAAACAGAAATTCTAAGGTTTGATCTAATACCTGATCGAGATCGTAATCATTGCTGTTACCCGCATTCTTTAACAGATTTTCTAGTCGGTTCCATCGGAAACTGCCATCTCTAAAGAGCAGTTCTTGCAAAGAGGTCCTGAGCTGAGGCGCAGGGTCAGTTAACAGCCTTCGTGCAACGTAGGGATAGGCTTTACTTAGCACCTTGAAGTCTGGATCGACTGTAATCGCAATTCCGTCTAGCGTTACCAGTGAGCGAATAATCAGTGCGTAGTAAGCAGGCACCCGGAAAGGGTACTCGTACATCAGCGCCGAAAACTCATCGGTAATGCTTTTGAGGTTGAGCTCTGCCACGCTGGCACCGAGCGCATTATTGAACACACCGGCTAGGGCTGGAATGATCGGGCTTAAGTTTGTCTCTGGCGTCAAAAATTCCAGATTCACATAGTCTTGAGCCAATCCCTCAAAGTCTCGGTTTACCATATGTACAATCGCCTCAATCAGGCCGTAGCGCTGATAGGCTTCGACTTCGCACATCATGCCAAAGTCTAGATAAGCCAGTTTGCCTTCTGGGGTAACCAACAAGTTGCCAGGATGTGGATCCGCATGAAAAAACCCGTGCTCTAGCAGCTGCCTGAGCGAACACTGTACGCCTACTTCAATCACATGCGTTGGGTCAATACCGCGACGGGCTAGCTCGTCTAGCTCAGTGAGTTTAATGCCTTCTATCCACTCCATTGTCAGTACCCGTCTACCGGTGTACTGGCTGTAGATGCTGGGAACCAAAATCTCAGGCAAGTAGCCGTAAAGCTGCTCAAACCGTTCGGCGTTGGCTCCTTCGTGGTTGTAGTCCATCTCTTCGAAGATGCGTAGGCCAAACTCGTCTACGATGCTGACCAGATCGCTGCGAATTTGCTTGATGTTGTTAGTCGCCCAGACTGCCAGCATCCGAATGACGTAGATGTCTTTAGTAATTTGCTCAGCGAGCCCTGGACGCTGCACTTTGACGGCAACATCTTCGCCGGTTTTTAGGCGACCTTTGTACACCTGGCCCAGTGAAGCGGCTGCGATGGGTGACTCGGATAGGTACGCGTAGACTGCCTCAGGTGGCTGACCGATTTCTTCTTCGATAAAGCGCATAGCAATTTCGTTGGAAAAAGCTGGCAGCTGATCTTGCAGCTTGACCATTTCTGCCATGGCCGCTGGCGTAATTAGGTCGGGTCTAGTAGAGAGCGCCTGGCCAACTTTGATATAGGCAGGCCCTAGCTTGGTCAGCATTACGCGCAAGCCTTCCGCTCGCTTTTGCTCATTAATTTTTTGACGACTGGTCACTTTGTCCCACAGAAGTCCTAAGACGTAGCCAGAGGCAATCCAGAATATTTTGACCAGGCGAAACAAGATTTGAAAAGGGCGCTTTCGATAGAACGCGGCGATCGCCTCTGGGTCGTAGATCAAAATTTCTTCGAGCGATCGCGGCGATTTGACTGCTGTTTTTACAGGTGTGCCAGGGACCGTGACGGTTTTAACACCCTGCGCGTAGTCAGCGTTTGGGTTGGCAGATGGAACCGCTCCTGCCCCTGTCACAGCATTTGTTGGAACAGTTGTCTCTGGACTTGGGCTAAATACGTCGGGCGAGGCTAGGCTCATAGGAAATCTTCAAAAAATGTTGTTGAAGGGCATCAGGCTCTAAGCGACGGCTGTAGAATAAGCAAACGTTAGAAACAAAGCCCTAGCGGTCGTATGTAAACTATTGTATCAAGATGTTGAAAAACATCTTATGCCGCAAGCTATATCTTTTGCCCCCAGACTCAAAAACGGTCACTCAAAAACGGCCACTCAAAAACGGCAAAATAGTACAGTTTATAGTACGAGTATCTGTGCTCACTCTCGCCGCGACTGCTTCAAGCTAGTTTCTTTGCTGGTTCCTTTAATATGCTCGTTTCCCTAAAAATTGAGAATTTTGCTCTGATCGACAGGCTCGATTTAGAGCTGCAGCCAGGACTCAACGTACTAACAGGTGAAACAGGTGCCGGTAAGTCAATCATATTAGATGCGATCGATGCAGTGCTAGGGGGGAAAGCCACCAGTCGATGGGTGAGAACCGGTGCAGAGAAGGCGCTAGTAGAAGCTGCCTTTGAGTCAGATGAGCGAATTTCAGACTGGCTGAGTGAGCAAGCCATTCCAGCTCAGGGCAATGTCATTACCTGTCGTCGCGATCTGACGGCGGGAAAAGCTTCTGTGCGTAGCAAATCCAGGCTAAATGGCGTGGTCGTCAAAACGCCTCAGATGGAGTCGCTGCGACAGCTGCTGATTGAAATTACGGCTCAAGGGCAAACGCTTCAGCTGGGCGGCCCG
>CALDSK010000123.1 GCA_937911865.1 uncultured Synechococcus sp.
CCGGACATTGCATAAAGCAGAAAACCTCAATTCATATCTCTATTATGCAACGCCGCTGCTCCAGCGACGGGTCTGTCAGTTCATCGGCGGCAATGACGGTGCCTTGGCTATGGGCAATGACGATGAGACGCTCAACGTTTTGCTCTGTCACAAGATAGTTAACGGTTTGGCGAAATGCCTGACGAATGCTCAAATCGTTTTGGGACGCTTTAAATAGGTATAGCACCACATCGTTAGCGAGATCTAAAATGGCTCGGATGGGCTGCGAGAGCAGACCCAGCAATGGCGGAATCAACAGTGGCACTAAGGCGTTGTCTTTAATCACATTGACGACCTTGCCAAAGCCGAGCGACTGTAAAAGAGGGGAACCGTTTAGAGCACCGCTGCGACCTAGCTGCGTAAACAAAATTGCCGATAATAGAGTTGCCGTGAGAGTGTAACCGATGATATCCGAGAGGATGAGTCGAGGCGCGCTCCATTTCGTGTGAGCATTTTGCCGTTTCCATAGTCCTCTGAAAAGAATCACCATCACAATAGATAACAGTGTCAGCAGTGTTACAAATGTAATCGCAGTGACTAGTGCATTCCACTGGTCTGAGGTTGAGTCTCCTGCGGGAACGACGCGAATATATTCATCGTAAATGTCCCAAATAAAGCGTGTTTTTTCCTCGTTATAAAAAAGGACCTTGAGTCCGCCCCAAACGGCGATACTGGTGGTGATCCACAGTCCATATTGCAAAGATGCCACGGTTGCTGCAATTTTAAGGCTCGGCATGATTGATTTGGGCTTGAATAGAGCAACGCCGAAAAAGGCAAGTAGCACGATCAATAAGAGCATCGTTGCCAGAGCAAAGAAGACGCCTAGGGGCAATAGAAGAGACAAAGAGATTGCTTTATTCAATGGGAGAGGTGTGTTCAAGATTTGGCGAATACAGGCAATGGTCGGCCACAGGAGTATGCATCCATATGCAGAGACTCGCAGGGCTTTGACCTGCGTTGATTGCAAGACAGGCAATATCTTGAATAGTGCACCCACTAGTAGGCAGCTCAGAATCATGACTAGCCAGGGCGTATAGGGTTGCTCTGCTAACGTCAGCTGTAAAATAAGGGCTGTGCCAAGCAACACATTGATGGCTAAAATCGGTCCAGATAAGATGATAGAGACGCTGTAAGCGAGTAAGTAATACCACCCTTCTAAAGTCTTTAGATTTTTTCGATGACCAGCATTAGGTGCTGTGGCAGTAATAATCGTTTGCATACCTGCAAATAGTTGCCCGACACCCATAATGACGCCGATCCATCCACCTGATAATTTGCTGGATGCGCCCCAAAATGCCTCTGCAAAAACAACGTCTATGTCGCTAGTGCCGTCGCCGGTTAAATCGTCAGAGTCCGCTGGCTTTTCCTCCTTAAGTTGACCTATCTGAAGCGGTAGATTTAAGAGCTTAGGCGCAGACTCATGCACACTGGTGTTAGGGTCTGCCTCGATCCAGTGCTGCTTGATTTCAGGTGAGTTTGGTTTTAACTGAATAATGTTTGCTGAAGTGAGCGCTACAGTCAATTCTCTAAGCGCTTCCCCTGGATTTGGATCGCCGATACCGTGTACCACGACCACGCCAACTTTCTTATTCATAAGATGCAAGGACTATACTTTTGAAACATAAGTCATGTTCTAAAGTCTATCGGTTTTAGGGGTAGGGGATGTTCGGTCCCACAGGAACATATTCACTGAAAGTGCATAGTGGTTAATTTATATAGGTGATGACGCACCCTAGACCAAAACTGGAGATTTCAGTAACATGCTCATGTAAAGCGATTTCAAGGGAAAACAAACATCTTCACACATTCATGGAGTTTGTCTAGACAAAGATGAATAAGATAAAAGGTTGCTGTTGTTTTGCATCGCCACAGACTCGCCATAGGCATTGTGCTGTAGTATGCGCTTGTCTACTTAGCATGGATCTCATGTCATGAGCCTAGATCCCAATCTATTGAATACTCACTTTGTTGAAATCGATAGAGCTGAAGAACTTAAAGCGAGTGATCTTGCCTTGCTAGCCAAAGCGTCTAATCACTATTTAATCATTCACAATCATAACGCTACCAGGGTAATATCTCGTCGCTTTGTAGCAGAGGCATTTCTCGCAGAAGTATCTTCAAGTTATGTGCAACGCAGGGGTACTGTCAAGTTAATTCGAGCTGAGAAAAATGAGACACTTTCTCTCGAAGAAATTCTCTCTAGTTGGTCTATGCGATCGCATCCAATCCCGTGAACGATCTCCAATTTTCGATCCGTTGGCGCATCGTCACTCGATATTCTGAAGCCGTCTGTTTGTGCTGATGGGGATGGAAATGACCGCGAATCGGTTCAAATGCCCACAGAAAGCGCTGCGCCTGGCCCATAGAATTAAATCGGCCCATTCGTCGCTCTCTGATGCGAGTCGGACGATGTGAGTTTTCAGCTCGATTATTCAAGCCCTTATGCTGTCTATGTTCCACGCATTTTAGGATTTTCTTCTTAGCCGCCCCATAACTTTTGAGTTTGTCGGTAATGATGACTCTGGGCGAAAAGCCAGTTGATTTGAGTAGTTTGCGGAAGAATCTGTACGCAGCGGCTGTGTTACGTCGGCGCTGCATCAGGATATCGAGCACTGTGCCATGTTGATCAACGGCGCGCCACAAGTAAAATTGCTCACCCTTGATTGTGATGACGACCTCATCAAGATGCCACTTATCACCGGGCTGGGGCTGCTGTTTCCTAATCTGATTGGCATAACCCTGAGCGAATTTGAGACACCATCCTCTGATCGCTTCATAGGTGACCGTGATGCCTCGATAGGGCATCATTTTCTCGATGTCCCGGAAGCTTAAAGGAAAGGTGTAATACAGCCACACGCAATAGCTGATGATTTCGGCTGGGAAGCGGTGGCCACGGTAGGGATTAGTTATGAGCGTAGCTTCCCAAAGTCAGCGGTTCGCAGTCAAATCTAGCCAACTTGACAATGCCAATTTTCATTATCACCAACAATCTTTAGCCAATTCTGTACTAAATAATAAGGTTTATCTGGAGCTTGCTGAAAAACCACAGTCTATTGATATATTTGGATTACAAACAATAAATCTATAAACAAGTCAGAGATGGCCCATGAGTTTTGACGGGGTCAAGTAGTTTTGCTTTGTCTGTGTCTATGTATAAGGTCTGAAAGCTACAAAGAGCTTTTAAGGGTTTCAGCCGATACAAGGCTACAGTGACTTTTCTAGCAAGTTCTATCTATGACGAAACAGTCAGAAGTATCTATTGATAGCTAGTAGATGGCGGCATAGTGTATGAAAAAAACATTCAGAGTTTATCGCGCCTTCCTGCCAGGAATTTTGATTGGATTATTGTTTGCGCTATTACTCAGCGATAATAGTACAGCAGATATTCCCAAAGTCTTTCATTATATTGATCAATCCATCCTGGTTTTAATCTTCTCTGGAATCTTAGGAGGCGTCTTATACACCATCGTTCTAGATGGTTACGTAGAGCTGCCTCGCTTTAAGACAGAAAGCGCAGATGCTTTTGAAGCCGGACTTTTTGGAGATCTTTTACTTGGGATTGCAGGCGCATTTGTCTTTGATTTTTTGACTATTTCACTAATCTCACCTTCTATTGGCGTTGATGCAGCTACTGGAGATATTTCCTTAAAAGTGATCGCCGCCAAGGGCATCATTGGCGGATATGGGGGCAGAACCCTAATGGAAACCGCGCATAAAAAGTTTCTGAAAAGGGTTGAGAGTTTAGAAAATGAGAAAGACTCTGTCATTAGGGAGAATCAAGAGCTTGCACAAGAAGTCGTAGAGCTTGCAGAAGAAAAAGAACAATTGATTCAGGGAGCTGACTTAATTGGACAGCTCAATGAGCATGTCAGAAATGGGTTGCCAGAAACTGAGCTACGCGTCTTAACAAACAGCATCAATGCTGCGCCAGCACCTGTTAAGTCACAGATTTTTGATATTTCAAAAGAACTTCGCAGCCTGAGCAGTCGCACGGTTGCGATGCAGCCACGCACACAACGAACAATTCCAATTTTTGAAACGTTAGTCGATAGTGATCCCACTAATCATGAGTATCACGCGCAGCTCGCCTTCGCGCTGAAAGATGGCATTCGGCCTGAGCTATCTAAAGCACTCAATCACATCGACCGGGCGATCAATTTACGTGGAGAGTTGCAAACAAGAGACGATTGGAAATATGAGCTGAGCAGAGCCGTAATTCAAATGCAAGAAAAGCATGAGAAGACGGGTAGTTTTGTATCGCCACCAAGTGAGCGCGATCAAATTTTGCGAGATTTGCTGACAGTTTCTAAAAAGCGCGATTTGGCCGAGATACTAGCAGATGCCAAACGGAATAACATTGATACCCCAATTGTTGATTGGCTGATGGAAAATAAAGTGTGGAGTGATCGCGCAGACCATGCCTCTAGCCTAGTCAAACAATTAAAAAATGTTCTGCAATCTAGACAATCAGGGATCACACCACATACAGACGGTAACATTGAGCGAGTGCACACTGGCCCAGTGATAGAAAGCATCAAGCGTGTGCTCACAGAAAAAGTGCATGAGGCTGTTCCAATAGACAAGCTTCCAGATGATGCACTAGAAGCTTTGAATATCGGCTTAACTCAGATAGGCCTGCTAACACCTCAAACAGATGCCGTAAAATTTGACTCGGGAAACAGTGAAGGAACAAGTAGCAACGATATTCAAGCGATAGAGGACGCCTGGAAGCTCTTTATACAGCAGCATGAATCGGCTGAAAACGTGCATAATATCGAGAACGGCCAGCATGCTGAAAGCAAAAACACAAGCTTAGTGAGTCCAAGCAGTATTGGCACTTTAATCAATGCGCTTAACGATAAGTTTGGAGAACATCAGCCTAGAAGAAAGCGCTCGCCAAGCACAACTGTTAGTCAGTTTGAAACAACGCATACAGAATCTCAATGGGTTGCTAGCCAGCCCACAGTACTGACTTCGCCAACAACGGTCACACCAGCAGGGTCAACACTGACAGATATGTCCCAGTACACTAACTTCCCTAAAAATTTCACGTTTTTAGGGAGATGTTACGACATTCTGACACTGGATCCTTTTAATACCAGCGAGTCAGCAAAACAATACATGGTCTTTCACTTTTCGCCTGCATCAGGCGAAACTATAGCAGGAGAAAGCAACCTGCTCAAGCCTAAAGGGTCAAACTATACGCCTGGTGCCAGCGGTGGCTCTAGTATAAACTCGCGCACTCAAATACTACACACAGCCTCTGACACAGAAGCGCTGTTTGCCAATACACTAGGAGGCGGCATTCTATCGTTGGTAAGTAAAATCTTACCTTTCAGTAATTCGTTTAGCTACAAAAAGTTTAAGCGAGCGCGTACCGAAGAAAGAAGCATCTATACCGTTACTAAAGCTGACTATATTGACTACACCCTATCACTACCAGAAGAGACGCTATCGGAGTTACCGCTCGATAAACAGTTCGTTCGGGCGGTCGAACAGTTGTCAAGCACACCAAATGTAGAACAGTATAAAAAATTTATAGAAAAATTTGGAACGCATGTATCTACAGAGATAAAGTTTGGCGGCTTAGCCTACCGTTGTATTCGCCTAAATGAAACACTGTATACAGAACTATCGCAGCGCGGCACTAACCTACAGCTAGAAGCTGGAAAACTCTTCAAGTTAGGGTTTTCAAACCAAGAACAAGGTGTTGTTGAACGAGAAATTAGCGAGTCCTCAGAAACTTTTCGCGTCAATGGCGGGCGACCTAGCGCAGATTGGGCGTCTTGGTTTATGAGTATTCAAGCAGATCCCGCACCAGTCAAGATGGAGCTAGAACCGCTTTATGAACTGCTAACGGCTGACTTTTTTCCTCGTGATCGCCAGATTGAACGAAAGCAGCAGCTCATGCGCGACAGTTTGTCAGCCTATTTTGATCGTAACGCGGACAAACCCCAATGGGAACTGTGGCAAAGTGTTGCCCTAGGAAGTCACCGTGGCAAACCTTTCTCTGATATCGATGTCAGAACAACCCAACGAGAAGAAAATATTACTAAATATCGGAATGCCAGGGTTCAGGAGATAAAAGTTTGGAGTAATGTTTGTGTCAATAGAATTCAGATGATTCTGACGGCGGGTGCTGCGTTCGACAGTCACGGCGGAGACAAGGGACGTGAACAGTCCTTGCTGCTTTCAGAAGGTGAATATATTCATTCTATTGAAGTATCAGAAGGCGATGCCAGAGCATCGCGATTTAAAACGTATCATGACTGCATTACTTATCTCAAGATTGTAACGAGTGAGGGCCGCAAGCTAGAAGCTGGTAAGCGCACAGGGCCACTCATGTCGCTGGATATTCCCAAGAATTATCAAGTGATAGGGTTTCATGGCAAAAGTGGCTGGGTGCTCGACAGTTTAGGAATCATTGCCAGTCCACTGCCTCACCTCTTTACCGATGAGCTTACTGCCAAAGGATCTGATTCGCTCGATGTCTCGTTCTCACACAACGATGGGACATGGCATTCTGTTAATGAAGAAGTGCTTCCGATATACTCGATTGCTGAAGTGCGATCGCTTTTAGAAACAGCAGTCGCAAAAGAGCTGCCATTTTCCAAATGGCCCCCTCAACTAGTGCAGGTCGTCTGTGTCGCGCTCATTCGGCTAGGACTGTTGAAGCAGTCCGGCAATTCTCAAGTCACTTTAAAGGCATGGAAAACCTTCAAACAGCGGGCACATCTAGCCAACCTAGAAACCATTGGCCCCAGTAGCGTTCAGTCGCTGTTAAAAGCAATCGAGCGCCAGAGTAAGCCGCAACAACTTAGTCAGAACTCCTCAGATGTTCCGATTCTCTTTGACAAGCCTTTTCCAGAAGTAGGAGTTCAGGCCCCTTACAAAGCCTACTTTAACCCAGTTATGGGTTCTGTTTTGGTCACAGGAGGCTTCATGGAACCGACTGGTCATGGATACAAAAGCGAAACGCGTAAAGCAATTTATCGCAATGGCACACTCAAGACGATTCATCCTGGTCATTACAACATTGGCTTTGATTATGGAAAAGGCTTAGGTCAACAGGTCACCTGTATGTATTCAGGCGAAGTGACAAAAGCAGGCCTAGAAGGAGGCTATGGACACCGAATTCATATCAAACTTGATATTCCATTCAAGTACGAGGGCAAGGAATATACCTGCTATCAAGCATATGCTCATTGCTCCAAACTATTCAAATCGACAGGACAACGCGTTGCCCAAGGGGATAGCCTTGGGCTAGAAGCGGGACATGGTGGGTTGCATTCTGAGCAATATGGATCCCATGTCGATCTCGATACCTACTGCTACATCAATGGTGGAAAAGTTCATCTCAACTTCGAGCTATTAGCAGGCAATGCCTCTGCAAAAAATTACATCGAACCGGTTACCCCTATGGAGCTAAACGCTTATGGCTTATCGGTCAGGTGGCTTCAGCACAAACTAAATATTAAGGCCGATGGTGAGTACGGACCTAAAACCAAACAGAGTGTCGAGTCCTTTCAACAAAATAATGCGCTGGTGGTAGATGGCATCGCTGGCGAGAACACCTGTCGCGCTTTGGGAATGACTGGCTTTGCTATTTATGCCAAAAACAATAGCTCACTTCAAAACAGTCCAGGTGAATCGCGGGGTGTTCATTTGTCTGCTGGCGAAGAAGTTCTTCCTAAGATAGCTAACTGGGTTGAGAATGCTGACAAAGACCACTGGTATATTCAACTTCAAAACCCTCTTGATCATTTGGCTGGCGGCTATCTTGTAAAGGATAATGTAGCAATTGCCCATGGATACGAAGCTTCTGGTGATTCGCTAGATAAAAATGAAAAAGCAGGTGATATTGCCGCTACTCCTAATAATTTAGTTGAGAGTATTTGGCTACGCGCACTTAGGAACTGTCAAACGGAGGGTTGCTCACAGGCCAGCGCAGAAGCTGAGGGACTAGCTCAATCGGGTGTTTCTGCTAGCCATGAGATTGCCAAACAAGATCTTAAAAACATCACACCAACACTACTAGCATCCATCAAAAAAGTCGCTAAGAAGTTTGATGTTCCTACAGAAATTATTGCCGCTTTGGCGAGCCGGGAAAGCCATATTGGAAGAGCTTTAGGTAGGCATGGGAACAAACCTGGCTGGGGTGACAATAATCAAGGCTGGGGAATTTTACAAGTTGATCGCCAAAAAGGGACACGAGCTATCAGAGGGCTAAATAGTCCTGACTCCCAAGACCATATAGAACAAGCAATGGAGATTTTTACAGCTTCGCGCGATACAGTTCGACTGAAGCACCCAGACTGGTCAGATGAAAATATCCTTAAAGGTGCCTGTGTTGCTTACAATGCAGGTGCTTCGAATGTACGAACAATTGAAAAGATGAACGAAGGAACCACTCATAATGACTATGGGGATGATGTGATTGCCCGAGCGCAATTTTACCTGACTGCGCTTGACCGCAGTCCAGCATAAAAGATTGCAGAGTAGTTCTAGCTTATAGATAGTGTTGTCTTGTTTCAGTACAGTGTCAATAGACAAATGCTACGTCAATCCATTCGTAGTCAGTTAACGCTCTTCAATGACTGTAGCGAGAGAATATCCAAAGCCTTGAAAACTCGTCGAAGGGCAATGCTGACAACAGCAAAACTTTAACGAGATTACGTCGCTTTCAATTTACTTGCATTTGTCAGAATTGAGTAGCCAAATTTCACCTGATCGGCATTAATGCGATCACCTACGGCGGGCTGCGCCATCATACCTCCCTCTATCTCTGTTTAAGCGGTCTGGAATAGTGTTTCCAGTTCCTTAATGCCCTTCAGGAATCGCTCTCTACGATCATGAAGGCACACGAATTCTGCCATTCGACTGCGCGGCCTCAAAAAGTTACCGACTTCATCCACCGCTCGGCAGAATCTTTGCGCAGCATCAAACTCCCCGAATCCAAGGGTGGGATAATAGCGGTGCTTGATGCACCGATGACTTTGCTCTACTGGATTAGCCGTACAAGGCCGAACCTCGTGTTCGGTGGCTTTGCCCAGTTCTTCCTCAATTGCCCGTGGGTAGGAGGCCAAGCCATCGGCAGCGACTTTCTCTGGGCTGTCCCCATGCAACTCGATGGACTGGGCAAAGAAGGCTTTGGTTCCGTCCATATCACGCGTCTTACTGAGGCGAACATCCACGAGGTTACCATCCTCATCAATGCCTCTGTAGAGATAGCACCACACGCCTTTCACTCGGACATATGTTTCGTCAATGAGCCAGACCTTGCCAACCTGGCCTTTCCGTTTTGTCCGTATCTGTTCGGTAAGATGAGGCAGAAACCGTTCCTCCCAATCCCTCACGGTTTCATGGGTGAATTGGAAGCCTCGGAGCAAGAAGCACTCGGCCACATCTCGATAGCTGAGTTTGTAGCGCACGCGGCAGAGCAACACCTGAAAGATGATGTCTGTGGGGACTTCGATAAAATTGAAGGGTGTGACCGTGCGCTCATTGAAGGTGCGCCGACAGGACTTGCACCGAAACACGCCGTAGCCCAGACTGGTTTTCCGCTGAAGTGGTGAGACACGAGTCGATTTGCAGTGAGGGCAATCCATGAGCGGTCGGTGGGACGAGCTGATCGCCCTTAGCCTAGCAGCCGGCTGGCCGATGCTATATTTTGGCTACTCAGGTAATTTCCGTCGAAGAAAGTACCGTCAGCTCGGTTGAATGAGAATATCCCACTTCGACAGAACAGGATGACGTTCTAGCCGTGCCTCAACCGCTTTCATCTGTTCTTTGTTGAGTGCAATTCCTCTTTCATGGCCTAATGCAAGCGTCGCTGCAACGAAGTGCAATAAGCTCGAAAGCGTTGATATGTAAGGGTTTTATAGTAGTTTATTTGTACTTTTATTTTAGGGCGGTGATAAATCGTAGCCTGATTTTTAACGAGTTCTCGACGTTTCAGGCTACGACTTAGTCCTTATTGCACTTCGTTGCAGCTATGATCTCACTACCCCTGCAAGGCATTAGCCAGTTTCGTGCGCTCCAGCATGGCACGAATATCTAAAGACAACTGCTGTGGACAAGGGCTATACCCGTCACTGCCAGCTGCGATCGCATCGGCTTCCTTGTATTGGTTACTCCGCAAATTGCTCTCTCTTTCAGAGGGCATACCTGCATTACGCACCCCCCCTTCCAGGAGCCGATTGTTGCCGGTATTTTGTACGCTAATCTTCTTGCTGTCACTAGGGTTACACCCAAAGCCCCCTAATAAGTTTGGGGGGCAGGGCGGAAAAGGCTTCACCTCTTCCGCCCCCCTAGAAGAAACCGGGGGGTATGGGAGTTTTCCACAGGCTTTGCCATTTGTTGCAGCCCTGATGTGCTCTCTGCATCGCATATAGCAGCCTTCAAATATACCGGATGCCACAAATCCTTGTTCTTGTAGAGGGTCGTTCCAGAAATCCCCTCAACAGTTCTAATGGCCTCGATTCTGGCTGATACACTTTCTGGCCAATTGTTGCTCTTGAGTAATGCAATAACGGCTTTCCGAATGCGATCACGCGCCGCTAATCGCTGCTGTTCGTTCCAGCTAACCTCACTCTTCTGTGTAGGTGACCTGCCTAAGCCATAGTGAAAGGAAACTGTCAGCCCTGAGGTAGTTTCTGACAAAGAGGGTACCGTTTAGATAGAATGAACGAGTCAGCCTCGCAGAGGAAGATTCAGGTGATTACGAATGATTGGACAGTTGAGTGAGTCGCAGATCGAAGATTTGCGTCTAGCCGCTACTTACTTAACGGGAGTCAAACGCAGAGCGTTCCAAGCAGAGATGACGCTGAAGTATTGCAACGGTAGCGCTCGCACCGCAGAAAGTAAGTTTGGCTGGAATCGACGCAGCGTGAGCGTCGGTCTAGCCGAGAACCGCACAGGGATTGTTTGTCAAGGTGCGCAGTCAGCGCGCAGCGGCAACAAGCGGTGGGAAGCGCGCGAACCCTCGGCCGCCGCAGCGCTCAAACAACTGGCTGAGGCGCATGCCCAGCAGGAGCCGAGCTTTACTAGCTCGGTTGCCTTCACTCGGCTGAGGCGTTGCATAATAGGCGTTGTAACAGCGTAGCTGTCATATGGGGCAATTAGCTCATATGCAACGCCTGAAACGTTGAAAACTCGTTGAGATTCATGCCATTTTTAGCCAATTTTTCATGCTGGCCTGTTATTTGATGCAAGAGCTGAAAGCTTTGTATATGGGCACTTTCAGATCCTAATTGCCCCTGGTGACACCTACGCTTGCACGACGCCTGTCTCGGTGACCTCACCGCTGCATTTCTGAGGGGGTGCCGAAGCAGACATCACAATTGCCGAAGTCACGCGAATACGCACGGATCGATGACTTTGGGTAAGGGGTGATTAATGTGGCCTCTGATAGGTGGTAGTCCTTGGGCAACGCGCAGACGAGCAACGTAGCGTTGCACCGTTCTGATAGAGCCTTTGTAGCCAAGTGGTCTCAGCAGTGCCAGCAGCACCTTCGGCTCTCGAATCTCATCGTTCCACCAGTCTAGAATTTGTTGTTTGTAGGAGGCGAGTATGCTTCGATTTGAAGCTACCTGTTGTGGCGGCTTGAGCAGGAAGTCGGGCGCAGCGAGAAAGCGTTGAACGGTACGCATGGAAACGCCGACCTCTTGAGCAATCGCGGCTTGCGGCCATCGCTCGGCAGATAACGCCTTGATAGTTTTCTGTTGTTCGATACTATGTTGTTGCATGGCTTATGCTCGCTCAGGCGGCTTGGCGTCTGGTTCAGGAGCTGGCTTTGGTGCAATTACAACAACGACTTCATCGCTGTCATCTACCAACGCTTGTCGCTGCGCTTTGTCTGCAGCTCGCAGTTCAGAGCCGTAGTCACCCAAGGTGGTGGCGATAGTTTCGCTCAAGTTCTTGACTAAGTGAAAGCGATCCGCAACCTGTATGGCCGCTGGTGCGGCTTTGTCCATGGCACTTTGTAGGTCTTGGAACGGTCGCGCGCGAAGACTTCGATGCCGGGATGAGCGTCTAACCATTCGACCAGCGTGTCACCTTTGCGGTCTGCTAGCAGCGCAATCGGTGCATGGGTCTCTAAGTCCACTAGAATCGTGCCGTAGTTATGGCCCTTGCGGAAGGCAAAGTCATCGACACCTAATGCTTTGGGCGTCTTGAAGTCAGGTAGTTTGAGTTTGGCGACCTGGTTCAGCAGCGTACTGCCGCAGATTGTCATACCTAAGCGATCGCTTAGGCGCGCACCCGCTGCGCCGCCGAGTGCCAACCCGATTGACTGTAATCGCTGTATGAATCTGACGGTTTTTCTGGCCCAGGGCGCGGCCACTTCAGGCAGCCGTTCGGTAAAAATACGACGACGGCAGTCAGGATTGGAACAAAAGAACTTACAGACTTGAACGATCAAGGTCAGACTGAAGGCAACGTAAGGCAGATCGGCCAGCGTCCGCTCGTAGCGACTATGAACACGATAGCTAGGTTGGCCGCAGATAGGACAAGCCGCTTGGGTTTGAGTGGACGTTAGGTTGAGCGTCAATCGATGCTCGCTGGGCAGCAAGTCATATAACTATCGAGATGAAGCAGATGAAGGCTAGGAAGCAGGCATCGAAGTAGTTCCATGAGCAAAAGCCCCTGAAAGGTAGTAGCTTCAATAGTTTCCTACCATTCACTTCGAATCACCAAAAATTAGGAAGGGCCTACCCCCCTTGACCCCTAACACTAGTTGTTGGTAAGTTCTTCTGTCTAAACGAGAACTGCCGTAGAAAGATATTCAGTGAACGGTTGCCAATAGTGACGGCACCTTACGCCAGACGGACAGCTCGCTACACAAAAAAGTTGAAAGCAATAGGTATTGCCCTTGGTGGTTCAGCAGCAGCTCGATTGGGTCATCAACTTGGCTATGGCTGCAGCCGCGACTCATTTCTCCGCTTGCTCGCTAGCCTACCGCTACCCGAAGCGCCTGTTCCCAAGGTGCTAGGCGTTGATGATTTTGCTTTTCGAAAAGGACAGGTGTACGGCACTATCCTGGTCGATCTAGAGCGAAGAGGGCCTATCGCTTTGCTACCCGACCGTAGTGCCAGAACACTAGCTGCATGGCTGAAAGCTCATCCTGGCGTAGAAACACTTTCGCGGGACCGTTCTACAGCCTACAAAAGTGGAATGAGTGCGGGCACGCCGAACGCGATTCAAGTCGCAGACCGCTTCCACCTGCTGAAGAACTTGGAGGAAGCCCTAGAAAAGACGTTCAAAGGCAAAATCTCAGCGCTCAAGGAAGTTGAGCAATCAATTTACCCCAGTACCAGCGAAACAACCACTCAGCCATCTAAGACGCCAACCCAGCAACAGCGACAAGAACAGCAAGCTAGAAAGCGGTCTCAACGTCTGTTGAACTATGAGCAAGCGTCATTTTGCACCTATTGTTGGACAACGGCTACCATCTGGAGACATTGACAAAGACACTTGAGGCGGTCTATCCAGGCATCATGAGAAAAATCAGGTTTGAGCTGTCTCCGAAGCCTTCCAAGGCAGAAAAGCGGCGCAAGGCAAAAGTGGGTTTGTCCCCGTTGCCACTCGGTGGGTGATTGAACGCTCTAATGCCTGGATGGAACGCTGTAAAAGTTTGACTAAGAACTTTGAGAGAACATTGGTCAATGCCAAAGCTCAAATGGATTTCTGCTTTGTCAGGCTAATGCTCAAGCGGCTTGCCGCTAATTCTTAGAAATCTCAAATGGGCTCTATATTTCAATAAAACTTAATGTTGAAATGAGTTAGATTTCACTTATGCACTGCAACTAGTTAACTTAGGATTGGTATATGCTTAAAAGCTTTCGTTAACGCAAGTTCAAGCGTATCGCTGTTTGTTCAAAGAACTTTTTCACTCTATGGACAGTATCCCACAAGATAAAGAACCGTCGAAGCAGGTACTAGAGCTTGTGAAAGATACCTGCCGACATCCTCCAGGAAGCCCAATGAGGCAAAGGGGGCTTGAGCAAATTATTCGTCTGTTGAAAGGGGAGTTGTGGGAAACCTCCGACCCGCATTATAGTGATGCTCTACAGCAGACATGGATTTACTTTTGTCGAAATTTGTGTGAAGCAACCACAGGCAGAGCCTATGATTCAGAGGTATGTAAGTTAACAACTTGGCTAAATGCATACCTCAAAAGGCGTCTCCAAGATTTTATGATCGCTGAAAATCACCACAAAGCAACCACTGCCTTGCAGTCAACAGCTAGTACGGATGTTCAAGCTAACTCAATCGATTCCGTACCCTCTCAACCCGATGTTCCGCCTTGGCTAGATCAAGTAAGGGCTTGGGCAGAAGCTGATGATGAAGGGACTCTCAAGAGTGTCCATATCAGTAAGCATCCTGATATAACTGCTCAAATGCTAATTCTCAAACGGCTACCACCGGAAACTCCTTGGAAGACCATAGCAGTGGAGACTGGTATATCCGTCGGTACTCTTTCTAGCTTTTATCAGCGCCAATGCCTCACTAGGCTACAAGCATTTGGCAGATCTCGAGGCTATTTTTGAGATAATATTCAAGGCTTTCTCTACACCTAATTGTGAAATATTTCCACTGTTAAAAGTTGTTATCTCAGTCATAAGAATTATGGCAAGAATTAGTGACTCACGACGAATTACTTCGGCTAATTGATGAAACGGCAACTCAGGGATTTAAAACTCTGGATTTAGCAGGTGAGAAGTTAACGTACTTACCCCCTGAGATCGCAAAGCTAACACAACTGAAAACGCTTATTCTAGGTCGTTGGGATCCTAAAAGAGGGAAAATCCTCGGGAACTCAATAGATACACTTCCAGAGGAGATTGCAAAACTAAGAGAGCTAGAATCAATTTTTATATATGGTAATCAGCTAACAGAATTACCAAAGAATATTGGAAAGCTCTCCAAATTAAGGTCTCTTTTCGTAGGAGGGAATCAGTTGGAAGAATTGCCGCAGAAGATTTGCCAGCTCACCAAATTGAAGTTTCTCGATCTCAGTAATAATCGAATCAAGTCTTTGCCAGAATGTGTTGGAAATTTGCGAGCTCTAAGATTTTTGGATCTGCATGGTAATCCACTCAATCTTCCGATGGATCTTTTGAATGAAGGTTTGAATTACGAAAAGCCTGGTTCTGTTACTAAAGTGCTGGAATTTTACTTCTCACGCATGAAGACAGAGGAGTCTATGCCGCTTTACGAAGCAAAGATTCTTCTTCTAGGAGAAGGAGGAGCGGGCAAAACATCTCTTGCTAAAAAAATAAATAGAGAAGATTATACGCTAGTAAGTGATGAAGAGACTACTGAAGGCATAGAAATAACGCGCTGGGATTTCCACCTATCCGAAAATACTACTTTTCGCACTAATATTTGGGATTTTGGTGGACAAGAGATTTACCATGCAACCCACCAATTCTTCTTAACCAAACGGTCTCTCTATCTACTCGTTGCTGACACACGTAAAGAAAATACTGACTTTTATTATTGGCTCAAAATCATTGAGCTTCTCAGTGACGGCAGTCCTATTTTAATTATCAAGAATGAGAAACAGGATCATCAGTGTGAAGTTGACGAGGGCTCTCTCAAAAGCCAATTCAAAAACTTAAAAGACAGCTATTCTACTAACTTGTTAGATAATCGCGGTCTCTCTACAATCAAGGCTGCTATTCGATATCACCTTAGCCAACTTCCTCATGTCGGTGATCCACTACCCGCTTTTTGGATAAAAGTTCGTGCTGACTTAGAAATCGTTGCCGAACAACAAAATACTCTTAACATCGAAAAATATTTTGATATCTGCCGCCGTCACAATTGCTCTGATAAACAGCGTATGCTTTTAGTCAGCGAATATCTTCACGATCTTGGTGTCTGTCTTCACTTTCAAGACGACAAACTTCTCAAGAGAACCATCATACTGCGTCCAGAATGGGCAACTACTGCGGTATATAAAGTTGCTCATAATAACTTAGTTCGTGACAAGAAAGGTCGATTCACGGATACTGATATCGTCAATATCTGGAGGGATGGACAATACGCCGCGCTACATGACGAACTCCTTCAGCTCATGATGCGTTTCAAGCTTGCTTACGAAATCCCTAATATGTCAGGGCAGTATATCGCTCCGCAGCTTTTACCTGTTAATAAGCCTGACTATGCCTGGGATGCTGTCGATAACCTTATCTTACGTTACCGATATGAGTTCATGCCCAAAGGCATTGTGACGCGTTTCATAGTAGAGACTCATTTACTGATAGATGACCAGGACACTGTCTGGAGAAATGGTGTGGTTCTCGCAGATGATTGGGCGCGTGCTGAAGTAACCGAAAACTATTCTAGGAATACAATCAATGTTCGCATTAGTGGAAGAACTAAGAAACCCTTGCTTGAAAAAGTTCGTTACGAACTCTGGAAAATTCACGAATCTTACGAGCAATTGAAATACGAAGAACTTATTCCTTGTAACTGTTACAAATGCAGAAGTAATCAGAAGCCCCAAATGTACTCATATAATTTACTTATGAAGTATATTAGCGACAATCGCTACAACATTGAATGTCGGGACAGCTACAAACGAATTGATGTT
>CALDSK010000124.1 GCA_937911865.1 uncultured Synechococcus sp.
TCGAATCGCACCAGTCCCGCTTTCGCTCATAGCGATATGAAAACCCCCACGTAGCTGTGTTCAGGTACGTGGGGGTTTTGGCGATGTCTTTGAATTTCTATCCGAGTATGCTAACTACATCCGTGGCGATGTGCAATCTCTGCCTAGCAAGCCATTTCCGCAGGCTGTAAGGTCTCATGCTTGATGCGCACTTTTACGCGACGCTCTCTGTTTTCAAATCTTTCACTTCGCCTAATCTCAGAGAGCTTTCTCAAGAGCTTAGTTTGAAGATTGTTCCATTTTTCGGACGAGAGCTGCTTGGCTAGCTCAGAGAAAAGAGAGACTCTGTGATGAGCCGCTAGCGTGATCAGTGTGGGCGTAATTTCAGAGAGAAAGTCGTCGCTGTTATTACTCTCTTCTATTGCCTTTACGATGCCTATGACTAACGCTGGGAGCGGTATCTCTTTTAGGCTCCGAATGGACAGCTGCTGAACCTCTTTTTGAGGATAGATCGCGGGGTCAAACTTGTGTGAAATTCTGAGGAGAGAATAAACAGCCGCGCTACCAAACTTGGGGAGAAGTGTTGCCAGTTGAACGCGCGACTGTGGTGATTCTGTAGTGATAAATAAATGGCAGGCGAGACCAAAAAATTGCTCAAATCGCCAGGTTTCTAGTTGCTCGTAGATATTGTCAAGCTGCGTTTCTTGGCTGGCGATCGCACAAATATCTAGCAGATCTTGGCCCTGAATAGTGTGCTGAGCCTGAAGTTCTTCCGTGAAAGATTGTGTTTTAGACGACTGATGATCTGTATACGACTGTTGAGCAGTGAGCATTTTAGAGCGCCAGCCCTAGACTGGTAATTGTGGGGTAACAGTGATGGATTAATCAGTAGCCGCGTGATACTTTCTCAGCAAATGCTGAGCTGCCTAGCAGACTTCCTGCTGGCAAACTTCTATGCCTAACAGCTGCTAGCTTTACCTACAGGAAGCTGTGTAACTGGAACAAGGTTGCACAGTTTACGTATATGTTTTGAAGGTAGCTTTTTTTAATAGATGCGTCTTGCTTTCAGAGCCAACCTGCGGCCATGTGCAGCCTATGATTGAATCTGACTCTCAAGAGGTGGAATAAACTGAGACTTGAAAGAGATCTGGAAACAGACGAATGAACGACTTTCTGAACAAACGGGGCTCTTTAGTTGCCCTCGTTCTTCACCTTTATCTTTTTGCTATTTATGTTTTACAACCTTATAAACCGTATTGCAAGATACAGAATCAATTAATTGCGGCTGAACGTGGCGTTTCCTTGACATTGTTTGATTGCGTATGCGTCATCTATGGATTGATCCCCGTGCTATTACTGAGTTTGAGCGAATGAATTTGAGAATAGGCCCGATTAAGACGCTGACATATTCTGTCAACAAGTCTGGATATTGTTAGGCTGGGATCGCTCTTTTTTGTGACGGAAGTATACAAATGTGTGGACGTTATACCCTTCGAAGTTCAGGAGAAGCGATCGCAACCACCTTTAAGTTGACTAAAAAACCTGATCCAACGCCTCGCTACAACATCGCACCTTCCCAGCCGATTTCTGCTATTGCTCAGCCCGCCGCCCAAAGGGAGTATCGAATTTTTCAGTGGGGGTTGATTCCTTCTTGGGCAAAAGATCCTGCTATCGGTAATCGCATGATTAACGCACGAGCGGAAACCGTTGCTGAGAAGCCTTCTTTTCGTACGGCTTTCAAACGACGACGCTGCCTCATACTTGCTGATGGTTTCTATGAGTGGAAAAAAACAGCCCCTTCAGCAAAAAAGCAGCCCTACTACATTCAGATGGCTGACCAATCGCTCTTTGCCCTAGCTGGCATTTGGGAGAGCTGGGAAAGCGGTGACGGGAGCTATATAGAAAGCTGCACGATTTTGACCACCCAGCCCAATGCGCTTATGCAGCCTATTCACAATCGGATGCCTGTGATTTTGCACGCTGAAGATTACGACCAGTGGCTAGATCCCAACTTGCAAAAGGCCGATCCTTTACAGCCGCTGCTGCGACCTTATGAGGCCAATGCAATGCAGGCCTACCCGGTGAGTACAACTGTGAATAGTCCTCGCAACGAGACGCCCGCCTGCATAGAGCCGGTTGCCGCCTAATCGCGCAAGAATCGGGTGGTTTTTGTTCTATAGGTTTGTGTACATTTGCTGTAGTTTAGCTTCAACAGGAATAGCTTCAACAGGAATAGCTTCAACAGGAATAGCTTCAACAGGAATACATAAGCGCAAATGCTTCAAGCTTCTAAGGTGCCCCAGTCACTGTTGCCAGGTGAGTCAGAAAACTATCAAAGAATTGCAGCGGCGATCGCATTTATTCGTCAGCACCGTGCTGAACATCCTAGCCTGACAACAGTTGCCGACCACATTGGCTTGAGCGAACATCACTTTCAGCGCCTGTTTACTCAGTGGGCTGGCATTAGTCCTAAACGCTTTTTGCAGTATTTAACCGTCGAAGCGGCCAAATCTAATATTGCTAGAACAAATAATTTGTTGGATCTCAGCATAGACCTGGGTCTCTCTGGCCCAGGGCGCTTGCACGACTTGTTTGTTTCTATAGAAGCAATGTCTCCTGGAGAGTTCAAGTCGGGCGCAGATGGATTAGAGATTCGCTATGGTGTGCATGCGACGCTGTTTGAAAATGTTGTGATTGCGGCGACAGCTAGAGGCATTTGTTCTCTTCAATTTTGGGAGGGTACCAGAGACGCCGCGCAGAACTGGCTGGCGTTGCTCTGGCCAAAGGCCACGCTGGTTGAAGACTTTACGGTGACGCAGCGGTTGTGCGATCGCATTTTTAATCCCGTCGCGACCCAACCTGCGAAGCCTCTGACGCTGCTGATAAAAGGAACCAACTTCCAGCTTCAGGTATGGCGAGCGCTCCTGCAAATTCCACCGGGTGGTCTCACTACCTACCAAACGGTGGCCCAACTGATCGATCGGCCTAAAGCGGTAAGAGCTGTCGGTACAGCTATTGGCAAAAATCCGATTGGCTATCTGATTCCTTGCCATCGGGTGATTCGAGCGTCTGGCGAGCTGGGTGGCTATCGCTGGGGCGGCGATCGCAAAAGCGCTATTTTAGCCTGGGAAGCTGCGCAAGCCGCTGCTGACGCTTGAGCCTGCAAGAACTGCCCCAAAGAGAACCCAAAGAGAAAGAGATCTGAGGAAAATCGAAATGCGACTCACCGACGTCGTCGAGCTGCTGCTGCTATCGGCCCTGTGGGGCGGCTCTTTTTTGTTTATGCGTCTGGCCGCGCCTGTTTTAGGCCCGGTTTGGCTAATAGAACTGCGAGTATTGTTAGCCGGATTGGCTTTATTGCCGCTGCTCATTCGCCTAAATGTTTGGTCAGACGTTCGCGCTAAGCTTAAGGCCTTGTTTATCGTGGGCTGCTTAAATTCAGCTCTACCCTTTTTGCTGTTGGCCTTTGCCTCAGTCTCTTTACCAGCGGGCTACACGTCGATTTTGAATGCGACAGCGCCATTGTTTGGCATGGTGGTCGCGGCAGTTTGGCTGAAAGAAAAGCTGACGATAACAAGGCTATTGGGGCTGGCGTTGGGCTTTACAGGTGTCGTACTGCTGATTGGTCTAC
>CALDSK010000125.1 GCA_937911865.1 uncultured Synechococcus sp.
GGAGATAACTTTGTTATGGCGGATGTCACAACAGCTCATAAGGCTTTCGATTTGTTCGCTCAAGGCTGGACAACCGGCGATTTTACTCCCTACATTGCCATGCTGGCAGACGAGATGACCTTTTGGTTTCCGATGGGCGCTCATAGGGGTAAGTTTAGCGGTGCTCAGGGCCGACAAGAGATGATTGCTAAGTGCAAAGACCACGAAGCGGCAGGTGATCGCCTAACCTTTCATGCACCTGAGTACGTACTCACTAGCAACCATTCCGTCATGTTTGAATTTGAGTCAGAAGGTCTTTACGGTGGCAATCCTTACAAAGGTCATAATGCGATCGCCTTTGAAATTAAAGACGGCAAAATAGTCGGCTTTCGTGAGTATTTCGGCGATTTAGGCGCTTAGTATCAGTTGACGCTTTATGCATCTACGCGCCGCTTGTTTTAGTCTTGATCGTATAGAGAGAAGTACTGGTAGTGATAAACAGCCGGTCGTTCTCTTTTCCACCAAACGTCACATTGGTACAAATGCCTGGAACAGGGATTTTTCCGATCTGTTCACCCGCAGGCGAGTATATTTGCACGCTGTCTTCAGAGCTAGTAAAAACATTTCCCTGACAGTCGAGACAAAATCCGTCAGGTTGACCGGGTTCTACAACAGCGAATATCCGCATGCTAGTAGCCTGACGTCCATTGACAATGTCGTATGTTCGAATATCGTGACACATTTCGGCTCTTTCGACCGCAGACGTATCCGAAACATATAGCCGGCGCTCATCTGGGCTAAAGGCTAGCCCGTTGGGCCGCTCCATATCGGTAATCACCGCATCAATCTCGCCCGTGCGAGGATCGAAGCGAAAAACAAAGCTTCCAGCTTGTTCTTGCTCACCACCACAGCCCTCATCTGCCTGAGTCAGGCCAAACGGCGGATCGGTAAACCAGACGGTGCCGTCGCTTTTGACAACGATATCGTTTGGGCTGTTGAGACGTTTACCCTGATGGTATTCAACGATCTTATGCCACTGCCCATCGCTCTCCTGACGAATAATCGCGCGCTCCCCATGAGAGCAAGCAACGATACGCCCTTCTAAATCAATCGCATTTCCGTTTTGAAAATAGGCAGGATCCCTAATCACGCTCACATTGCCATCGTGCCATTGGCGCAGGCAGTTGCCCTTCACATCACTCCATACAACGCTGTCGTTTGCAGGAATATAAACAGGGCCCTCTGCGTGGATAGAACTATTGTCTAGCAGCACCAATGAAGCATCTGGGGAAATCAAAGCGTTCATACGCTCAGCAGAAGTTTCAATTGCAATGTCACTCATATCGCTCAATCAAGAAATGGTAAGTCAAAAAGATATCTTATGACGGGTAGAACAACTTACGGTTACTCTTATAGCGAGCTTTGTAAGTGATATCAAGCGGACTGTAAAGCGGATTAATATAAATCCAATAACAGCTCTTTTACATCAAAAGAAGGTACTGCATATGGCTTCTCGCCCCATATCAGAGCATCTGCCAAACGATGACAAGCAGCATGTAACAGCTGTCATCTCTCATTTAGTTAAGCCTACTCAAACAGAGGCCTACGAACAGTGGCTTCGAGACATCTCCGCTGTAGCACAGCAGTTTGAAGGGCACTGCGGCGTAGACTTCATTCAGCCTCAAGACTCAACCTATCCTGAATATGCAATCATTCTTAAGTTTGATAGCTACCAGAACCTTAAGCAATGGATGGATTCGCCCGTTCGTCAAAAATGGATAGACAAAGCTCAGCCGCTTGTTCAGCAGGACCAAACTGTGCAGGTACTTACCGGCTTTGAAACCTGGTTTACGCTGCCTGGAAAGTTGGTTAAACAGCCGCCAAAACGCTACAAGATGGCTATTCTGACAACGCTTTCAGTATTTACAGTGGCTCAAATTCTAGGACGAACCGTAGGGCTTCTATTAGAACCGCTGCCGTCTTCTGTGCGGTCTTTTATGCTGACAGCACTGACCGTCTTTTCCTTAGTCTACGTTGTTATGCCTCGGGTAACGCGTCTGTTTTACCGCTGGCTCTATCCTCACGAGAAACGAAGCGTAGCCTAGATCTTCGACTCGCAAGCCTTTCCTACAAGACTCACTTTCACACCTTGACTTCATCATGCGGTCTTACGTGTGGTCTTATACGTGTGGTCTTATACGTGTGGCCTTGAAGGGTTGATTTTACTAAACAGTTTAGTACTATATAGAGGGTTTAGTTAACCTTACTCGGCTGAAGTCACGAGAAGACGCTAATTACCTGCCAGCATCTACCACACCACAGTTTCTACCACACCCTTTGGGCGGCGCTAGCTCGACTAGAACCGCAAAGACTAGCGCTGCCTAAAAAGAATACGGCCCCAAAAGAATAAGCGTGAAAAAGAGAACGCGTCTGCCTGCGTACCCACTGCGCTGCTTGACGTAACCATTAGGAGATCTATTTGTATGGATGATGCATCGACAGGCAACACAATGGCGATGGAAGATAATGCTGCAGTAAACCATCAAAACCATGCGCATGAAAGTGAGCATGAGAGTAAGAAAGAAGGCAGTTTTGTGGACCCCGCGGACCACATGGAAACCCCTGTACAAGACCTGATAGACACGACTCAACATACTCACACAGCGGTTAAAAGTGGTGCTTGGTCTGATCCTGATACCTGGAGTAATGGTCAAGTTCCCGATGAGGGTGCCAGGGTTCTGATTGAAGAGGGGACGGTGGTTACCTACGATGTTGTGAGCGATGCGCGTATCGAAACAGTCTCTATCGAAGGAAATCTTAAATTCGCTACCAATAAAGACACCCAGCTGGTTGTTGAAACAATGCTGAATGGGACTAGCGGACGGTTAGATATCGGCTCGGAAAAGAACCCGGTCAAGGCTGACAAAGAAGCGAATATCATTTTTACCAGCGACAGCAGCGTCGATACGAAATGGGATCCTGAGCAGCTGAGCAAGGGGCTAGTTAGCGAAGGAGCAGTTAACATTTATGGTGCTGAAAAGACCGATAAAATAGCACTAGAAGGAGACGCCGCAAAAGGGTCGGACGTGTTGCGCTTTCAGGAGGTGCCAGAGGGCTGGCAGGTGGGCGATCGCATTGTACTCGCTGGCACAGAGTACAACGCCCAAGGTCAAGACAGCGACAACTCCAGATTTCAAGATGAAGTGCTCACTATCACTAGCATTGACGGTAACGAGGTTCGCTTTGTCAATGAAGACATCACATCAGGTGACAACACCGTCCTTCGCTATGACCACACCCATAGCACGCTCGCAAATTCGGCTGACGACCTGACGCTATATGCCGGTAACCTAACGCGCAACATCACCTTTGAGACCGAAAATGGCGATGACGTTCCGATTGATCACCGGGGGCACGTAATGCTGATGCATAACGACGACATCAATGTCGTCAACGCGGGCTTTTATGATCTGGGCCGCTCAGACAAAAGCGAAATGGTCGATGACCCAGACCAAAACGTTGACGGTTCAAACGGCAACGGCACCAATCCAAGAGGGCGTTACTCGCTGCACATCCACCGGACAGGAACAGAGGAGAACGGCGAAGCAGCGCTGGTGAAAGGGAATGCAGTCGAAGGCAGCCCCGGCTGGGGAATTGTGCATCACGACAGCTATGCTGGCCTAGAAGACAATGTTGTGTTTGATGTTGTTGGCGCAGGCATTGTAGCTGAAGCGGGCAACGAAACTGGCTGGTGGACAGATAACCTTACCGTCAAAGCCACCGGTATGCCGGTGACAGAATTTAATGAGCAGTCATACCGGCGTGAAGAGCTCTATGACTTTGGCGTGCAGGGCAGTGGCTACTGGGTTCAAGGTGCCGCCCAGATTAAGAACAAAGATAACTCTGCCACTAGCTCCAACCGAGAGGGACGCTCTCTCTTTGGCGGGTCACTCAACCATGACAATGTGCGAGATGCGACGACCATCCAGGTCAGCAGTCTCTCTCCAGAATTGCAGGCGCTTTTTCCGCCTGACCAAACGGAGGTTGATATTCGCGATGTTCCGATGGCTACCGTCGAAGGCTTTGAAAGCTACAACGCCGCAGTCGGAATATCTGTCTGGGGGCACAGCACTAACTTTAATGGCGAGCTGGCCTTTAAACTGATCGAACAAACAATCAGGGAGATTTTGTCGCTATTGACAACGTGTCTTTATCGGGCGAGCCTTTATCGAGCGACAATTTATCTAGTGAACCTATACGCGCAGAAGCAAAAGCGGCTACTGAGCCAACTACTGATCTAACCACTGATCCAAAGACTGATCCAACGACTCCGAAACTTCCCACAGAACCGAAGGCATCAACAACCCCCAAACCTACTGAACCGATCAATCCAGCATTTCCCACTGAGCTTGAGCCCGTTCTTCATCTAACTTTTGACGAAAAACAACATAAGGTGGCGGTTGACACCTCTTCAGCAGGTAAGCAAAACAATGGAAGGATAGGAAACGCTAGCCGAGCCGAAGGTCAAGTCGGTCAAGGGGTTAAACTCAACGGCAACAATAGTTGTGTGAGCGTCAAAGACTCCAAAGATATCAATCTAGGCACTCATGATGAGAGAACAATCTCTATGTGGTTTAAGGCAGAAGATACGTCTTCTGATGAGAAGCAGATTATCTTTGAAGAGGGTGGCCGCGATCGCGGCCTAAATATGTACATCGAAGATGATTCGTTGATATTTGGAGGCTGGAGCCAAAAAGGGGGATGGAGCGAAGGAAGCTGGATTGAAACCGATCAAATTGAATCGGGTGAATGGCGTCATGTTGCGCTTGTCCTCGGTGGCGACGATGCGCTTCAGCCCAATGCAATGACTGCCTACTTAGACGGGCAAGTGATTGGAAGTGAAAAAGGGACTCAGATGTATCAGCATCCTGATGGTATCGGGATTGGCAATACTAATGGCAGTACTCGATTCGCAGACGGAACAACCGGGTGGCAGAACAGTCATGGGCTAACGGGCACGATAGACGACGTTCGAATCTACAATGATGCACTGACATCCAATCAGGTACAGCAGCTGTCTACGACTGGCCTGGGCTAAGGTCGCTTAAAACTGTTGCATCTGTCGAAATGTCTGCTGTGGATTTTTCGCTGTGGATTCTTCACTGTTTATTTTCTAAGGCACAGCCAAAAGCTACAGCACACAGGCGATCAAGACTCAGCAGATGCGATAGAGATAAGGGCTAAAAAGTTAAGGATTAACAAAGTTGAAGCGTAGAGAATTGAGGCTTAAAGGACTGAGGCTTAGAAGCAGAGTATTTTGGGTGTACATATATTGTGGTGCGATCGCGATAGCATGCAATCGCATCATCGCGATATAGT
>CALDSK010000126.1 GCA_937911865.1 uncultured Synechococcus sp.
GAATCGGACACTGCCAGAGAGCATACGAGTACCATCTCTAGGCGTTACGGTCGCTGAAGCCACTGCGGCAATATTGGATTTGAAGCAGCTAACTTCAAGAATCGCGTGCTCTAACTCATACAACCGAGTCTCAGCATTGGCTGGCTTAGCAGCGAGAAGACCGGCGGTGGCCACCAGTACGCAGGCAAGACTACGAAATGCAAAACTCTTCATCATTTTTGGGACCTTTTGAAGTTTAACCGAGAGTCCACAAAACGCGTTCTCTCAGACTCCCGGCACTAAGTGCCGTACCGCTCTCTAGGGCTACTCACCTGCCATCCCAAACCAACGAACAACACCTCTAGCGAACAGTGCGATCGCCACCCAAAAAACAGCACGATCCGTCATGGCTCGTGCTGACTCTGAATCATTAAGTGAAGAAAGCAGTTCTGCGCTGGCGTCAAACTACCGGGAGAGCGCCCACTGAATGATTGCGTTTTCTAACCCAATCAGAGAATATTCTTCCGGCTGGATATCAACTCGGCCAAAGACCGCTTGGCACGTCTTTGAGGTGAATGGACCGATAGAAGCGATCGCCGTCTTAGAGAAAAGCTCGTCAGGCTTGGCTTTCAATGCTGCTTCAGACTGGCTCACAAGCTGATAGAAGTAACGTACCGTTTTGGGACTGGCAAAGGTCACAACATCAATATGCTGCTTCAGCATAGCTATCACCGCTGACGGTAAGCTTGGCGGACAGCTAGATCGGTAAGCAGGGACATCTACAACGACAGCACCTAGCTTAGAAAGCTCAGAGATGAGTAGCTCTCTTCTATCTTTCTCTAGGCATGGATAGAGAATCTTAGCGCCTGCCATCTCTTCTTTGCCTGGAAAGTGTTCTATCAAAGACTCGGATACAAAACTAGGTGGAACAAAATCGGCACTTATGCCGTACGAATCTAACCGCATTGCCGTCTTGCGACCGACAACCGCAATCTTCACCTGAGACAGAATGGACAGCTCGTAACCTATCGTCAGTAACCGACGCACAAAGAAGTCCACACCGTTTGCAGAGGTCAGTATCAACCATTTGTATTCGTTCAGGCGATGCAGTTCAGTGTCTAGATAAGACCAGTCTGAAGGTGCTTCTATCGTCAGAGCCGGCACACAGAGCGCTTCAGCACCTTTCGCGCTCAGGCGAGTCACAAAGCTGCCTGCCTGCTGGGTGGCTCTTGTCACCAGAATTCTCGTGCCTTGGAACGGTTGATGTACTCGAACCTGACTGGATGGTGGAGCGGCCATAGGGAAAAAAAGAACTGCTTACCATTATCTGATAAGCAGCTCTAGTCTTCAACCGACCGTTAACTCATGAACAACAAATGCTAGACAGGCTCTCCATTGTCCCAGTTGAATGCATCTGGAAGTTGGCCATTCTCGACGTATATTCTAAAGTCAGAACGCACGCGGTAGGCATACTTGCGAAGAGAAATCAACTGTTGAAGGGTCAGCCGTGAGCGATAGTCGCTGCTGAACTGGTAGCCTGCTTTGATGTCAATTCGCAAGGCATCTGTGCTGGGAAGTGTTTCTACGGTCGGCGCAGGATACACATACGCAATCTTCGGCACTAGCCACAGTTCAGGTGGCAAAGAACACCACCAGCTAAAGGGTTGGGACTTGGTGATCTCACGAGCTGTCTCATGGAGCACTGTCACATCATGTCAAGTCAGGATTTCCGATGGGCCGCTCAGCTGAAGCTCAGCGATATACGGGCTGTTGGGATAAGGAGACTTGATCGGCTCGATTGCAATCAGTTTCATGCTGTACCTTCTGAGTGTTGACTGAGAGGCCACAAAACGCTTCCTCTCAGCCTTGCTTCGCGAAGCGTTCATTTATCCCTGAGGCGCATCCCTTGGGTCCCCAACTCAACGAACAACACTCTCAGCGAAAAGTGCGATCGCCTCACAAATGTGCGATCGCAAAAAAAACAGCGCGATCCGCTATGGATCGCGCTGTTCTCGACTGGTGAAACTGTCAGTCGCTCTATAGCTCTACGGGCTGAGGCTCTTCTACAGGTGGAACAGAACGGAGACCTTCGCCAAAGCCGAAATTGAACCCGATGTTGTACACATGCACAACCAGGGCAGTCGAGAAAATACCTATCAGCGTAACTAAAACAACATTTTGAATTTTCATGTGTTTCCTTTAATTCAACCAACCGCAACAACGGTCAGTCAGTCATCGCGAAGCATCCATAGAACCCAGCTTAGGCGCAGCACTCGCGGATGCACTCAGGTATCAGCTTAGTACTCGATACCACCGCCCTTCTCCTTCCGTTTTCTAGCGGGCGACTGACGACGAGGCTTCGGTCGAGGTCGTGCCTGTTTGGGTTGCTGATTCGAGACAGTTTTACTCGGCTGCTGGTCAGGCGCTGCATTCTGTTTTTCTTCCGGGGCGATCGCATTGGGCTCCGGCTGTGCAGAATCCTGCTCCAATCGCTGCTTCAGCTCTGGGCGATTGCGCATCACCGCAGCGAACACACCTCCGGCGTGAGGGCTCGGTTGCTGCTGCGTCTGCGCAGGCTGTGGCACAGGCACAGATGGCTCTACATCATGAGCAGAGATCGCAGCAGCCATTACGCCAGAGGGCGCGTTGGAACGTTCCTGAGTCGGCGTCAATGCCGGCTCTACCGGCTGTTGTACCGCTACGGCTGGTTCAAATGGCCGGATCTGACCACGCTCATAAGTTCCTAACGGCTGAACGTTTACGCCCCATAGCTCTTTCCCTGCGCTGTGCGCTGTCGCTAGCTGCTGAAAGAGAACACTAGAAGGGGCCTTTTCTGCCTCTGCCCAGCGCTCTGAGCCCAGCGCAGCTAACTTCGCATCAATCCGATGCTGGTCCTTGACTTGGAGCGCAATCCGTTCACCCCCTGGCGCGCTCTGAGCGATGATAATATCGCCCGCTCGAACACCATACGTAGCGTAGGGCTCACTGTCTAGCGTCAGGTGACGGCGCCCGGCTTCCAGCGCCGCGCGCTCTGCGGGTGTCTGGTCGATCGTAGGCAGCGACATAACGAGCATACGGACTACCTGCTTAGCCAAACCACTTTTGTTCATAACCGGCTCAAACGAAGCCATAAACGTGTTTCCGTATGGCAATACGCGCTGATGATCATTCGCGATATAGCCTAAGCGCCGAAACTCACCAGTTGACTCAGCGATGGATACAGAATTGCGCTCTACCTGTTCCTGGTTCGTATTGATATAGTCATGAGTCGTGAACCGTACGGTACGCGGACCATCGCACACTAGCTCAGCGACATTCTCAACCTGTGTCAATTTCGTCGAAAACACTTGCAGCCGCTCGTTCAGTGCTTCGGGGAAGTGTTGCATTGCCAGCTTGCGTCCACCTTTGGACTGCCGCCACAAAGCGAGCGCCATATCGTGAGAATGTACCTGCGGGTCTGTGCCTTCTGGTGGCGTGAACGCTCGCTCTAGGTACTGCTCACGTTGTGCATACAGCATCTTAGAATCATTTTCTTGTGACCACGGCACTTGCATAGTGAGATGCGGTGCATTGATTGTCAGCGACTTACTCGTCTTAAACTTCTCCTCTATCCCAAAACGCTGAACTGACCCTTGATCTAGATAACCAATAGGCTCAGTGCGGACGCTTCCTTGATCATCGACAAAGCGTAGTTCTGCCGGGAAGCGCTTACTAGGCGACTTAGCTCTGTCGTTCTTAGTGATCGTAATCTTCCAATCTGGATGCGCTCCTTCACTACGCCAGGGAAAAGTACCTTGCGCGTCAGCTACGTTCTGGAACCTTACCTGTCTACCGTCTGCTGTGGTTACCTGTATCGTCGGACGCTGGTCTTCTGCGCGGCGCTGGCGGTGCCTGGACTTGCTTTCTACGGCTTGTCCTGTCAGACCATTCGTTGTCTGGATGATCGTATCGGCCTGTACTCTTTGTTGAGGCGTTTCACCTTTTGGAAAGACCGCTTGAAACGCCTCGTGCTTTCTCTCCTTTAAGACCGCACCGCTGTATTGTTCGTTTACCTGTTGGACGCCCCACGAAACCGTCTCGTTAACACTCGTTGGCATCTCCTTTCCATCTACATACACCCGCGAGCTATTACGACTTTTCCTGAAGTCGTCCGGTTTGTACTGAAGGGCCCTCACAAAACCATGTAAGTCTGTGTCTATACCTTTTGCGCTTTTCGCAGTATCTACGGCGGTCTGTAGATTGACTGCGTTTGGACCTGTAGCAACTTCCAACAACAATTCAGAGGCTTGCTTGAGAGATGTTTCAACCACCTTTCTTCGCGTTTGAGGGTTTGTATAGTTGTTTAATTTTCTGCCAGCGCTGGCTAGCTGCTCTATCTTCTCTGCGTAGAAAGGAGAAAATCCCTGAGTCACTAACCAATCGTCGTCTGGAATGATAACCTCGCCCTTTTTCACCTTAGTCATTAGGCGGGAAAAATGACTGGACACTTGACAAAGCAGTCTTTCCTTCATTGTGTCCGGTGCATACTCCAACTCAAGCGCCAGTGCCTGCAACGACATCCCTGCATTTGCCACCTTTCCAGTCGGGTTGTCTGCGGTGGCCCCCCATGCTCGCCAGGTTGCTTCTGCATGTGGCTCACTCTTCTGCCAAGCGTGCTTCTCCTTCGGCTGTTTGGCAATCTGGGGCGGCTTAATATCTGGCGCAGTCCGCTGAACGAACTCTTTTACTGCAACGGGATAGGTACTCGGTTCAATCGGAACTGCTTTAGCCTGTTCGTGCTGCTCGATCATCTTCTCAAACAACGAACGGGCTGCTTCATACTGATGAGCTGCTGGAAGACTGGCAACATCTGCTAATTCTTCTCGCAGCTGCTCAGGCAGGTCGCCTACGGTTGCCTGATAACCCATAAAGAAACCGTTTATATCACCATCAAAATCAGTAATCGCAACGTTCTTCGACGTATCTGGTGGTAGATAGGCACCCCCCTGCTTCGAGAACGCTTCTCTATCTTGCTGCTTGATAATCTCAGTGTTGTTGATAGCAATTGCTGCTGCACCAACATTCGGAAACGGAGAGCGATAGTAAGCAACAATCGCTCCATGCGGCAAGTCCTTGTTGCACACTTCCCATGACTTCAGCTTACTGTGGTGCTGTGCCATTGCAGACGGTACCGATGTACCGTTAGACGATAAACGCTGCCACTCTCCCTGCACGTAGTACCCTAACGCTCTGACAACACTGGCCTGTCCAGCTAGTTGGCCGTACTTATCGGAAGATAGCGCACTGTGTAGCCAGTCTGGACGGCTGTTGCTAGACAATTCAGCGTCGATATCTTGATAGGGACGAAACGTCTCGTGTTCCTTGTGGTCAAGGTAGCGCTGACGCAGTGCGTCAAAGTCCCCTGCTATCTGAGCCAGCTGCTCTGCTCTCGCCCTAACCTTTGGATTAATTTCTAATTGGGTCGCTTCTGGGATGTTGTACTTAACTTGGGGTCCTACTGTCTGCTGACCATACCGAGCGGTTGCCTTGCGGTTTATCCAGAAGTTTGAGACTTCTTGGATACCCAGCTTGGATAGACGATTATCGTCTCCCTTGATGTCGTTACGAGAGATAATCGCATCAACACCTAGTCGCTCACACCACTGACTGCTCGACATTGTACCTTTCGCAATACCAGGCAGCTCTGGACTCGCTGCACGAAACTGATACACGCTGCAACGGGCAAGTGCTATCTCTTGCTGCGCCGCTGCATCGGCTGCTGCATCAATTTGGGCAACATCCTGCGCCAGCGTGGAAATATCACCGCTGATCGCAGACCGTTCCGCGTTTCTCAGCGCGATCTGCTCTTTCTCTTCGCTAGTCTGCAACGACTGCATCGTACGTTCAGCGACCAGCATCGTGCCGTCGCCCATCTTGTCGTATAGATGCGCTAGCTGGTAGATAGAAACAGTTTGGCCGTTGGTATCAACAAGTTGGGTATCGCCATGCGCTCTATTCTCGTCATCAATAACGAGAATGCGGGCGGACGAGAGCGTTGTCGAAGCTTTGCCGTCTGATGAGATCAGGCCACCATAGGCAACCGAGTTATGCGCTGCGTTGACATCTCCCGCATAGATAGGGGCTATCGTCTCGTTACCCAACGTCATCAGCTGGGCTGTCTCGTAGTCTGTAAAGTAGCCCTCGCTATCGCTACTAAAGACTAGATACTTGCCCTCAGATTCCAGCTGACGACGATCTGAGTCGTGAACACTCTCATAGAATTGAGCCACAGAGAAACGGCCTTGCGTATCTATGTTGTTGGTCTGACACCAATGTTCAAGATACGAATGCTCTATCTGCTTGACAGCAGGTTGCCAGCGGCCCTCAATAGCCACCTGAACTGGCTTCCCTGTCTTGACATCAAACTGCTCGACCTGAAGCATTGCCGATCACGTCCAGGTGGCGCGGCGATTGACGGCTTTACGATGCTCAGCAGACATACGGCTGTACTTAGTGAGTTCTCGCATATCTTCCTGGAATTCTTCGTCCGATACGGGGGGACTTGGAGCAACACTCGCTCGTCGAGCTGCCATCTCTTCTTCTGTCGGTAGCGGCGTAAAGTCATACGCTGGATCGTTCTCTGGGTCATAGTCGTCGTAGAGGACACCTGCTGCTATCAGCTCGTCTGTGCTCGCACCACCCGATAGCTGTTCTTCTACCGACAGATCGCTGGTTGCAAGCGCACTCAGTTCTGCAATGCGACCAGATAGGGGGTTTACTTTGCTGCTCATACTGGCTCCTTTCATTTTTTCAATCATACTGAGTAAACACAAAACAGAATGTCCTGATAAAAAAGTTATAGATACAGGAGTTAGACGACAATCTGCCTAACTCCTGTATCTCTCTAAACTGGTTATGCTGCTACTTGTACTCATTCCATAGCTCAGTCGTTTGCCGAACCGACTGGTATTGACTGCCTGACACAATCAGATGGTCTAGAATCGGCAGACCGAGCACCTTACTCGCTGCCAGCAGCTGCTGCGTCAGCTGGATGTCTGTATCACTCGGCGTTACGCTCCCTGAAGGATGGTTATGCGCAACAATACAGCGAGTGCCACCTACCTGCATTAGCCATCTGAAGATATCTCGCGGATGGGCCGATACTTCGGTCGCCGTGCCAGACGAGATGACTCCGACTGACAGTACCCGGTGCTTGATATCTAACGCTAGTACGGCAAACTTCTCAACCGGCTCCCACGCAATCTCATGAAGCAGCTGCGCGGCCACCGACGGGTCATCGATCACCGTGCCCGACTCTGGCACATCGGCATACAGCAACTTGCCTAGCTGCAAGGCACTCTGTAGCGCTTTCAACCGCTTTGGGCCGATGCCTTTCACCTGCAAGGTACCCTTCGCAAGCGTCTCTCGTAGACGGCGTTGAATGTTCTTCTCACTCGCCCGCTCATCTGGCGGCAACACACTGCTGACGATGCGAGCACCTATCGCAGGAGAACCTACAATGTCACCGATGAGACGACCGGTCGCGGAGGCAATCGTATAGGTCGCTTCTATATCTTTTACTTTCATGACTGAACCTGGTAACGTCAGTCAGCCCTTGCAACGCAAAAAAGTAGTCTAACCAGCACATATGGGCTACTGGCTAGACGATTGCAGCTAGTTACCGATACCATCCTGGTCTTGCAGCAGTTGGCACTTCTGCTCCATGGACAAAGAGAAGTCATTAATGCCAATCTGTTGCAGGTGTTCTAGCAAAGCACTGTAGAACGGGTCTACCTGCGTGTACAAACAGTCGAATGGACTCCCTATATCTAGCAACAGTTCTTCCTCTTCTTCATTCTCTGCATCACTTTCAGACGCTTGGTCTGTCTCCTCCGTCACCGCTTCTACTTGCGCGAAGAAGGTATTCAGCGGACGGTCCCAGCCAAATGTAATCCCATAGGTCTGCTCGCCTTCGACATGTTCAACAGAATAACGACTCATCTTTGTATCCTCAGTGTGTGTCAACCAGGCCAGAAAGCGACGATTGCTTACTAGCCTCAGTCAGTCACTGCGAAGCGCTCTGTTGGGCGCTGCCGAAGAAAAGACAGCGCTGCCCATAGAGGACCGCGCTGTCGCTTTGGTTATGTCTACAACAGATCTTAAACGGCGGCTTCAACGCCCATACAGTAGTCAGGCGTGGTCCGACGCAGCTCGGCGTACTGCGCCACCGTAATCAACTCAGACTTTTCAAGCTTGGCTGCGTAGGGCGTTCCTGGCCACAGGTAGTACTCACCGTCGTAGTCGCCAAGACTGCCAAAGAAGCGAGCGGCGATATTCTCTGCCACAGCAGCGGCAGACTCACCCGCTACGCCATGGGCGATCTCATACCGGGTGTATTCCTGCGTGCCAACTAGCGTCAGTACTGTTACCAACAGGTAGAAAGACGCGACCGGAATGTCAGTAACCGCTTCTAGCTGAGACTGCTCGAACGTATGAACCGGTGGAATCACAGCTGCAACCCCCAACAGATCAGCGAACTCAACCTCTGCCCTACTGGCACACAGGCTTAGAATATGGCCATATCTGCCGTGAGATAGTGCACTTGCGTCATTCACGCGGACCAGCTGGCCAATCGTAAACGTAGAAACCATGATGAAACTCTCAATTCGTCATGCTCTCGCGGCGAAGCACAAAAATCTCACAGGCTAGGTGTTCTACCTGGCCTGTGGATTCTCAGCCTGATGCTGCCGCTGCTCTAATCTGTTATCCAGGCTGCGATGCTGGCTTCAAACGCATCTAGCAAAGCCTGTTCACCAGCTGATTGCAGAAAACAGTAGACCCAACCGAGGACCGTCTTCTCTCGCTGCTTCGACGCTCGCTTAGCAAACGTTGGTAGCGCTGGGCCGATGGCTGAGATGCTGTAAGCGGCAAAAGGCCGCAGTGGATAGAGCGCTTCGGTCTGCACATAGAAGGCGTTGGCGTACCGGGATGCAGTGCTAGAGAGAATTTCTTTTACCACGGAGCGAGCCACTGCTCTCTGTTCTGCTGGGGCTGTATGAACACTGCCTAGAATAGCGGCCCACAAGTCAGGCTGTTCTGATGAAAACTGTTCTGACAGTCGCTGTAGAGAAGGTTGTTGTTTCTTAGCCATGAGGAAAGTCCTTTTACTTAGTTGGTATGGGTTTACTGCGTAACGAGAAGAAAACCACCCGCTAGGTAGAGTTCCTAACAGGTGGTTTACGTAAGCATCGGTTGGTAGACGAACTATCTACTGGACACTCGCCAACTGCTTCCACTGCGCGGGCGGCAGTGTCATCACCGTCGAACCCAGCTCTTCTAGCTCAGTAGCACGGTCATATGACGGGGCATCTTGCGCCGTACGGGTAACCGCGTTCAGCAGGCCCCACTGCGTCAGGTCACCGCCTCGGATCAGGTGCTGAAGAACGTCAGAACGCTCACTCTGTTGTAGCTTGAACTTGTTCGAGAGGACTTCGACTGCCTTGACCGGATTACCTTCAATCGGGCGTTCTGTGGTCTGGCGCATCTGACTCACCAGCGCTTCAAACTTCGTCCGGTCTACCGCATCGCGCACCAGGTCTTGCACCTTCAGGAAGAAGGCTTTGTTGTCCGCGGCCAGCGTCTCATCTGAAAACAGCTCATACGCATCGGGCGTATCGGCGGCGGCTCTACCGAGATGCGTAAACCGGTTGCGCGTATGCCGGTCAGGCGAGACCATACCGTTCGTACACACTAGCCGGTACACCAGCGGCTCTACGCGCAATGACCCCATCCCGATCTCAGAGTTCGAGATGCACACACCGGCTTGCACGGGATCGCCAACCTTGACATCAGCCTGTACCCGAGCGCTGACGACCTTCAGGTACATCCGAGTCTCTGTCAGTTCACACGAGACCACCTGAGCACCTTGCATCTCTAGCAGCGTCGGCAGCACTGCTTCAGCTAGCTCGAAGTTGTCCAGGCGGCGATAGCGACGGCTTAGGAAAGCACGGGCGGTATCACCTAGCGTACGGATCATCCGCTGTTCCGGCTGCTGCTGAAACCAGTGATTGACGTTCGATTGCAGAAGCTCTGGGGCTTCGACGCGCATTCGGTCGTAGTACTTAGCCGGTATGCTGATGCGCTCTCCGATCTGACGGTGTGCGTGCGGGGTGAGTGCAAACGTCTGCGTACTGCCATTGCGGATGGCTAGCTGGCCCGCAGGTGTCATCTCTAGCGAGCGCGTGTCGGCAACAAAGTCTTTCTTCTGTGACTGTTGTGCCTCTAGTGCCTGTGCCATCTCTGTTAGCGTTCTTCCAGTTTTCATCGTTCTTATCCAGTTGCGGACTCCTCGCAGAGCCCATGGTCAGAACGTCCTTGCAAGGCAAGGCTGAGACAAGAATCACTGGATATACCTGACAGCGCTCTACAGGGTCTGAAAAAAAGCTCTCACAGCAGTTGCGATAACTGATGCAAGAGCGGGCTGAATGTAGGCTTAACTATTGGCAATACTCACGTTGGAAATCGCCGCGTTCGCGATCTCATTCCAGTCGTCGTCGTTACGCCACTCTGACGGCAGAACCACACCACTACTGGCGCTACGCAGTGATACCGCTAGCGTCTTGTCGCCGGTACGCAATTCCTTCACGTAGCTGTTCAACTGAATCGGGGCTGCGAGGACAGCCGGTGACGCGGCGGCACAGGCTGCCATCACTGTCTTACTGAAGAAGCAGTCGTAGCCACTTTCAAACGTGGTAATCCGGCCCTTCGCTTGCATCGTTAGATGAAACTTGCGGACCGCCTGGCCGTTGCGCTCTAGCGTCGGGAAGCTTAGCTTGAGCACCCGACCGGTAAAGCGTGGCAGCTGCGTGATTGCAAACCCGTCTTCTAGCTGGTACCAGCCGTCGCCGTTACCCTTCGTGAGATTGCAGAACACCGTCTTGCTATAGTCACTGAAGCCTTCAACTACCGCTGGCTGAGCAGATGTTTCTAGCGCCGATAGAATCTGTCGCAACAGGGCAACCACCTCGGGAACGATGGGATTGTTCGTCATGTTTCTGTACCTAATTACTTCAGATAGGCGTTGCAAAGCAAAAGCACCATCATGACTAGCGCTGCTCTAGTCTGTTGTCACTGAAACAGGGCTGACTGCATCAAAATATGACTGCAATGCAGACCACAACAACCCACGCTACGCGCAGATGATTGCATAATAAGAAAGCCTTACCTCGCGCTTTGACTTATGCCAGAAACGATTTGCTATATCTTGGATGGTGAAAATCCGGTTCCTTGCGACGACATCACAGTTTGGCAAGAATGGATGAATGATTTGCCGAAGCGTACTGTAGCCTTTGACAGGGTAGGAAAGATTGAGATATTGACAACCTTTATCGGTATCAATATCGGTAATGCCGCTCGGCCTAAGTTCTTTAAGATGACGGTCTTTGGTGGCAATGAAGGAGATCCACCGATCTGTACCGCTACTTGGAAGCAAGCAATGGCTAAGCATAAAGCGATGGTCAAGGCAGCAACAAGGATTACCCAGAGAGAACAGACGAACCAAGCGATTCCTACTGGTGGGTTCAAAGCTATTGGCTGCGAAGTTTTAGCCAACGAGATCAGATTTTTACTCGAATCTGAAGAAGCCGCTATCAAAGCACACCCGAAAAAGATAAAAAATTGGTTTAGAGAGGGAAGAACAATAATATTTCGACCTGAAAAAAGCTCAGCCACAGAAAGCAACTGAGCCTAACAATAAGGAATTTAAGCGCAAGAGACTTCAACGACGCGATTTATAGTCTCACTCCTCAGAGCAGTCAAAGTATCGGTCGCTTCATTGACTCGGCGGATGTATGCACCTGCTTCAGCTGCTGAACCGAAGATAACCGTGAAGCTATCTTCAGTTTCAGTCTGAATACGGGCCGAAAATACCGTTACAGCTAGCTCGATTGCATCCTGTAGTTCCTGTTCCATAAGAATCTCTAGAGGAAGGGATAGACAATTGACCTCCTCATGGATACCGAGCGAAGCGGCTGCAACCTGACTTAAGGAGTCGGTCAGCGTTTGCACATCCGCGTTTGGATAGCTACTGACCTTACAACTACAACCTTGAGAGAGAGCATGACAGACGCTAAGGGTTGCCAGCGGTTTGTGGGCTTTGCTCTCGGGATAGCTCTCTAATCGCCTGCTTCACAGGTACTCTCTTCTGCCATCGGTTTCTCCAAAACTATGTAAACAGGTCCATCTGCCGGTCTAGAACAACATCTGGCTGCGGGCGAGATCGCTTCGTTGTCG
>CALDSK010000127.1 GCA_937911865.1 uncultured Synechococcus sp.
GGGTGTTGTCATGGAAATTTCACGCTTCTTTCGCTGGCACTTACGGAGAATCAATTGTTTTTTTCGGCGCGTAACGCCGTTGACCTGGTTGATCTGGGCGGTGACAATTTCTGACCTATGCGCGCCGGGCTATCTACAGTTTCATCTGGCCATAACAACGGTCGATGCGAGTGGAATTGCTGCTGAGGGCTTAGCTGTTTGGGAGGTGATCACCCATGCGCCTGCAGATTGATACTGACCTCAACATCAATCTCTTTCGACTGGTGCCGCTGACGTTGGTCTTCTGGCCTGCGGGAAATGCTGCCGCTGACCGGGTGATCGCTCGCTACGCTGGGCCCAGCGATCAAACCACAGCGACCAGCGTCGGATACGAGACGTACTTATCAGCAGGTGATGAAGTAGCAGGCTACAAAGTGCATCCCGTCAGAGGAACCGTAGAGCCCCACTATGGCATTGACCTGGCTACGCCTGCGGGTACTCGGATGATTGCGCCTGAAGGCATCCGCGTTGTCTGCTGGTGGGACACGAACGGTGGCGGTGAGGTGGCGACGGTCGAGGTCAAGGAAAGTGGCGAGGTGGTGAAGCTGCTGCATCTCTCTAGCTGCCTCAACGGCACGTTTACCCAGGGCGCTACGTTTGCGAGAACTGGTAGTAGCGGTGAAGGGACGGGGCCGCACTTAGATGTACGGCGTGGCGACCAGCAGGCGCCGACCCGAGCCGATATCGAGCCCTTTCTGACCGGCAAACCGGCTAAGCCTTTTCTGAGTGATGAAGAGCTCGTCTGTAGTATCGGCGCTGCTGAAGGGACGCGCAACAGAGACTGTTCTACGAATGAACACTACAACGGTCACGTTGATCCCGGTAACGGCGCTGATAATCTCGGCACGTTCTCCTATCAACATGGCGCGAGCTCTCCTGAAGATGCCGATCAGCGGCAGCTGGTTCGACTCAGAGGCGCCGAAAAGGAATTGCAGGTGCAGGCCGATGCGAAGTGGAATCAGCCGCTATCAAAGCCAGCGTTAGCTGCGGCGCTCGACCTATGGAACCAGTCCCCGAAAGCCGCAGGAGATTTTGTTGGTCACTTGCCATCGCCTAACCCAACAAAAGCGCAGATCGTGCAAGCGCGTGCTCAAAGCTATGTGAACCCGACGACAGGGCAGCTGAATGCACCTGGTCTTGGTAACAACTCCAAGGCAGTAGAAGCCGATCAGGCGCGGCGCACCGATGAGGTGATGCGCCAGTTAGGAAAAGAATAGTCAACTACATGCAGCAAGGAAGCAAACAATGGCCTACTACGGCGAGATAGAAAGTCCTCTACTGGAGGCGTTAGAAATGCTCTGCGGTAAAGCCCCTGAAGCTATCCAAAGCGTTTTGCAGGGCGTTGTGAACACACAAGCACTGACGGAAACTAACCATGAGCTGGTTTACGAGTGGGCGACTGCAAGCCCACGACTGCATTGGGCGACTGGGCTAGGCGTGTTAGACGCTGCCGATACGCTAGTTCATCAGGCGATTGAGAACGACAACATCACAGGCCCGTGGGATGTGCTGTATGAAACCGCTTGAATACAGCTGAAGTGCGGCTACTCTAACGCCGCTCAGACAACTACAGTTCAACAATTCAATGGAGACCAACAAACCTATGTCACTACTAGCCGTTTCAATTACAAAGAACGTTCACTACAAGCTTGTCCATTACCCTGACCATGGCTATGAATGGGAAGGGCTAGGCGTGTTTCATGACTATGTTTGTGCGGCTCCTTTGGCCTCTAAGGATGATGCTATAAATGACGCTGTTAGTTCTCTACTCAAGCTACTCTCTGCGGAGCCACAGATCAGCGAGGCTGCGCGCTCACAGCTGGCCCGCCAACCTAAACAACAGCAGCCTGTAGAGTCTCGGGACTTCGCTGTCTATGAGATTTGCGGCCACGATTGGCATTGGAAAGGTAAAGGGACTTATGAGGGTTGGTGTAATGAGTATGGTTGCTCTAGCCGTCAGGATGCTGTGGCAGATGCCATTGCCTCACTTCAGCTGATGGACAACGCTATGTGTCCGACTGACTGCGACGAACTCACGGCGCTGAGAGAACAGTTAGCCCCCTTCAGCTATGCAGATATCGAAGCCTTGATTGGTCGTGCTGACACGATCTACGATGTGCGCGGTTACAAGGCTTATCTGGGCGAGATATGGAACGCTCAAGACTTCTCCACTGAGGAAGATAAAGGGTACTGCTGGAATTTGATTCTCTTTTGTGTGGAACGTATCCAAATCTTACGCAGTGCTGCTGGATATGGCTGGAATGATATTCAGAAGCCCATTCAAACCTGGCCATGAATGACTACAACGAGCATGATCCGTTCGCCGCCGAATGGCTCAGAGCATTAATAAAAGCCGGGCATCTTCCAGCCGGTGATGTAGACCAACGGAGTATCGAAGATGTCGCGCCAGATGAGCTTACCGCTTACAACCAGTGTCACTTCTTTGCCGGAATCGGTGGCTGGCCCCTTGCCCTTAGACTTGCCGGTTGGCCAGAAGAATCGCCAGTGTGGACCGGCAGCGTCCCCTGCCAACTTCTCAGCTCGGCAGGCAAAAGAAAGGGGGTTGCTGACCAGCGGCACCTATGGCCAGCGTTCTTTTGGCTCATCTGGCAGTGTCGCCCTCCAGTCATCTTTGGCGAGCAGGTTAGTTCAAAGACTGCCCTTAAATGGTGGGATCTCGTGGCAGATGACTTGGCAGGAGCGGACTACGCCGCAGCTGCGGCAGATTTGCCAGCTGCGAGCGTCGGGGCTCCGCATAAAAGAGCCCGATTATTTTGGGTGGGGCACACCCACCGTTCAGGATGGCAACGGCAGAGACCGACACAATCAAAGAGATGGCAGCGTTCGTCTATCGCTTCTAGGCCAAGCCAGAGCAACCTCGTGGCCGCCCCCACGAGCCAGTCGAGAAGGCAAGGAAAAAATAGAGGTGCTTCTCAAGGGAACGCGAGCATCGAGTGCCACTGTTCAGATGGGGTTGGCGAGCGCAGTCCAGCTAGCGGTGTGGGCCACGCCAACGGTCAACGACAGCAAGAACAATGGTGCCAAGTCTCAGTTGAAAAGAAAGAGTCTAGCGCTCAATTGTCAGGTTCAGGCCGCTGCGTGGAGCACCCCATTAGCCAGCGACGGGAAAGGCCTGAAGCGCGCTCGCCCGGCGATCGAGAATCGTCACCAGAAAAAGTATGGACTAGCGTTGCCCGAGCAGACGGCCCATCTAATCACTGGGCTGACTGTGAATGGCTCGACTGCCGCGATGGAAAGAAAAGGCCAGTTGAACCCCGCATTCGTTTGTTGGCTGATGGGGTGCCCGGCAGAGTGGCTACCCTGCGCGGCTTCGGCAACGCCATTATCCCGCAATTAGCGGCTGAGTTTGTACAGGCCTACAAGGAAACGCTCGCTTTCGACTAACCCAATCACGAAAACAATTAGAGAATTTTTTAATCATGTCACGTTCACCAGAAGAGCAGACCCAGCCCACTGTCAACAGCGTTGCCCAGCCCAAGGCAGCGATTACAGAATTTGATTCGTTTTGGGCGCTGCTTAATATCTCAGGACATGGTCGCATCGTAATCGCCTTGTTCTTTTTGGGGCTGGCGGCATCGCTTTACTTGAGTCCTCGACTTTTGCAACCGACAAAGCCCAGTCATCTACCCGCGCTAGAAAAAACAGACAGCTGAGGGTATCGAGAAATATGTAGCCATGCGCTTTGCCGACTAGCGAAACAACGAAGGCAACAAGCAGCCGTTACTGACGGTTGCCTGCTGCCCTCGCGTAGCCCGACCGAAACTCTCACATAACCATCGGACATGACTATGACTACCACGATTTCTAAAAGCATTCAGCCTACAGATACTGTGCCGACTGAAACTGCGATCTCCCCAGTTAGCACCACCGAGCAATCATCTGCGTCAGCCAGTGCGCGCTCTTCTGATACGAGTAACCGGCTGCTGGCCCAGTGGCAGCATTTACTGACTGCGGTGGATGACTGGAGTTTAGACAAATAATGT
>CALDSK010000128.1 GCA_937911865.1 uncultured Synechococcus sp.
GAAATAAAGACGTAGAGAAATAAAGACGTAGAGAAATAAAGACGTAGAGAAATAACAGATCTATTGCAAGCTTTCTTCACCAAACCACTTTTCTTTTATTGTCTGCAAACCACCTTGTTCCTGCAGGCTCAAAATCTCTCTGCTCACAGGCTCTGTCAGCTCTGCGTCCGCTGAAAAAGCGACCCCGTAATCTTCTTGTGTAAGCGTATCGCCAGCCAGCTCAAACGTATCGGGATCTCGACTTGCTGTGTACTGAAGCGTCGGATAGTCGTGCACAACAGCATCTATCTCACCGTCTTCTAGAGACGCAATCATGTCATCAAAGCTTTCAAATTCAACCGTTCTAACAGGTTTAGCCCGAACATAGTTTTCTGCAGTTGTGCCATCGACAACGCCAATTGGCTCACCGCGTAAGTCGTCAAAAGACACATTGCTAGCCGCTAGCTGATCAACGGTTAATGACGCAATAAAGTCTGCAACGATAAAGAAACTGGCACCCATCCACAAACAGGCAATGATTCGAGCGGGCAGTTTGTTGGGCGTTACATCGCCATAACCAAAAGTCCCCAGTGTCACAATAGAGAACCACAGCCCCTGACCAATGCCCCTAACCGGATCGCTCGAAAAGCTATCGTTATGTCTATGTTCGAAGCACCAAATGAGCGCACCTACCCCTGCACTTGTTGCCATAACCAACAGAAATGGCTTCCATACCTTCCAGCTCAATAGACTCTTGAGCGCCGAACGCCAGCGATTCGCGTTGGGCGTTTGAATCATCATCTGCAAGCCAGAGCGATAAAACGGATAGGAAAAGTCGTATCCAGCGGTTTCACGCTCAGCGGTGATAGAAATACCCGCCATAGCCGCATCAATATCGCCTGCCAACAGCCCTTCTAACATTTCACTGACTGACTCATAGCGCACCCATTCTGTTGTAATGCCCAAGTCGCTAGAAATTTCATTCCACACGTCAATGCTGTAGCCGTAAGGAACTTGTTCTTCTAGAAACACAAAAGGTAAAATCTCTTTTGTACCGACTCTGAGCGTATCAGGAATTTCAAAAGAAGAGTCTATTACAGGCGTCCCTGTGCCGGGTTGAGAAGAGGATGACTCTGAAGATTGTTCGGAGGATTGTGGGGAGGGCTGTGCTAAAGCAAGAGATGATGAATAAGCGGTTGTGGTTATAGCAATACTTAAGACGGATAGAACAAGTCGTTTCATAGAGGGTTTGAATAATGGCTTTAGCAGCAGACGAATTATTTTGGATAGATTATAGAGGAAACTTGCATCAGGGTTGGCTGATAGACTGACCCGATAGCCAGCTAGTTGTCCAAGCGCTCTGAAAGTTAAATCCGCCGGTAATTCCGTCGATATCTAGAATTTCTCCAGATAGATACAGCCCTTTGCACTGACGGCTCTCCATCGTTTTGAAGTTGATTTCGTTTAGGCGTACGCCACCACAGGTCACAAATTCGTCTTTAAAAACGCCTTTGCCTGTAATCGCGTAGGAACCTTGAGTCAATTCGGTCACTAGCTGATTGAGCTGCTTTTTTGAGAGGTTTGCCCAGGTCAGCGTCGGTTCAATCTTGTTGCGACCTAGCAAATATTGCCAGAGCCGTTTTGAGATAGCGCTGTACGGGCTGTAGGTAGAGATTGTCTTCTTGCCATTTTCCGCTTTTACCTGCTGTAGCTCAGTTCTTACCTGGTCTTGATTCAAATCAGGTAGCCAGTTGACGACTAGCGCGGCTCGATACTTTTGCTCAAATAGCAGCCTAGCGGCCCAAGCAGATAGCTTTAGGACCGCTGGTCCACTCAGCCCCCAGTGAGTGACGAGTAAGGGCCCTGTTTGCGTAAGGGCTTTAAGATCTTTTTTGCTAGCCCCTTCTACTTGTAAGCGTACCGTGGCCGGGTTAACCGCTACGCCGCTGAGCTGATGCAGTTGCTTATCGGCAATGTTGAAAGTAAATAGAGAGGGCACAGGGCGCTCTAGCTGGTGACCTAAGGACTGAGCGATACGGTGTCCAGCGGGGCTGCTGCCTGTGGTGAGTAGGAGGCGATCGCACTTTACAAAGTTCTGCGACTTTAGCTGCAACCGAAATTGGTCACCTAGTTTCTCTGCGCTGACAATAGGCGATGACACTTTAATGCGCACCCCGGCTCGCTCTGCCGCCTGGTACAGACAGTCCACAATCGTCGCGGAATCATCTGTCACCGGGAACATCCGCCCATCTGCTTCAGTTTTTAGCTTTACACCGCGCTTGGCAAACCATGCCACGGTATCTTTGGGTTGAAACCGACTGAAGGCACCGCGCAGGGCTTTGCCTCCACGCGGATAGCTCTGCACGAGCTGAGCGGGCTCAAAGCAGTGATGGGTCACGTTGCAACGACCACCGCCAGAGATACGCACCTTGGCGAGGGGACGGGGGCTGGCTTCGTAGAGGGTGACCTGAGCCTGGGGATTGGCAGTAGCAGCTGCGATCGCACCAAAAAAGCCTGCCGCGCCACCACCGACGACAGCTACCGATAGCAGGCGATCATCCCCATGCTTACTCACAGTCACATCCTCCATTCCACAGATGCATTAGCGTTACACAGTCGTTTACACTATAAATATTAAGTAAGTTAACAAAAGCCGTTCGAGGCGCAATCAAATTTCATGGCAAGTAGAGAACAAATCAGACAGCACCTAGCACAAAGCGCGACGATTCCGGTTGGTAAAGCCGAGCCTACCAAGGGAGACGAAGCGAAGAAAATGAAAATGCTAGAGCATGTCAAGAAAAGTTTGGCAAAAGAAAGCGACTAATCTCGTTAGCTGATAGGCGCATTAATCGGTTTAGCGTCTATCGTTCTAGATTAGGCATGAGCATTCACAGAAGTCGTTGCATTAGTCGCCGTTGCATTAGAGTGCGCGGCGACTTCGTCTGTTTTGGCCGCCATAATAAAGTCGTTTTGATGAAGCCCTTTGATGGCATGGGTCCACCAGGTCACCGTCACTTTTCCCCATTCGGTGAGTAGCGCCGGGTGGTGGCCTGCGGCTTCTGCGATCGCCCCAACCTGATTAGTAAACGCCAAAGCCTGCTCAAAATTCGCAAATCCATACTGGCGCTGTATCTGCGATATTCCCTCAGACGAAATCACCTGCCAATCAGGCAACGCCTGAGCATATTCGGCAATCTCAGCAGGCGTCGCAGGCGGCAGCGACCCCGAACAAGGAATGCACGTTTGCTGAGACAATTGCTGAGATAACTTGTTTGACATTACGCTTTCGCCGCCTTTCGTGACACAGCTATCTTTTATTTTAGTAGAGCCTGGAGAAGCCGGAAATATCGGCGCAGCGGCTCGTGCCATAAACACCATGGGCTTTAGCGATCTACGGCTAGTGCGACCAAAAGCCGATCATCTCAGCGGACTCGCCAAAGCAATGGCGCATGGATCTGCTCACATATTAGAATCTGCACCCGTATACGAAGACTTGGCCGATGCACTTACCGATGTTGATCTCGCCTGCGGAACAACTGCTCGCCATCGCATAAAGAAGAGTCATTACGTACCTGTACAGGAACTGCCCACAGCTTTACAGGAAAAGGGAGAGAGTTTGCAGCATGTCGCGATTGTGTTTGGCAGCGAACGCTCAGGGCTCAGCAATCAAGACATCGACCAGTGCGACCTGATCACCAATATTCCACAGGCCAGTATCCAGCCATCGCTCAATCTTTCTCAAGCAGTGATGATCTACAGCTTTGTATTGGCTCAGCAACAAACGCAAGTTCAGATAAAAGACCAGCGGCTCAACCAACAGAAAATGCCAGTAGAACAGTACGCTCGGCTCAAAACTTCTCTTTTACAGCTCATGAACAGAATAGGGCTCTCTGAGAGATATCAGAGCTATGTAATCAAGGCCCTCGCTCGGCTTGGCTACGAAGATCTCTACCTGATTCAAAACATCCGTACGATGGTTGAGAATCAGCTAAACAAACCTAGTAAGTGAGCGATCAACAGCAATCCTAGTCCTTCAAGAAGGCTTTCGGCAAATCATTGGAAATCGCGGTTCCTAACAAAATTAAACTACAGCCAATTATCATCGCTGTCGTAATAGGCTCTTGTAAGGCTAACACGCCCCAAACCATAGCAAATACAGGAACGAGGTACGTAACGGTCAGCGCTTTGGTAGATCCGATGTTTTGAATTAGCCGAAAGTACAACAGATAGGCTACAGATGTAGAAAAGATCGCTAGCACCAGCACCGCTAGTACAATCGTTGGGGAAGGCAGTGCGATAGGGATCGTAAAGGGGAGCAGCGGCATGAGCGCAACAGCGGCGCTGAGCTGACTAATGGTAGCGATAATCAGGGGAGAGACGCCGGAGAGCTGACGCTTGGCGTAGGGAGCGGCGATCGCATAAAAAAACGCCGCTCCCAACCCTGCTGCCATAGAGACTACCACTGTCGGCGTCAGCTCAAATCTTTGTAGACCAATCAGCAGTACGACACCTGTAAAGCCCAACGCCAGCCCCAATAGCCT
>CALDSK010000129.1 GCA_937911865.1 uncultured Synechococcus sp.
AAAGAGACGTGTTTGACACGGATGAATCATTTTTAAAAGAGCTGAAAAGGCAGGGATGCGCCTACAAAACTGTAAAGTATCTAGACTTCCAGCCCACAGCGGCTAGCAATTATTTTCCCGATCATGCCTGCGTTTTATTTAGAGGATCGCTAGGCTTGGGCCGCGATATATTGCGCACTACATGGATTCCGGGAGTATACATGAATCAAAGGAATTTGAGCTGCACAACCTACTACGCGCATTTTGGTGAGCATCTGTTGAATGATCGATACTTTATTCTCCCTCTTTCAGAATTGATTAGAAGAAAAACAGAAATTCTTGATTACTTCGGCTCTAGCGGTGAGCTGTTTATCCGGCCAGACAGCAACATGAAGCTATTTCGAGCAGGTGTCTTTGATCTCTCCAAGCTGAATACTATTGAAGCTTTAAGCAGTGAGCTGGGCAGGGAAAAAACAACTTTGGTACTCGTTAGCCAGCAGAAGCCTATTAGAAGAGAGTGGCGATTCTTTGCCTATAAAGATGAGATCGTCACTGGCTCTCTCTACCTAGTCGGAGAAGAACAAATCAATGAACAAGTAAAAGGTGGCTATCTGCAAGACTATGTTAAGCGGATAATAGAGCAGGTCGGCTGGTATCCAGAAATTCTATACAGCATAGATATCTGCGAATCAGCAGGAGAGCTTTATGTTCTTGAGCTGGGCTCTTTTAGCTGCGCTGGAGAGTACGGCTGTAGTTTGGAAGCGATTGTAGAAGCAGGTATGAGAGCCGCGCAAGAAGATTGGAGTGCCGTAAACGATTAGCTTTCATCTATGACAGCATCGCGATCTAACAGTAACAGGTTCCTCAACTGGTCGGTATCTAGTTCTGTGAGCCACTGCTCACCAGCGCCAACCACTTGTTCAGCTAAGGCCTTTTTACTGTTAATCATTTCATTAATGCGCTCTTCTAGCGTGCCAGTACAGACGAATTTATGCACTTGGACGTTCTTCTTCTGGCCAATCCGGAAGGCTCGATCGGTGGCCTGATTTTCGACGGCGGGGTTCCACCAGCGATCGAAGTGAAAGACATGGTTGGCACGGGTGAGGTTGAGGCCAACACCGCCTGCTTTAAGTGAGAGAATGAAAATTTTGGGGCCATTCGGGTCCAGCTGGAATCTGTCGACCATTTCTTCTCGTTTGGATTGTGAGGTGCTGCCGTAGAGGAACATAGCTTCGGTACCAAGGCGATGTTCTAAGTGGCTGCTGAGCAGTTTGCCCCACTCGGCAAACTGAGTGAATACGAGCGCGCGATCGCCCTCTGCAACCGCTTCTTCTAACATCTCATCCAAACGCTGCAACTTACCTGAGCGTCTTGCTTTGCCCAGCGTTTCCTGCTTTAGATACTGCGCCGGATGATTACAGATCTGTTTTAGCTTTACTAATAACCCCAAAATCATGCCGCGTCTTTGCACGCCCGTTGCCTCGTCAATCTCGCCTAGTGTGCTATCCACCAGCTTTTGATAGAGTCTGGCTTGTTCACTAGAGAGACCACAGAAAACGGTCATCTCTTGCTTTTCTGGCAGGTCTTGAATAATGGTGCGATCGGTCTTCAGACGACGCAAGATGAAGGGTTGAACGAGCGATCGCAATGTCTTGAGTGAATCGGTATCGCCGTACTTCTCAATCGGTGTCGCAAATCGACGCTTGAAGAAATTAAGCGGGCCCAAGTACCCAGGATTGAGAAAATCCATAATTGCCCACAGCTCAGCCAGTCTGTTCTCTACCGGTGTACCGGTTAGTGCAATGCGAAACTCACTTTCAATTTCACGAACAGCTAAAGACTGCTTTGCAGATGGATTTTTTATATTTTGAGCTTCATCGAGCACCATGCCTCGCCACACAATACGTTTGAGATCTTTCAGGTCGCGCTGTACCAGGGTGTAGCTGGTAATAACTAAATCTAGTTTTTCAACTGCTTTAACCAGCGCTGAGCCTTTTGGTCTTTTATCACCGTGATAAACCAGGGTCGCGACTTGGTTGGGCGCAAACTTACTCACCTCTCGCTGCCAGTTAGACAATACAGAGGTTGGACAGACCAGCAATACTGGTCCACCGAGTGCGCGCTCCTGCTTGAGATACAGCAAAAAAGCAATTAGCTGAACGGTTTTACCCAAACCCATGTCATCGGCTAAGCAGGCACCCAGTCCCCACTGCTCCAAGAAAGAAAGCCAGGAGACCCCTTTGGCCTGGTACGGTCGCAGCTGACCGGCGAAGCCAGCCGGCTCGGTCATTTCCTCTAGGCTCTGATTACCAGTGGTCATGGTCGTAATCAGCTCATCCAACTTGCCAGAGGCGTCAAATTTGACGACGGGCAGCTTGTCGATGAGCTGATTGTCTCCTGTACTGATCCGCAGCGCTTCTTCTACCGTGAGCTTAGTTTGTCCTTTTCTCTTTTCAAAAAAGTCTTTAGCGGCGCGTACATCTTGCGGCCGCAGCTCCACCCACTGGCCGTTAATTTCTACTAGAGGTGTGCCCTGAGTAATCAGCTCATCAAATTCTGACTTGGTGAGTATCTGCCCACCCACTGACAGATCCCACTGAAAATTCAACAGACTTTGCAAACCCAATCGTTGCGTTTTGGGCGGTGCCGTAGCGCTGATTTGCAGACCCAACCGGCTTGCGCCCACCTTGCTCGGATCTACCAGATTGTCTGGCAAAACAACGCCAAAGCCGCTGTCTTGCAGCCGCCAGGCCGACATTTTAAGGAACTGAAAGGCTTCGATGGGACCGAGCACACATTCGGTTGGGCTCTGTTCAATTAGCGTTTGTTTAATCGGTTCGTACAGACGCGTCGCTCTTCCCAAGCCTGCCAGCAAGGTTTCTTGAGGAGATTCGACAGTTCTCTCTTGGTAGGTCAGCTCGTCGGTAGGATGTTGCCAGATAAGTCTGGCGTCGACAGTGTAATCTCCGTCGTCGATAGCTTGCAGCCCGTAGCGCAGCGTCCAATTTTGAGTTCCAGAGTCTGGCGGAATCAGGGTAAAGCAGGTGCGGAAGCCTTCCACTACATCGGCAAGGTTTTGTAGAGGAGAGGTCCAGGTATTTATGGCATCGTTGAGTCGGACAACGCCTGCGGGCGTGCTCTCAAAATGGGGGTCGGATGCGCCCAGCGACGCTAGCCATTCGCGGAGCGGCAAATCTTTGCTGAGCGGTGCGGCGGCAGGAATGCTGTTGGATTGAGCAGTGCTGCGAACTTGCGCGTCTACCAGGGTTTCCAGGAAGTTGCGAACCAGGCTATCGTTGGCTGCGGGAAGATCTACCTTGAGTGGAGAAGCTTTTTTGGGTGCCGGTGCAGGGTAGCTGCGGCAAATAAGGGGAAGGCGATCGCAAAAATCTTTCAATCTGGCCTGATCGGTGGCGCTATCGAGTAAGAGCTGCCATTGAGCGATCGCACCCTTTTTATCCCCACTGACCACCGGCACAAACTTACCCCGTGCGAGTAAATCCAAACACCACCGGGCGAGGTGCGACCAATAGCGCAAGTCGTCTCCAACAAATGCGCTAGCCTCCGAATGCCCCAGGGGCAGGGCACTCAGAAACTTTAAAGCATTGGCACCCTCTAGCGTTGCACCAGAGATCTGCCAGGGATAGAGAGAGAAAGAGGCCGGTGCTTCACTTTCGATTTCAGTCGAGAGAGCCGGTAAAATACCATCTTCATTGAACTTAGTTGGTAATACAACCACCCTGGACTGCCAGCTTTTCTTCTGCCGCGTTTTTTTAGCCGCTGTTTTACTCTCCGCAGCTTTCTTACGCGTTGCTTTCGGCTTCACAATCTGCTGCATCCAAGATAGATCTAGCGCTTCTGCATCTTGCGCGTTGGACTGCGCACTATTTTTTGCACTAGCAGGCTGAAAGCTGCTGGCAAGCGCTTTTTGATCGAGCTGATAAGGTTGCTGCGCGATCGCCGGTAGCGCTCCTGAGTCAGCCTGCAGATCTTCTAGGACAACCGGCTCAGCTTTCCGCCAGGTTTCACCCCAAAGGAAAAATCGCTGAAGATCGGGTAGCCAGTTGCCGTGTAAAGTCGCCATGGAAACAGATAGCTCAGTAAATAGGCTCAACAAATGCCAGCAGTCAAAGGCGATATCCCGATGCTGCTGGCGACAATTCTAAGGATCAATTCTAAGGATCAATGGCCGCTACGATTCAAACTGCTCATAGGCTGCAACAATTCGCTGCACTAAGGCATGACGCACTACATCAGCCTTCGTTAGTTTGCAGAATTCAATGCCTTCCACCTTTGCCAAAATCTTAGTCGCTTTTGCTAAACCTGACTCTTGATAGCTCGGCAGATCGGTTTGAGTCACATCGCCAGTCACCACCATGCGCGAGTTAAATCCTAGCCGTGTCAAAACCATTTTCATCTGGGCGGGTGTCGTATTTTGCGCCTCGTCCAAAATCACAAAGGCGTTGCTCAGCGTGCGACCTCGCATATAGGCCAGTGGCGCAACCTCAATCACACCGCGCTCCATCAGGCTTGGAATCCGCTCTGGATCGAGCAGCTCGTGTAGCGCATCGTATAGCGGACGCAGGTAAGGATTCACCTTTTCTTGCAGGTCACCGGGCAAAAATCCCAGCTTTTCACCTGCTTCTACGGCTGGGCGCGTCAAGATCAGCCTTTCATACTCCTCGTTCATCAAGGCTTTAACGGCGACTAGGGCCGCCAAAAAAGTTTTGCCTGTACCGGCTGGTCCGGTACAAAAGGTGAGGTCGCTGGTTCGCAGCGCCTGAATGTACTGCTGCTGACGAAAGGTTTTAGCTCTAATAATCTGCCCACGACGGGTTTTTGCAACGACGTCTTTTTGGATGTTTTGCAGTTCGTCTTCACGGTGGGTATCGAGCGCGTGAATGGCTGTCAATACGTCGGTCACTGCGATCGCCTGCCCCTGACTCCAGGTAGGCTCTAGCGTTTCTACAATTTTACGGACGCGATTCACCTGATTTTCTGTGCCTGCAATGCTCAGCTCGCTACCACGCAGTACCACCGTCGCGCCCGTTTGTTTGGCAATACGTTTGATGTTTTCTTCGTGGGGTCCGGCGAGTGCGATCGCATTCTCAGGACTCATCAAGCCAAGCTTGTAAGGATTTCCCATACAGCAATTCTAAAAATTCAGGGACAATAAAAGGACAAAAAGATTAGAGACAAAAAATTGAGTACGAATAAAAAGGATAGCGAAAAAAGAGGGCACGAGACTCAAACAAGCTCGCACCCTCTCAATCTAACGCTTCTGGCCAGCACTGCCTTTATCAGCTTGACTCGACTGAATCGCCGCTTATCACTTTCTAGTTGGCTATGATTTCGGCTTTTTATGATTTCGGCTTTTTCTTAGGAGGAGCCGGATTAGTACTCGCTCGCTGAGGCCGACGCTCATCTCTACGGCCACGGCCACCCGATGAACGACCTCGCCCACCGCGATCACCGCCACCTTCAGAACGTTCCGACTGAGGCTCGCCAAACACGCTCAGGTTTACTGTCTTCTCTTGCAGTTTCCCTGCGGCCATAATGGCCTTGCGAATCGCCTTTATATTGCGACCACCACGCCCAAACACCCGGCCCTTATCCTCATCCTCATTGAATGCGGCCCTTAGCCAAAGCTTCTTTCCGCCCGCTAAAGACTCAGAATGAAACTTGAGCTCTTCTGGCTTATCCAGAAAAGGCTCCATTAGAAAACGCGCTAATGCTTCGTAATCAGCCATAGGTGTTTTGGAGTCTATTGGGTAGTCTTAGAAATTATTTCAGCTGTTCGTAAACGTTCGCCTTTTTGAGAATACTCTCAACCGTCTTAGTAGGCTGAGCACCCTCTTTCAGCCACTTTACAATGGCCGGGACTTCTAGACGTGTCTCGTCTGTTCTGGGGTTATAAAATCCGAGCTCTTCCAACGGGCGACCGTCGCGGCGAGTCTGTGAGCGCATAGCGACGATACGGTAGCTAACTTCGCGCTTTTTACCGTAGCGCTTCAGGCGAATCTTGATCATGGGCAGGATAATAACGGCTGAGCCGAACAGATAATTTTGAGGATGTGGACGCGCTAATTAATCCAGAATGCATGACAAAAAGCGCATTAGAAAATTAGAGCACTCGATTTTAACACTCACTGCAAACCGTGAGCAAAGAAATTACTGCACTTTCTCATAAATTCTGATGAGAATCAGGCAATGAGGTCATAAGCAAGACCTCATCATAAGCATGGATTAGTCTTCGTGATCTTCAAAAGGATCGCTGAGTTGCTTGGCTGGTGGGCCAAACGCAGTATAGAGCGCATAGAGGGTGAAGGCTCCCACAATAACTGCAACTGAAACAATAAGAACTGTTGCAGAATCTAAGTTTTCCATTTAGCTTTTCTCGTGATTTCCTCTATGATATTACAGAATATAAAGTAAGTTTACCTCTGGTCTCCTCATGGCGCAGCAAACGAAACTGGGCAATCTGTTAAAGCCCTTGAATTCTGAATACGGTAAGGTGTCTCCAGGCTGGGGTACGACCGGTGTAATGGGCGTATTCATGGTTCTTTTCCTTGTATTCTTGTTAATTATTCTTCAGCTATACAACTCCTCTCTCATCATCGAGAACGTCGATGTAGACTGGAGAAGCCTGGGCGGCTAGGCTGCGATCGCCTGGCTATTGAGGCTCATGCCTTGATAAAGCGAATTTTTCCAGCTCGAACTTTACGGCTAAAGTTTTGAAGCGGGCAGGTGTGTATTGCGCCTGCCCTTTATACTTTTAAGCAACGTTGCTAAACCCTTGAAAGAATGAACATCTTTGGAATTGGCCTGCCTGAGATGGGCCTGATTATGATCGTGGCCTTGTTGGTATTTGGTCCTAAGAAGCTGCCGGAGATTGGCCGCAGTTTGGGCAAAGCGATGAAGGGCTTTCAAGACGCTTCGAAAGAATTTGAGACTGAGTTTAAGAAAGAGGCTGAGCGTTTAGAGAAAACGGTTGCTGAGCCGATGAAGGCAACATTGGAAAAGCCAAGAGCGATTTCTGAAGGCAAGACAGCCGCTCAGGCAGACGAACCTGCTGAGGCCCAGATAGAGGCACAAATCGTTGAGGAAACTGAAGTTGCTGACGAAGCGCAGTCGGCTTAGACACAGTATTTTTGAAAAGAAATGGTAGGGAATTCCCCAGCGGCAACAGAGACAGCGCTTGTGCTGCCGAGGTTGATTGTCGGATTAGGTAATCCAGGCGCAAAGTACGCGCGCACGCGCCACAATATAGGCTTTGAAATAGTGGACGCACTGGCAAAGGGACTGCCAGATGTTTCGCTAGTCGGTAACAAACGATTCCAAGGTGAAACGGGCGAATTTCGTAGCGCTGGCGAACGCACGGTTTTGCTCAAGCCAACGACGTATATGAATAAGTCTGGGCAGTCAGTGCGAGCTGTTTTGGACTGGTACAAGCTCGCGCCCGCTGCGGTGCTAGTCGTTTATGACGATATGGACCTACCCACTGGCAAGCTACGGATGCGATTATCTGGTGGTGCGGGTGGTCATAACGGAATGAAGTCAATTATTGCTCACCTAGGGACAAAAGACTTTCCGCGCCTGCGAGTGGGCGTAGGTAGCGCTGATAAAAGCGGCGATGCTGATGGCGCGGTGATTTCGCATGTGTTAGGTCGTTTTGCTCCAGAAGAGCGAAAAATTGTCGATGCAGTCATTCCGATGGCAGTAGATGCTATTGACTTCAGCTTACGAAAAGGCGTGGAGCGATCGATGAGTTTGTACAACGGCAGAGAAGTTGAACTTTAGACGCCAGAATTAACCAGAAATTAAGCTTCGGAATTGGAGAGATCGTCGGCTTTGGTGTGATCGGCTTTGGTGTAAAAAGGCAGCCCGACGCGATAGATATGTTCAACGACGTTAGGGTTTTGAATCTGTCTCAATATAGACAGATCGAATAGGTACGGCAGCATCAAATCGTCAATCTCGTCTTCAATACGAGTCAAAAGTCGGTAGGTCAATGCTTCACCTGTCAGTGTCAGATCTATATCTGAGCCAGGTCGAAAGTTACCTTTGGCTCTAGATCCGTACAGAATAGCTGAGTCAACTTCTGGGTGCTGCTTCAGCACACCTACAATGCTTTCAATAACGTGTGTTTTAAGACCGCATTGTGCTGATAGGTTCTGTGTCGTCTGGTTCATTGTAGAAAGACCACATTTTCTCTTGTAACGCAACAAATAGTTTGAAAAATCGCTCTTTTACGCTGGTCGCAATCTCTTTTGCGACTTCTTGATTATAAGTATGACTTGTTCTATTTCGGTCTTTGATCATATCCATCCAAATTTCGCCCTCTTCGATGAGCGCTAGACTAAAGGCCTGACGCGTGACATCTTTAGATCCGTAGAGCTGGGTTTGAGGATCTTGATGCTTCAGAAAAGCCTTCAGTAGTTTCCAGGCCAGTTCGTGGGTATATTCAAAAGCATGGATGAGTCCCTGTTCCTCTAGCTCATTAAGGTCTTCTTGAGCTATAAATTTGCTCAGTTGAGCCAGTGCTTTGCTGTAACTATCAACCCTTTGCTTCCAGCGAACATCTGGATCGCTCATATTTTTGTGCGCTCAATTGACTGTACTTAAATTACCTCAGAGGAATTATTGCAACAGAGGTATCGTAGAGGGCTTATCGCCACATACTAACCGTTTGGTAGCGGAAATCCACGCGGCTACTTCACCCTAGTGCGTAGCGGCTAGAATTGAGATGAGTGTAGTGAGCAGCTGATTTGTGCAGAGGCTCTGAGGTAATTTCTAGAGGACGTCACACAGGTGGACACCGCAATTATTCGTCAGGGTGAGCTGGTCGGTCGTGGCATTATGGCCTACGAGACGACAGAAGAAGTTGGCGCAGTAGAGCATCTGCTTGTGGATGTGAAGGCAGCGCAGGTGGTGGGACTCGCTTACAAAGCGCCGGGGTTGATTGGGCGTAAGCAGGCGCTAGAGTGGGCACAGCTGATGAAAATTGGCGGCGATCGCATCGTCATCCAAACCGAAGTCCCCGAAGCAATGGAGTCTCAACTCTCGGCAGGGCAAGACATTACTCATTTGGAAGTTTGGACGGATGGTGGGGATTTAATCGGACGCGTTGTCGATGTTTGCTTTGATCAGAGCACTGGGCAAGTGCAGCAGTATTTGTTCGCTTTGAGGGCGAAAGAAGAAGAAGAAGAAAAAGAAGCCGGTCAACCCTCGAACGAACTGGTTGATAACATTTCTGAAGAGCAGCTAGTAGCAACGCTGCATGGGGAAGAGGGTGACGCTGCCGAACAAACCATCGATAGAACCGCTGAAAAGGCAACTGTGTATGCAATTTTGCCACAGATGATTATTAGTGCTGGCCGTAAGCGCATGATGATTGCGGAAGAAGACGCCCAAAGAGCTCAGCCCTACGACCAACCTTTGGATCTTTCTCCGGTCAGAGCAGCAACGGGACTGCGCACGGATTGGGTACCCGAAAAGATAGGTGAGCAGCTACCCGCCATTCCAACTGACTTCAACGAGCTGCTGCAAAAGGGGCAATCCTTAGCTGGACAGGTCGCTGGACAAGTCAGCGATCGCGTGAAGCAAACAGCAAAGAAGCTCACGGATGAACCCTATGCAGACCGTGAATTGGGTGAAGCGGGCACATTGCCAGAGATCACTGAACAGCTGCAAGAGAAGACAGATAGAGTAAAGCAGCAAATGCAGGAGCGGTTGGAGAAAGCCAGAGAAAAGGCGCGAGAAACCGCCCAACATCAGCTAGAGAGAAGTGGGCTAGAAAAGAGGCTAGACAATACGCTCGGGAAGACAGCTTTTGGGCGATCGCTAGGGAAGCAATTAGATCGATTCAGAAACCCTCAGCCGCCCACCGATCCAATCGATGTGGAGTCTTTTGAAGTCTGGGAAGATGACTGAATATGGCCAATCAGCCGTTCAAAATCGGCGAGTGCTGCCTTTTGATTCCCTAAAGAGACGTGCGTGAGGCAGCGCGTTGAATACATCGATGCAGCCGAGTCGGGCAGTAGGTTGATAGCCTGATTAGTGTCTGATAGCGCGCCTTTTACGTCTTGCAGCTTGAAGCGGAGCTGAGCGCGATCGCAATAAACCTTGCCATAGTCAGGCGATCGCTCAATTGCCCGGTCAAAATCTGCTAGCGCCTTCTCGTGCTTTCCGACTTCTAAATACAGCTTCCCCCTTTTGTAGAAGGCATCGGCTGTCGGCATCGTTTCTATTGCTTGAGTGTAATCTGCGATCGCTGCTTCATACCGTCCTTCCTGCGCCTTTATCCGCGCCCGCTGCCGATAGAACGCTGCACTATTTGGAGATGACCCCGTGTCGTAGCCTGAGATAGCTATCTCAGGCAATTCGGCATTGGATGCTCGGTTAAAGGTCAGCTCAGATAGGTTTGCGTTGAGGGCGATCGCCCGGTCATAGTCCACCCTTGCTGCCGCTGAATCGCCTAACAGTTGCAGCACATTGCCCCGATTATTGTGGGCTTCTGCGAACTGGCGATCTAGCTGAATGGCTTGAGAAAAGTCAGCCTGGGCCTGGTGAAGCTCGCCCTGATAAAAGTAAGCAACGCCGCGATGGTTAAAGGCTTCAGCACAGGTAGGAATCGCTGCGATCGCTCGGCTTAAATCTATAATTGCAAGCGCTGTATTGCCGTTGTGTAACTGAGCAAAGCCACGCCAAAGATAACCCTGAGCAAACGTAGGATGCAGTGAAAGCGCCTGGTTAAAGTCTGAGATTGCTTGCCTGCAGTTCCCCATGCCTAAATGAATTAGGCCACGGCAGCTATAGCTTTGTGCCGAACCGCCAGAGCGTGAAACCCCCTGATTGAGATCGGCTATGGCCTGAGGATGCAAGCCTAGTCTTCGGTATGCATTGCCCCTGTGAATGTAAATCTCAGTGAGTTTGGTGATGAGCCAGTCAGCAGGAATCGCTGATGAGGTGGGTGGCTGATGAATGAGGTGGGTAAAGTCGGCGATCGCATCCTTATAACGCCCTATTCTGCACAGCGCGCAGCCTCGGTGATAAAAACTTTGAGTCGCGATGATCTCTACATCTGTGACCTCTTCAGAGCTCAGCGCACGTTTTGCCACGTCGATAGGATCTGGAATGGGAAAGTCGCGTAAAACGGTTAGAGAAAGTCGAACGGCCTGGGAGAAATGTACGATCGCCTGTTCAAACTCATGAGTATTCGCTAGCTCAATCCCTTGAGCTAGAAAATGCTTGGCCTCTGCCACCGCTTGCGGTACAGAACGCACTCTGACGTCAGCTGCAAAATCAGCTGTCATTGCTGAAGATCTCTGAACTAAAAAATTTTGAGCTAAAAGTCTCTAAAACTAGACTGAAGTCAATCGTGAAATCAGTGAGTTGACAGAGTTGACATTAGTGAGCTGAAATCAACAGAGCAGCTCCACAGAACAGCCGGGTAGATGAATAACACACTACGCCAAGGGTGCTAACTTTCTCAACCGTATTGCCAGCTCTATCTATCGGTAAGCAGCAACCGGTAGACCGCAATCAAAGAGGACAGCAATTGGGAAGCCGTAGCAGTGGGTAAAAGGGAGTATCTGAAGGCGTACCTTGGGGGCATATCTAGGTACGCTGCTCAATGGAATCGTGACGTTCTCATTAAATAAGTTGGTAAAAGTATCGATAATGTTCCGCGATCGAGACATTATCTATAAAAGAAAAATCTTTTTATCAAGTGAGCGTCGCTGTGAGTACTGTCCGCCATGCCAACGGTATTTTTGCCTCAGATGTTTTTACCCAGCCTAGTGATGGCAGCACGTTGAACTGTTCTATTTTGATCGCAGGCGGTTCAACAGCGGCCTACAGCGCCGCGCTAACCGCCCTACGCATGAACGTAGACGTGTGCTGGGTACAGCCCCAAAAAGTCGTGGGGGGTCAGTTTACTGCGCAAGGCTTGCCAGCCTCCGACGATGGGGATTTGCTTAAGCAAAAAGCAACTTACAGCCGCGTAGAAGGTGAAAAGTTTGCCGTTTCTAAAACGCAGCGATGGTTTCGCAAACGGCAAAGGCAGCTACAGCCCGTTGCCGGAAGGCTACAAGCGAATCCTGGAGGGGCCTGGGTCTGCCCTATCACCACAACGCCCATTGTTGCAGCTACCGCGCTGAACGAGCCACTAATGCCCCATCTGGCTTCCGGCAAGCTGCGGCTAATTGCAGATAGTGAGCCGGTTGAGGTGTTGACGGTAGAAACCACTACGGCAGCAGGTCGCGCGGGTCGCCAGAAAGTAACAGGGGTGACGTTTAAGCATCGCAACACAGGAAATACATTCACCGTCAACGCACCTGTCACTGTAGAAGCAACAGACTTTGGCGATCTTTTAGAGCTGGCCAATCTTCCTTCGCGGGTAGGTCAAGAGGCTCGCAGCGATACTGGCGAAGCTATTTTGCGCGACTACGCTATTCCGGCCTGTCAGCAGTCGTTTACGTTTAACGTGCTGGTAGAACATACCGCGCCAGGCCGAGGGGTGCCAGTAGCTGCACCTTCTGGTTACGGCAAAGATACCTGGCTAGACCCTTACGAATTTACGGGTAACTACTGGTTAAAGAAATCGCAGGGCTGGGCGAGGCGAGACTTTTTTGAACCGTATGGAATTTTTCGCTATCGCCGAGTATTGCGCCGCTCTCTCAATGAAAAAGTCGTCAGCTATGGAGATGTGTCGGCGATCAACTGGGGCACCTCTCCACATCCAGAAAAAGTGCAGTGCTGTGGCAACGATTTTCGCTTTGGGCACTTGATTGGCGTGAGCCGGGCTGAAAGGAAGAAGCTAATTCAGCAGGCGCGCGATCGCGCCCAAGCCTATGTCTATTATTTGCAAACCAATGGCGTCCGTGACCTCAAAACCAGAGGTGACCTGACCTGGACAAGTGACGGCATCAGCATAGAACCCTACATTCGCGAAGCGAGAAGAGGGATTGCCATCACCACCATTCGTCACGAAGACGTAGCCGAAAGATTTTTCCCCAGTCAGGCCCGGGCTCGCTGCTTTGATGACAGCGTCGGCATCGGCCAGTATCACTACCTCGATCTGCACGGCAATTTGGTAGAAGGCCACATCACACCGAAAGGGAAAGACGTCGTAGCGCTACCCTTTTCGCTGCCAGCAAAGTCGCTGGTGCCGATGACGACCGATGGTTTTATCTTGTCAGCCAAGAGTCTAGGGACGACTCATATTACTAACGCCGCCTACCGCATGCACCCGATGGAATGGGCGATTGGAGAAGCCAGCGGATTCTTGGCCGTATTTGCTGCTTGGACAGCTGAGCAGCCTCGCGCCGTGGTAGAAAGCCTGCCTTTGCTGAGAAAGCTACAAGGCTTTATGACGCGCAACGGCGTGCCGATATTTTGGTTTGACGATGTGGGACATGACGACCCCGACTTTGAGCCCATACAGGTCATGGCCGCGACAGGCATTATCCGCAGCGAAAATGTAAAGAACCTGCACTTTCGCCCCTATGCCAATGTGAACAGAGCGGTCGTCGCGACGGCTCTGGTGAGTCTGCTGAAACTAGAGAAAATTACTCCAGCGCAGCCGACATTTCGAGACGTGCAGCCGGGTAAGCACTGGGCCTATAGCAACATTGAAACGCTGAAGGCTCAAGGCATGATTGCGGGTGTCGGGAGAGGCCGCTTTTCACCAGATACGCCAATTACCCGGCAGCAGCTGTCTTATCTGATTAAGGCGTCTGTTCCCGATGCGCATGATCGAGCATTTGCTCGCCTAACGATTGATAAAACGCCGTTGAGTCGCCGGGAGCTGTCGAGAGCGTTTTATGAATTGCTGAAGCACCAGCTGAAGATATAGCTGTTTTCTGGTTTCTTTCCAACGCAGCATGTCTTCTGCACATGTCTTGCTGCGTGCTTAGGCAACGGGCGCTACGTATGGCGCTACAGGTTGAGTAGGCGAATAGTTTCAATAATGGAAATGGCAGCCCACACAACGATACTGATACCGACTGCCGCTGCTGCGATATCTTTTGTAATTCGGATACGCTCGTTTTTTTGAGGTTCTACCAAATCACAGAGCACTTCGATCGCGCTGTTGAACAGCTCAGCAATCAGCACCAGTCCCATAGCTAATAAGATAATGCTGACATCTATCCATCGCCGCAGGAGAAATGCTCCGCCTAAAACAGGTGCAGACAACACGACTTTGTACGCAACGCTAAAGTCAGTGACAACTGCAACATGAAGACCCGATAGGACAACACTTAGCTTTCGAAGAGGCCGATAGCCGGGCGTGCGAAACTGGTGGGGCATACTTCAGCTGTCTTTGTTGAAGACAAGATAATTTCCCCAATAGTATCTAAACATGGCAATATGGCACTTCTTGCGCTTCAAGGCCAGTAAGCAATCGCAGGGGATAGGTAGGGGGGTAGATTGTCAGCTACGCACCAAAGCCTGATTTTTTCTTCTTGGCCTTTTTCTTTCCGCTTTGCTTTTTTGCATCTTTGCCAACGGCTTTTAAGGCCTCTTGAAAAAGATCGTGCAGATGCTCTGGCACGCTGGCAGTGTCTGGCAGGGTTGGGGTGAGCGCTTTGCCATAGCGAGCGATCGCACCGTCCAAATCCTGTTCAATATCAAACGCATCGTTCTTCAAAATCCGTCGCAAAGCGGACTCTAATGGCTGACCGTAATCTGCAGCTAGCTGGTGCCAGAGGGGTGCGATCGCTCGCTCATTTTCCAAGTGCTTCAAGACCAGCTGATCTATCGCTTCAGTCTCTTCATTGGCTTGCAGCAGCTCTTCTAGCCGGGCGTAGTCCTTCAAAAACGTCTGCCCCCAACGTGGGTGAGCAAAAGCCGTTACCCGGTCTGCTCGACGCAGATCTTCTGGCAGCTCCACCTTTGGCATCACCATCTTCAAAGACTTTTGACTTTCGATCAGATTCGCCGCGACCTTACCTTCGGTGCCCATCGACTCTACCGCCTCCGTCATCTCTTCTTTCGACACGCCCGCATCTTGGGCTAAGTCCTTCAACGATTTGGAGCTGTCTAATCCAGCCTCAGCCAACTTCTTCTCAGTGCTCTGCGCTTGATAGGCCTGTAGCTGCTTATTTAGCTCATGGCCAGGCATCAACACCTTTTGTGCCCCAAATAACTCTACAAAATCAGCGTGCTGTGCTTTGACCGACGCCCAGGCAGCTTCTTTTAATTCGGGTGCATCGCCATACAGATGAGCCGGAAACCACTGCCGAAAGTTACCGATCGCAACGGCTAGTTTGGGTTTCCCTAATTTTCCTAAAAGGGTCAAAGGTCCAGAAAATGTCCATTCGCTATTCGTAATCGGCATCAGTCTAGCAACAATCATTTCACCGTCTTTCAGGCGGCCTAGCACTTCACTAGCCTGGTCGCTGTTGGCAGTGACGCTGTATTGCTTTTGAGTCAGCCAATTGGTCAATCGATAGTGTGGCTGAGCCCCTTCGGTAACGACAAATAGGCCGTTAAAGCTCGATAGCCACCGATTTAGCCATTCCTGCTCGATGCTAGACACATTCTCGCTTTGGCCAAACACATAGGCAGCTGTTTTCTGTGTAACAATGCCATTTTCTTCGTACGTGACAGTGCCTTCTGTTGTGAACATATCCACCGCAAGCGCCGTGCGGTTGACGCCAGAAAGCGCAGGCTTTGCCCATCGGCTGAGCTGCTGAGCGCTAAAAGCTTCTAGAGCGGTAGCCACCTCATCTTCTGCATCCATCACAAAATCAATTAGCCGCCGCTTCAACGCCATCTGCGATTGAATCAGTTGAGTGACTTCTGTGCCCTGCGCTTTCTGCTCTGTCATTATTAACGTTTCTCTATGGACTCTCTTCTATAGATTCTCTAGGTGCCTCTTTTTAGGAGGCTCTTCTGGAGGACCTCTTCTGGGGCCGCTGCAAAGGAGTCGATCTATAGACATGCTTGCAAAGAGCTTAACACTACTTAATACAGCAATAACTCAATACAGCAATAGGTCAGTCAGGAAAACCCTAACTGACCTATTGCTGTAGAGACGGTTCCAGAAAACGATTCTAGAAACAGTGAGCTAAGTGGCTGTCGGCTATTAACCAACCTGCACACTAGGGGCGTAACTTGTACGTCCTGCTAATTAGCTATCTTGCGCAGTGCTTCAGACAGCCTTACGCAGTGCGCTTAGTAACTGCGTAGTAAACGAAGAGAGTAACGATCGCGCCGATAACCGCAACGATAACGCTAGGAATGGTTAAGGCTATCGCGCTTGAGCCACCGATTAAGGAATATAGAAAACCGCCGACGAATGCGCCAATGATACCGAGAACCATTGTTCCTAGAATGCCGAGTCCCTGGTGGCCGGGGTAAATTGCTCTAGCGATCGCGCCAGCAATAAGCCCTAATACAGCCCAAACTAAAATGCCCATGTTATGTTTCTCCGAAGTGATTATTCTTAATCGCATAAGAAGGTGAGAAACTTTCTGTAAAAAAGCGTACCTTCTCCTTGCGTATGCACAACGTATCCGATTGCACATATCATTTTCCTCTCCCCAAAGAGATGAGTCAGTTGCGATTCAGCATTCGGAATGTACTTCTTTAGTCAGAAACGACAACCGTGCTAGAGGAAAATACAAGACCATTTAGCCTAGTTAGTTGAATAAAGCACAAGCAGTTGACGTAAAAAGACACAACTCGATGCGTTCTTTAACTTCGACTAAGGAAACGTGATTTTGAGTCAAATTCGGAGTACGGTAATTGTGTTGGCCAACAATTGGCCAAAGCTATTTTCTAGCTATTTTCTAAAGCTATTTACTGGAAAAGGATAAATCACTATGACGGCTTCTTTCTTGCCTACACTTTTGGTTCCTACGGTTGGACTCGTGTTCCCCGCAGTCGCTATGGCGGCTCTGTTCTTGTATATTGAGCGTGAATAGAGCAAGCGTAAATAGGGTGAGCGTGAATAGCTTGGCACAAAAAAATAAAGCAGTGGCAGCCCTACAAACGTGAATAGTTTCGCTAGCGCCAATTTCGCTAGCGCCAATATGGATTGCCAGTGGTTGCACTTTCACTGAATGGATCGCATACTGCTAAGCTCACTCTAGTCCCAAGAAAAAAACAGCGACCTAGCTCACGCTAGGTCGCTGTTTTTGTGCTCTGTAGCGGTAGCTGCTGACTAGATAGCGGAGCCAGTACCCACATAAGAACCATAGAAAAAGATGCCAACGACACCTAGAACGCCAATGCCAGCGACAGTCGCGACAATCCACAGGGGAATTTTACCGTTTTGAAACATGGAACTTTCTCCTACTCACAAGTATGTTTGCAAAGGATCGGCTCTAAGCCTGATATGTGAAAGCTAGGCTTAGGGTGACCACAAGGGTTAAATCGAAATTAAAGATTGTTCTAAATCTATTAGACTTCTGTCTCTAGCAGATTTTTCGTTAGATTTTTTCTTTAACAGCTTTCGCCGTTCGTATTCGCCGCTGCTAGTTGCTGTTTCCGTTGCTGCTAAGAAGAAGCAGCAACAATGGACATCGCTGACAAAAGGCGCTAAGAAGACGCTAGTTAAAGAAGTAGCTAGAGAACAATAGGCCGGTAACAAAAACCACGAGCAAACCTAAAAACAATGACGTTCGGTTTAGCTCAACGGGCTGCTTATTCGGGTTAGTGGGTCTATCTGCCATGGGGTCTCCTATTTTCTGTTTGCTGGCATTGACTGACAGGTGCTGGCTAGATGGCCTAACGTGCTAGCGACTAGCGTTGGATGAACTGCATTGCAGCGATCGCGCCGAGGAAGAAAACGGAAGGAACCGCTAGTGCGTGAACAGAGAGCCAGCGCACGGTGAAAATAGGATAAGTAATGGGTTCGTTGGGGTTACCACTTGTCATTAGGAGGTCTCCAGAAAATAGTTGTTTTAGTGGGAATGCCGCACCGATAGACGATGTGCCATAGGCGGTGTGCTGATAGAGCGTCGTGCACTACTCGTTAATTTTCAGCGTACGATCGGGGTTGTAGCGACTATCTACGATCGGTAGCTCTACCTGGTTGCGACCGAAGTACTCATCAGGGCGAGGGGTGCCAAACGCGTCATACGCTAGGCCAGTCGAAACAAACAGCCAACCTGCAATAAACAAAGCAGGAATTGTGATGCTGTGAATAATCCAATAACGGATGCTAGTAACAATGTCACCAAAGGGTCTTTCGCCGGTAACGCCAGCCATATTTCCTAAATCTCCTAACTAAAGCATTAAAGCTATGTGTACTTATCATACGAAACTCTTAGGTCACCTCACAAGGAAGTCTTAGTAATCTGGCCCTAAAAGTTTCTCTAGTCCTCAGCCGTTATCCAGATATAAGGCTTAAGACGCTGTTTTTTGAGTGTGGCTTGCCAGTCAGATCATATGAGTCTTGGCTTTGCAAAACTTTACTTTCCTTTAGGCTACACACTTACTGACTACTCACTAGACCAAATTGCTGTGCGCTTCTTCGTAGCGCAGTAGATATCCGCGCTGACCGAGAATATAGCCCCTATCTTGACCTAAGAACTTAATTCGATAGAAGTTTGTCGGAACATCTTCTACGGCCTTATCTTTCATCCAGGTTTCGCCACCATCTGTACTCATTAACAGATTGCCGCTGCCTCCGGTCACCCAAAGCTCCTCAGGCGTACGGTAGGCAACATCTAGCAGACCCCAGCTAGCAGCAAATTCAGGATTGATAGGCTCGCTCCACTCTTCGTACTCGGTTTGCTCAGTGCCAAACTGCATCTGCCCACCGCGAGCAATCAGCCAAAGCAAACCTTCTTTAGTGAATCCCATGTTCTGTAATCGCTTGGAATTCTCGCGGTTGTGGGGCTGCCAGGCTTCTTGACCAGGGAGCCATGTGGAATAAAAGTTACCGCGAGACGACACCGCGACATAGCGCCCTTCCTCATTACGGCTCATGTTTCTCACCACGCCTACTGCAGACTGGACAAGGCCTTTCCACTTCTGACCGCCATCCTTAGTTGTGTAGATTGCACCAATGTCGGTGGCCATTTCAGCTGAGTTTTTGCCTGTTGCTGTCACCAGTAAAGGCTGACCTGGCAGCTGCGGGTCGAGCGGAATATTTGACCAGGAGGTACCGCCATCAGTGGTGTGCAGCATGATGTTGGGCTGACCAACGAGCCAACCCTCATCACCGCTGAAGTCGATAGAGGTAAAGGTGTAGTTTTGCTCACCTAGCTCTAGAATGCGAGGATCCCAGGTTTTGCCTGCGTCGGTAGATTCTAGTAGCGTCGTCCGGCTGCCGACCAGCCAACCGTGTTCTCCATCGCTGGCAAAAGCGACGTCCGAAATTGCAGCTTCGGTAGGTAGCGCAATTACTTCCCACGGATTGCTTTCAGTCTCCGCTAAGAAGACACCGCTACAGCTAGTCGCCAAGAGCGCGACCAGCGCTAAGGTAATCCCTTTTTTCCAGGCCCCCTTTGCAAGTGCGAGACCAGACCTAAGAAATTCAGATCTAAGAAGGGATGTTAAAACCGTTTGCATGACAACTCCAGCAAAAATCAAATCCGTAAAGAACAAGTAAGACGAAAAACAGTGAAACGAGAGGGGTCTCAGGAACTACAGGCATAGGCAGCACAGCGAAACCCATGCACAGGACTCACAGCGTGCCTATCGTAAGCCGTAGAGACTCAGGAAAAACAACACCGCTACGCCCAATGCCCCAAATATCAGGACGTTCTTCTGACCTGGCGTGAGCGTATTAACCCCGAAGCCGTAGTTGAGGTTTTCCTTAAATCCAGAAGCCTGACCCGCAGGGCCGACATTGCTAAACTGCGTTTGGCTGGCACCACATACGCTGCACCGCCAGTCCACAGGTAAATCTTTGAACTCAACGCCCGGCGGAATCTCTCCTCTACTGTCTCCTTTGGCAGGTTCGTAGGTGTTCCCGCAAGAGCGACACTCAAACCGATCCATTTCGGCCGGGGTCAGCGGTCGGGCCGCTTCGCTCTCATCCTGAGAAGCCGCATGATCGGCAGCGGCATTCGTTTCGCCTTCAGGCCTCACCAGGGGAATCGTCTCCTCTACCGGTGGCGATTGCTCTGGGTCAAGATTAGAAGTTGGCTCAGTCGTCATTGGTTAGACCCGTTACTCCGACACTATGAGAATATTTGTTAACTATTATTGCATATGGTGGGTTTTCCTATGGTTATTATGTTCGCAATGATCTGAGCGGTCATGTTTTCTGTTTGGCGCAGGCCTAAACCCCTCGTAGGCCGCTACAATAGGAGAGATTTATGAACAGTTCAAGGCATACCCTGTGTTTGTTTTAAGTGGATACGAATACTTTTTAGGCTTCCTGATTATCAGCTCTCTGGTGCCTGTTGTTGCTTTGGGCGCATCGAAGCTATTGCGGCCAGCGAGCGCGGGCCCGGCTAGTCGAACAACTTACGAATCAGGCTGTGAGCCTATCGGGGGTGCGTGGATTCAGTTCAACATTCGCTACTACATGTTTGCGCTGGTATTTGTGATCTTTGATGTGGAAACAGTGTTTCTGTATCCTTGGGCAGTCGCTTTTCACACGCTGGGTCTACTAGCTTTTGTAGAAGCACTTATTTTTATTGCTATTTTGGTGATCGGTTTAGTCTACGCGTGGCGTAAAGGAGCTTTGGAGTGGTCATAGGAACAGGCAGACGTCCTGGCGACGACATCAGCGGCGCAGGTAACCCGCTGGTGAATCCCGGCGAGCGGATTATGAATCCCGCTGCTAGAACGGGTGTCACGCAGGATTTGTCAGAGAACATCATTTTGACGACGGTCGATGACCTTTACAACTGGACCCGGCTTTCGAGCTTGTTCCCTCTTTTGTACGGTACCGCCTGCTGCTTTATTGAGTTTGCAGCGCTACTCGGTTCTCGCTTCGACTTCGACCGGTTTGGTCTAGCGCCTCGGGCCAGCCCCAGACAGGCCGATTTGATCATCGTAGCGGGCACTGTAACGATGAAAATGGCCCCTGCTTTGGTGCGCCTGTACGAACAGATGCCAAAACCTGCCTATGTCATGGCGATGGGAGCCTGTACGATTACGGGCGGTATGTTTAGCGCAGATTCTCCGACGGCGTTGCGCGGTGTGGACAAAATTATCCCGGTGGACGTTTATATTCCAGGCTGCCCACCTCGGCCAGAAGCAATTTTTGATGCGGTGATTAAGCTGCGTAAGAAGATTGCAAACGAGTCGATGCAGGAGCGAGGAGAGTTTGTCTCGACGCATCGGTTTTACACGCGATCGCACGAAATGAAGACTGTTGCACCTATCTTGACTGGCGAATATCTGGCGTCTGGTACGCGCGATATGCCACCCAAAGAGCTAATGCAGGCGATGGGTATGCCCGTCGAAAAGACTTCCGACGCTAAGTTGGAGAGCGCAAAGGCAGAGGTCAAAGACTCAGCAGCACCGAAAGAAGAACAGGCTTAGATTCAACAAGCATAGATTCAACAGGCATAGATTCCAACGTAGTTATAAACATGGCCGATAAAGAAAAGGAAAACGCAGCAGAAGAGTCAGCGATTGTTGAACCGGGAGAGGTTTCTACCTGGCTAACAGAGCAGGGATTTGGTCACGAAGTGATGGAGCGAGACCATCTGGGGATTGAAATCTTAAGAGTAGAGCCTCAGTTTCTGTTGCCCTTTGCTACAGCGCTCTATGCCTATGGGTTTAACTATCTGCGCTGTCAGAGTGCATACGATGAAGGTCCTGGCAAAGAGCTGGTGAGTGTTTATGATCTGACTAAGCTGAGCGATGATGCTGATGCGCCTGCCGAAGTGCGTATTAAGGTATTTTTGCCGCGTAACAACCCCAAAATTCCATCAGTGTATTGGATTTGGAAGGCAGCAGACTGGCAGGAACGTGAGTGCTACGACATGTTTGGCATTGTTTATGAAGGTCATCCAAACCTGAAGCGCCTGCTGATGCCAGAAGACTGGGAGGGTTGGCCTTTGAGGAAAGACTACATCTCTCCTGATTTTTACGAGCTTCAAGACGCTTATTAGATCGCCTGTTAGGTCATAGTTCGCTTAGCTGAACCACAAAAAAGCTGAACAAGCAAAAAATTAAAAAAAGGGTTCTACAACTATCTATCTGTAGAACCTTTTTTTGGTTTTAGTTTTTTAGGCTTTAGGCGATGCCACAGTGGGAAGTCGCTTTTTGAGAAACAGAATGCAGCTACTGGTCCACAAAAAGCCGATGATGTAGCCACCGAGGAGATCGGTTGGCCAGTGAACGCCCAGATAAAGGCGGGTGAAGCCGATGGCCAATGCTAGCGCGATCGCCCCCACATAAATCACCCCTTTGTACTTCGGTAACCGCCTTCCCAACAAATAGGCCAGAAATCCGTACAACACAACAGCCCCTAGCGCATGCCCGCTGGGGTAGCTGAAGGTCACTTCTTCAATCGGTGAGTTCCATAGGGCAGGGCGCACTTTGCCAAAGAAAAGCTTGAGTCCGGTACTAAAAACAGCACCGCCCATGCAGTTGAGTGCGAAAAGCTTGGCCTCTAGCCGATGTTTTTTGACCCAGAGCAGCGTAAAAACGACGAACACCAAAGGCACTGTAAACTTTGGATTGCCAAGCCGAGTGATGGCGACCATCACGACGTCCATAGTCGGGCTGTGCAGCTGACGTATTGCTTGCAAGATAGTGGTATCTATTGGAAAGACCCACTCCAAAAAGACGGCTGAGGAGAGGGCAACCAGAGCAAGCGCTGCAATTCCGTAAGCCAGTACAGAAATATTTTTTCTAACCATTGATATCTTTATTTGTCTTGTAAGACACCTTAGGACAGGGATTACAGCGACAATAAGTATCTAAAGGCCGAATCTGAGCAGTGCAAATGCAGAAGCCTAGACCGCTTCTTGCATAAGAACCTTTTCGTATTGGCTGCCTGCGATCGCCCACGTATAACGCTGTTCGATCAGCTCTCGTCCATTCTTTGAAAGGGTCTGACGCAAATCGGATGACTCAAACAAACGGCCAATTGCCTCAACATAGTCTGACGGCGTCTTGGCTCTTAGCGCTCTAGTTGGCGTCGCATCACCATCGACATCAAGTCCTTCTAGACCGCGATCGCTAGCAACCACCGGAATACCTGCCGCCATGGCCTCTAAGGTTTTGTTTTTAATGCCATAGCCAGTGCGCATCGGCACCACGCAAACGGTAGCCTCATGCAGATATGGCGTCATTTCTGGGACGCGTCCGGTCACGACCACGTTGGGCAGATCAGCCAGCGCTTTGACTGCGCTAGTGGGCCTCGATCCTACGAGTGAAAGGGTTGCGTCAGGGTACTTTTGGCGAACCAGTGGAAAAACGTCTTTGGCGAAATAGGTGACCGCATCTATGTTCGGCAGATTGTCCATTGCGCCAATAAAGACAAGCTTGTGTCCACCCGGATCTTGCGATCGCGGTGCAAAGGCCGCTAAATCCACGCCGTTTGGAATGACATGAATACTGTCTTTTCCACTGATCTCGGCAATTTGCTGCTGATCTTCAGCGGTTGTGACCACTAGGTGAGAAAACTTTTGGCAGTAGCGGTGTTCGTAGCGCTTTAGCAGCGGCAGGTTGATGCGATCGCGCATAGGCTTTTCTGCCATGCCTGCGGCCAGCTGATGCGCACAGGTGCCATACACAGAGCTATGAATATTCACTACCGCTGTCGGAATATACTTTTGAATATCCTCCGGCACGTAGGCTTCGTTGACGCAGTGCTCGCAGGTGATGACATCAAACTGACCGCTGGCAATTTTTTCATCTACCCAAGCCTGCATTTTTTCTGAGCGAGAGGTCCGTACGCTGGGTGGCTCACCGCTAATTGCAAAGGTGGCTAAACGCTTTACCTGACCGAGCTTGCCGCTGGTTTGGTCGGGGTCGGGCATACACGGAAAGACCGCCAGCTCCTCTACCCACTCTTCTAGCGCAGCCACTTCCTCATCGGAAACGAACCGATAGGTACGCAATGTTGCCAGGCTAACTTTGTGACCCTGTTCCTTGAGGTACTTGAGCAGATGAAACGTCCGCACCGAAGTGCCTCCCCGGGTGGGTGGATAGGGGAACGTCGCCGATAGCATTAAGATGTTCATCGTTTTTTTCATGCTTTTCTAGCCGTCCACGGGTTGAGTCGCACTTTGATGGTTAGCACTTTGATGATCAGCACTTCGATGAACGCTGCCCTGATGAACAGCCGGATACTCCGCTTTTAATCGAGCCTTCTCGGGCAGATTGGCTTCTCTTTGGCCCAAATCTCGCGCCTGAGCGCAGTAAATATCAAGCGGAGAGATGACCAAGTCCGCAGTCGTTCCCTTTCTCTGTAGCAGGCGAAGTGCCGCTTTTGGCATGTCTTTTAGCGCCCATCTCAACAGGCTTCGATTGCGTTCCTTGTTGGGCAGTGGCCAAGCGAGCTTTACGCCGTGCAGCTCATGCAGATATCGGTTGGATTTGCCGTAGCGATACCACTGCTTCTTGAGTTCTTCTAGGGTTTGGCGATGGCGATGCTGAATGGGCGCATCCTCGGCATAGTAGATTTTCCAGGGCTCTCCGTTGAATGTGCCCTCTCGCTGTATTCGCCAGCAAATATCGGCATCGCCGCCCGTGGTTAAATAAGGGCGAAATAGCCCAACCTGCTTGAGCGCGGTGAGTCGAACACCCAAATTCGCTGTTTGACCGTAGGCACAAAAAGTGTGAGCCAGCGTATCTTGCTGGCTCATGGTGCCTTTGCATTCAGCGTAGTGCTCTAGCAGCGTGGACCCGGGAAACGCGGTAATTTTACCTGCCACTATGCCTATTTGCTCATCTTGAAAGGGGCGCATCAGACCTGCTAGCCACTCTGGCTGCGGATAGCAGTCAGCATCAGTAAAGGCGAGAAATTCACCAGTCGCGGCGCGAATACCGGTGTTGCGAGCTGCGTAGGCGCTTTGAATTTCGGTTTCGCTCAGGACTTTGTAAGTCAGGTTCTTTGCGGCGAAGTCTTGGGCAGCAGCATTAAGTATTTCAGCGGTGCGATCGCTACTTCCATTATCTACCACCAAATACTCAACCTGATTGGCCGGGTACGTCTGCGCCATCAGGCACGCTAGCAGTCCGGGTAAATCCTGCTCGCCATTGTAAATAGGCACAATGACAGAAACCCCCGGGAAATACTGACTAGCTTGATCTGTATCTACATCCATCGAGAAAAACGTGCATCGAGAAAAACACGACTCATGTGCCAACACTTCCTATATATCTGTATATGCGTCGATCATGTCAGTATTTCCGAAATCTACTCACAGTCGCCCTGGCATCTTCAACATATTCTTATAGGATCTAGCGTGCCCAGGACGAATATTCACATCAAACCTACGTGGATCTCACAGCTAACCCGCTACGCTAACAAGAACCAGGTCGCCACCCATCGATCGATTCCCTAATCATGCACAATCCCAAAGTCAGTATCTGCGTCCCCACCTACAACCGCGCAGCCATCCTTCCCTACGCTGTAAATAGCGTCCTCAATCAGACCTACACAGACTTTGAGCTACTTATTTGCGACGACGCCTCTCCGGACAATACTGCCGACGTTGTGGCCCAGTGGGATGATTCGCGCATTCGCTACATTCGCCACCCGCAAAACATCAAGCGCAGCCGTAACATGCGTTCTGGATATGAAGCGGCCAGAGGCGAATACTTCATCAAATTCGATGACGACGACGCACTGACCCCGACCTTTCTTGAAAAGACAGTCACGATTCTTGACGCAAACCCTGATGCTGATTTTGTCTGCACGGATCACTGGGTAATCAACGCTCGCAACGAACGCGACGAAGCAGGCACTGCCGCTAACTCTGCAAAGTGGGGCAAAGACAAACTCGCTCACGGAAAACTAGACGATCTGCTCGCCGAAACGTTTGTGCGCCAGAGCCTTCAGGTTGGTTCCTCTCTCTTTCGCAAAAGCAGCCTAGACGCCGTTGATTTCATGCGTTTTGAGGCCGATGGCTGCGAAGACTTTGACCTTTTAGTCCGCTGCGCTCTAGCCGATCAAACGGCCTACTTTATTCCTGAGCGACTGATGGAATACCGCTTTCACGGGGGCCAAAATAGCCTTAAGCAAGACATTCATTTCCTCACGGCTAAGTCCTTTTGCCTGAACAGCTATCGCTTTCCGGATCGCCCAGATATGGAAAGAAATCGGATCAACAATCTCGCATCGCTCAAGCAGGTGTTAGCAATGCGTTTGATTGAAAAAGGAGAAACGCAAAAAGGGCGAACATTGATTGCTGAACTAAAAGATTCTGGCAAACTTTCCAGCCGAGCCCAAGTGGGTAAGGTGCTATCTTACTTACCAGCTTGGGCGAGGCAGTTAGTCTTTAATGGCTTCCGCCAGATGCGACCGAAAGACTACAGCGAGAAAGTCAGAAATGCTGCAGGATAAGCAACGACGAAAGATAACCTGCTCTTTTGCGAGTAGGCCGCTGTCTTGGGTTTTCCTAGCAGCCCTCTTGTTGTTACCTAGCGCCTGTTCGACTAGGCTAGCTTCAGTTTCTGATATGGCTAGGTCTGAGGAGTCAATACCGAATGAGCCAAACCTGAACGAGCCAAACCCGAACGAGCTAAACCTGAACGAACCAGCTTTGTCTGAGCAGGTCCTCGCTCAATCTTCTCCTGTAGACTACCTCACCTATGATCTACCGCAGGCAACGGTGCATGTTGTTCGCCTTGATCCTCAATCGGTGTCGCTGTCAGTAGTAGCGGTAGATGGGCTAGAAACGGTGGATGCGATCGCTCGTTCGAACAATGCGATCGCCGCAATCAACGCAGGCTTCTTCGATCCACAAAACGGCAAAACCACCTCTTACTTATCTTCGCAGGGCGAACTGGTCGGCGATCCGACTGAGAACGAACGCCTGATGGATAATCCAGATCTACAAAGCTACTTGCCTGATATCCTCAATCGGTCAGAGTTTCGTCGCTATTTCTGTCAACCAACAGACAAAGAGCCTGTCGCTGAAGGCGAGGGTGTGATTAAGTACGACATCACCTTTCACGATGCCCCGATTCCCAATGGCTGCCAACTAGACGATGCGGTTGGCGCAGGCCCCCAGCTGCTGCCTGAAGATACCTCAACGGCCGAAGCCTTCACGCATTATGAAAACGGTGAACTTGTTCGAGATGCCATTGGTAGCGTCAGTCCAAATGCTAGAAGCGCTGTCGGCACAATCGGAAATACCGAAGAGATCGTCTTCATTATGGCCGCTCAGCGAGAAGATGCTGCTGGCTTTACGCTAACTGATATGGCCGATTTTGCAACAACGACGCTTGGCGTAGATGCCCTACTCAACTTAGACGGCGGCAGCTCTTCCACGCTTTACTACGACGGTCAGATACACACCGCTAGAGTAGACGCAGAAGGCAACCCGATTGAGCGCCCTGTAAAATCCGTTATTTTGGTCAAATAGCCTCAGCTGAAGAATTTTCGGCTCAAAGGCTAGCTCGCTAGGCTGGCATAGTCGAGTGCGCCCAATGTTTTACATCAACGCTCGCACCGCCAGCGACCACTAAGGCCGCCGTATAGGCTTCTGGCACGGCAATGAGATGTAGCTTCCAACCGTCCTCACAGCCAGTAGGTACAGCGGTCAGCCGCGGCGGGTCTATCTCTACTTGCACCGATGTCATGGATTGACTCAGTCCTAGCCCAATCGCTTTTAGGTAAGCTTCTTTGCAGGTCCAATAGGTCAAGAAAGCTTTTAGCGGGTGGGTTGCGGCTTCTACATAGCGCTGCTCGCTTGAGACCAAGCAGCGTTCCATCATGCCGTCTAACCGTTGAATTTTTTTAATTTTCTCGATATCTATGCCCACCCGGTGAGCGTAGCCCAGCACACACAGCGCTAGCTCACCCGAGTGCGAAACATTAAAATGAAAGTCGCAGTTCCCAGGCGCAGATTGCGCAGTGGTTTGTCTTTCTGCGCTCATTTGACTTTCTAAGCCCACTGGTTCCACGCTGGGCTTGCCATATTTTCCATAGCAAAAAGCAATGTCATGAGGCACGCATTGAAAGTGCTGGCTCAGTAGATATCGAAGGGTTCCTCTCGCTACGATAAAGCGGCGGCGATCGTCTGGAAAGCGGAAGCGGTTGGCGCGCGATCGCTCATCTTCTGCAAGACACCTTTCATACCGCTGCACAGTCTCTTCCGAAACATGCAGCGGAATCTGCCAAACCTGAACCCTATCATTCATTTTCGCGCCCATAGCCTCGACAGTTCCGTCTGTCTATTATCTTCATCCAAGCGCTTTTTATAGAACCCCTTTCATGGCTGTTTCCTCACGAGCGAATCCTCACATTTGTATTGTCGGCGGAGGGTTTGGGGGGCTATATACCGCGCTATATCTACAAAAGTATCGCCATCTCAAAAGCAGCCGCATCACGCTGATTGAACCTGATGAGCGGTTCGTATTCTTCCCGATGATGTACGAGCTGATCACCGATGAGCTAAAGCAGTGGGAGCTTTTTCCGACCTATAGCAGCCTGCTAACTGGCACGAATATTCAATGGCAGCAAGACCACGCCGAGTCAGTCGATCTATCGCAGCAAAAGGTGATCGTTTCTAGCGGCGACGTTTTTATTTATGACTATCTGGTGTTGGCCACTGGGGCAAAAAATCGACCGATTGATCTGCCTGGGTTGAATGAGCATGCGCTAACCTTTCGCTCTTATCAGGACGCGCTAACGTTGACGGCGAGGTTGAAGCAACTGGTGCGATCGCAAACACTCCAAACCCAATCTGACAGCATTCAGCCTATCTCTGTTGTCGTAGTTGGCGGCGGTGCTAGCGGGGTGGAACTTGCCTGTAAGGTGGCAGACTATTTAGGTCAGCGAGGAAGAATTTCGCTAGTAGAACGGGGATCGCAGCTGCTCTCTAACTTTCCTAAGGGGCTTCGACGGCAGGCTGATCGCGCATTGAAAAATCGACAGGTCAACGTACTAATAGAAACCAGCGTCTTAGCCATTGATGCCGATACAGTTACGCTCACACAAGACGAAACACAAACGACGAGGCCCAGTCAATTGACGCTATGGGCAGTTGGAACGCAGCCGCGTCCCTGGCTAGGCGAGCAGTCTGTTAAGCAAAACGACTACGGTCAAAGGCTCACTCGCAGAACGCTACAGCTAGCAGACGATGAGTCTGTTTTTGTGCTCGGTGACAGCGCGGATGTGCGAGGGCCGAAGGGAAAAGCCGCACCTAATACTGCGCAAGCAGCTTTTCAGGCCGCGAGCAGAGTGGCAGCTAACCTGGCGGCAATAACTCAAGGCAAACAGCCAAAGCCGTTCAATTATTTACATTTGGGCGACATGATTACGCTAGGAATTGGCGATGCCGGACTTTCAAGCTTTGGGATTACGTTGGGCGGTCGTCTAGCTGCGTTGATTCGCCGGGGCGTCTATGTTTTTCGGATGCCAACCCGGCATCATCAGATTAAAGTAGGCCGTCGGGCACTAGGGGAACTGTTTCGCGCTCTGTTCAGAAAGCGTTTCAAAAAACGTTGGTTCAAAAAACGTTGAGTGAGCGTAATTGTCAACAGAAAACACACCGTAGGCTTACTATATAGTGACTAAACCATACGGTTGCAGCTTTAGTAGTAATGACAAACTCTTCGCAGCGATTCGGACTATTTGACCGAATCAGACAATGGTTCGTCAAAACGCCCGACAGAGCACTCGATCAAGCTTACGAAGCCGCCCTCAAAATTCGCCAGCTAGAGGACGTTTACTTTGAGGGCGAGCCGATTGCTCCAGGCACTGGCTATAGCCCAAGTGCCTATCAGCTGCTCGAAAAAGATCTCAAGAAGTATCTATCCGTCATTCGTAGGCGAATGGCCAAGTTTAGGGCCAGCAGCGATACCCTGCCAACAGCTGATTCGCCGCAGTTGAGTACCCCCCTGCCCGACGACGTGCCGCTTAATCAAATCAATGGTCCAGCCATTTTTTTGCGCAAGCTACAGCTCATTGACGACGTTTTATTGCGCTATCCCCAAGATGGAGGTATTGCACTCAAAGCTAGTCAGCGATCGCCTGGTACGTCTGTGGCTGCGCTTTCTGTTGCAGACAGGCCCCCTGCACTCTCACCAGCCGCTGAAGACACGCCCAATCAGGCACTAAGCGCCCGCAGCAGCGTCCTTCCTCGATCGATACTGCGAACCGTTGATCGTATTAAACAGGATCTAGATCCAGATGCTGAAGTTGAGGTTGTTCGCAACTTTCGTAGCTCAAAAACGCAGACAACCGTTGCGATTACGTTTGTTTTGCAGCTCATCATTGTGCCGCTGTTAGCTCAATACCTCAGCAAGAACTTCGTCGTTGCACCGATTGTAGAGTACGCCCGAGACACGACTCAGGCTGAAGTCTTCCTCAACGTGGCGATGGAAGAAGACGCGCTGCATGAGCTTCAGCAATATGAGGAGCGGTTTCGCTTTGAGGTGCTCATAGGCAAAGCACCCGATTTAAGTGAGGTAGAAATTGAAAATAAGGTTAGACAAAAAGCCTTTCAAATTGAAGAAGAGTACCGAGCTCGCAGTGCAGACGCGGTAGAGAACGTCTTTGCCGATGTGATTGCGGTCCTGGCATTTTCTCTGCTACTGACTAGCCGCAAAGATCAAGTCGCTACGCTCAAATCGTTTATCGATGAAATCGTCTATGGCCTTAGCGATAGCGCTAAAGCCTTCATTATTATTTTGCTGACCGATACATTCGTGGGCTTTCACTCACCTCACGGGTGGGAAGTGCTATTGGAAGGTGTGGCAGATCATCTAGGGCTTCCTGCCAATCGCAATTTTATTTTCCTTTTTATTGCGACCTTTCCAGTCATTCTAGACACCGTCTTCAAGTACTGGATTTTCCGCTACCTCAATCGAATTTCCCCCTCTGCTGTGGCCACCTATAAAACCATGAACGAATAGTGACAGATTGCAGCCTGAATAAGGTTAATCATTTAAAAACCAGTCAACAAGAAACCTCTCTATCGCGCTGTGCGATAGAGAGGTTTCTTAGAAACTTTTGATATGCAATTTCGGCTACCAGATACTGTCTAATTGGCGCTCAGCAGGTGACTAAACAACCCAGACTAAACAAACCAAGCATGTGAAGGCGACTTATGTACCTGTCTTCTTACTGGCTGTTTGGATATACAAAATCAATAGAAATACCGTTGGAACAAAGACGAACAAAACGCTCGCTACAAAACCCAGTTTGTTAGTTTCCATGAGTGCCTACCTACTCCTAAACATTTATTAAGCCAACTGCCCATAGCATAACACTCCGCCGCTCTCTCAATGGATCTGATCAGGGGGCTCAAAAATTGATAGGAACTTAACTGAGGCAAGTCTACTCCGCTACCGTAGAAGCCGGTTCTTCGGAGGCTTGCTCGCTTTTCGCCTGGGTGGCAGCGGCTTCGGCCGCTTGCTTTGCTGCCGCTTCGGCTTTGGCCTTTTTGAGGCTTTCTTTTTTATCTGGCTTGGTCACTACGCTGATAGGACCGTTCACAATCGTTTGGCAGGCAAGGCGACAGCTTGAAGGGCGCTTTTTCAACATGCGATCTTCTACCGCAGTACGGGGCGAGAGATTACTAGCACCTTCTACGATGTCAACGACGCAGGTACCGCATTGACCGTAGCCACCGCACTGAGTGAGCTTGCCCATAAAGGTGTAAATATCAATATTGTTCTCCTGAGCCTTGAATCTCAGGTTTGCACCGTAGGCGGCATCAATTTCTTTATTTTCTTTAACAAACTTAATATTGACCATAACCTGCTGTTTCACCTGTTTTATGCGGCTATCCGTGAGGCCAACTGCGACTTCTACACCTCGCTTGCTTGCCCCAAAGATTGAGAAATAGTTACACTTCTTTATACACCTTCATTTTTACATCTTAGTAAACAAACTGGGTTGAGACACGCCAATTTTCTTGTTTTTCTCTGGTCTTTTTCTGGCGCAGAAGGAGAGATTGCGTTGAAATATCAGTCTTGACTTGGTCTGTGAAGTGTCTATTTCTGGTAGCCTTAGTAGTATCTGAAGTCTTTTTACAGGGCGTCAAGTATTTATTAACAAGGTTTTCGCTTTACTAAGTCTCAAAGGTGTGTGCTTATTTGTTGAGCCTCACTGCTTAGGTGGGCGGAAGCACGATTTTTAGCAAAAACAAGGAGGAGCGTAATCAATGGGTCTACCTTGGTACCGAGTACATACAGTTGTTCTGAATGATCCAGGCCGACTGATTTCTGTACACCTAATGCATACGGCACTTGTGGCAGGCTGGGCTGGTTCCATGGCGCTGTTCGAGCTGTCTACTTTCGATCCGAGCGATCCTGTTCTCAATCCCATGTGGCGGCAGGGCATGTTTGTGCTTCCCTTCATGACGCGTTTGGGCGTAACAGGGTCCTGGGGTGGCTGGGATGTGACTGGTGCAACCGGTGTTAGCCCTGGCTTTTGGTCTTTTGAAGGCGTTGCGATCGCGCACATTATCTTGTCTGGTCTGTTGTTCCTAGCGGCTGTATGGCACTGGGTTTACTGGGATTTGGAACTCTTCCGCGATCCCCGTACAGGTGAGCCTGCACTAGACTTGCCCAAGATGTTCGGCATTCATCTATTTCTATCTGGGTTGCTGTGCTTCGGGTTCGGAGCGTTTCATCTCACAGGTCTCTGGGGACCTGGTATGTGGGTCTCTGACCCTTACGGTCTAACGGGCCACGTTCAAGGCGTCGCGCCTGAATGGGGACCGGCGGGCTTCAACCCGTTTAACGCGGGTGGTGTTGTTGCTCACCATATTGCTGCCGGCATTGTCGGTATTGTGGCGGGTTTGTTTCACCTCACGGTTCGTCCACCTCAGCGTCTGTACAAGGCGCTACGTATGGGTAACATCGAAACCGTACTCTCTAGCTCAATTGCGGCTGTGTTCTTTGCCGCGTTTATCGTAGCGGGCACCATGTGGTACGGTTCTGCGACCACGCCGATCGAGCTGTTTGGACCTACTCGCTATCAGTGGGACAGCAGCTATTTTGCCGATGAAATCGATCGTCGTGCTCAGCGCTCAATTGCTGGTGGAGCTTCTGAAGAAGAGGCTTACGAAGCTATTCCTGAGAAGCTGGCCTTTTACGACTACGTCGGTAACAGCCCGGCAAAAGGTGGTTTGTTCCGTGTAGGGCCTATGGACTCTGGTGACGGTATTGCTACCACTTGGCTAGGGCATCCTGTCTTCCACGATGGCGATGGCCGTGAGCTTAACGTTCGCCGCTTGCCTAACTTCTTTGAGACCTTCCCTGTGGTCCTGGTTGATAAAGACAACGTTCTGCGCGCTGACATTCCATTCCGTCGGGCCGAATCGAAGTACAGCTTCGAGCAAACGGGCGTTGTGGTTGACTTTTACGGCGGTGAGTTAGACGGTCAGCACATCACAGACCCTGCGGCTGTGAAGCGCTATGCCCGTAAAGCCCAGCTGGGTGAACCTTTTGAGTTTGACCGTAAGACACTAGATTCTGACGGTGTATTCCGCTCTAGTCCTCGTGGTTGGTTTACATATGGCCACGCTGTCTTTGCGCTACTGTTCTTCTTTGGTCACATTTGGCACGGCTCTCGTACGCTCTTTAGAGATGTATTTGCTGGCGTTGACCCTGACCTATCGCCTGAGCAGGTGGAGTGGGGTTACTTCCAGAAAGTGGGTGACTTCTCAACGAAGGCTGCTAACAAAGGTTAGAAATCACCGAAGGTTGATGAAGCTCAGGCGGTTTCATCAACTTTCGGGTTTCGATTGCCCGCTTTGAATGCTTCAGAAGATACTTCAGAAAGTCTATGGATTTGATAGACTTTAGACACGTCGTTATTCACTGGGATAAACCATGGAAGCTGTTGCTTACATTTTGATTTTCGCGCTTATCATCGGTACATTGTTCTTTGCAATCGCATTCCGCGAGCCACCCAAAATTACTAAGGACTAAATAGCGGTGAAATGGGCAGTGAATTAGATAGCGGTTGGTGATTATTCGCCCGCTCACTGTCTCTATCCGTAAGAGCTAGGGCTTGATTTTTCTCTGTTTGGGGGAGTCGAGCCCTAGCTTTTTAATTGACAAATTGTTTTGCCGATTTTTTGCCAATCGTTTCGGCAGTGTCGTTTTGACGTAACGTTGCCATAGGGAACGCTTTAATCGCACCCGTTCGAAATTGGCCTTTTGGAGGCCCCGCCCGATGCAATGTCCATTTTGCCAGCATCCTAATAATCGAGTTTTAGAATCGCGATCGGCAGAGAGCGATCGCAGCATTCGCCGTCGCCGAGAGTGTCTAGAGTGCGAGCGGCGCTTTACAACCTACGAGCGCATTGAGTACGTGCCGGTCACCGTTATAAAAAGAGAAGGCGATCGCGAATCTTTTGATCGATCCAAGCTATTACGCGGCATCGTTACCGCCTGTGAGAAAACAGGCGTTAGTGCCCGCACCATAGAGATGATGGTAGACGAGATAGAAGCTGAGCTTCAGCAGCAGGCGATCAGAGAAGTCACCAGCGAAGAAATCGGCGAGCACGTTCTACGTCGCCTGCGGCAAATTAGCGAAGTCGCCTACGTTCGTTTTGCCTCAGTCTATCGCCAGTTTCAGGGCATTCGAGATTTTACAGAAGCCCTTAGCCACCTCAAAGACGGTGGTGACATCACCTCTGAGCAGCACCGCACTACAGAGCAAATAATCTCCTCTGCGCAGCCAGAATCCACACCTTCAGAGAGTGAATCGCCCGTGAGATTACCGAAAGGAAAAGCAGAAGATAGAATCGCCTCTTCGCTGAAGGTATAGCGGTTGCAGGCCATATTCAAATTCAGCTGGTGAATCCGACCGGTGAATTCAACTAGGACTTGACAAAATATAGGGTGACTTTTATATCCATTTGTGGCGTACAATGGATACTCTTGTGATAGGAACCTCAAAGGCTGCCGAAGCCTTTTCTAACTGAAAACTTTAGTAAGATTGATAAGTGGTTCGTTTGTTCTGCTCACCTAACATTTAGGCAGCACCCACGGCCACGAGGTGTTCACTCGTTCACGGAGAAAACTGTAGGAAACATCAAGCATGGCCAACCCGGATACTCAAAACACTGACATTGGTTTTACTCATGAGGATTTTGCGGCACTCTTAGACCAATACGATTACAATTTCAACCCTGGCGATATTGTGCCTGGCACAGTATTTAGCATCGAACCTCGGGGCGCACTAATCGATATTGGCGCTAAAACTGCTGCTTATCTCCCTATTCAGGAGATGTCTATCAACCGGGTTGAAGGCGCTGAAGAGGTTTTGCAGTCTAACGAAACCCGTGAGTTCTTTATCCTCACCGATGACAACGAAGATGGTCAGCTAACGCTGTCTATTCGCAGAATTGAGTACATGCGCGCCTGGGAGCGTGTTCGTCAGCTTCAGCAGGAAGACGCGACCGTACGTTCTATCGTATTTGCGACTAACCGGGGTGGCGCACTGGTTCGTATAGAAGGCTTGCGGGGATTCATTCCTGGCTCTCACATCAGCACTCGCAAGCCGAAAGAGGACTTGGTCGGTGAAGAGCTTCCCCTGAAGTTTTTGGAAGTTGACGAGGAGCGTAACCGTCTAGTTCTGAGCCATCGCCGAGCCCTGGTTGAGCGCAAGATGAACGGCTTGCAAGTCAGCGAGGTGGTCATTGGGACAGTCCGCGGTCTGAAGCCATACGGTGCGTTTATCGATATTGGTGGTGTGAGCGGTCTGCTGCACATCTCTGAAATTTCTCACGATCACATTGACACACCGAATTCGGTTCTTAATGTGAACGACGAAATCAAAGTCATGATTATTGACCTTGACGCTGAGCGTGGCCGGATTTCTCTGTCCACTAAGCAGCTTGAGCCTGAGCCAGGCGACATGGTGAAAAATCCTGAGCTAGTTTACGAAAAGGCTGATGAGATGGCCGAACGCTATCGCGAGCAGCTAAGACAGAAGGCCTTAGGTGAAGCTGGCGGTGGTGAAGGCATGATAGATTCATCCGAAGAAAGCTTTGCTAGCGAAGAACCTGAAATGGCGACGGTAGAGTAACGATTGAAAGCTCAACAGCTTTGAGACTCAACAGCTGGTAGCACCTGGTAAAACATAGTTAAAACCGCTACCGGTTGAAGCACGTGTAAAAAGGGAAAAGCCTGACAGGCTTTTCCCTTTTTACTTTTTACGTTCTCAATTTTCCTTGCACTGTCATTTCTAGACCTTCTTATATTTTTATCACTTTGCTGCAATATGGCGACGATTGCTTGTCAGGGTAAGACGATTCGCTCAGTTAGAGCGGTTTTGTTCGATAAGGATGGCACTCTGGCGAATGTAGAGAGCTACCTGACTAAATTAGGTTTTGAGCGATCGCGCTTAGTCGCAGATCAGCTGAGTACCGACCGCCCAGAGGCTCAGCGTCTATCGGTCGAATCTTCTGTCTTAGCGGCTTTTGGTCTATCCGCTGAGGCGCTAGACCCCGCAGGATTACTTGCAGTAGGCAGCCGCTACGATAATGAAATTGCGGCCGCGGCTTGCTTGGCCACCGCCGGACAAGGTTGGATAGAGGCCGTATCGGCCACCAAACTGGCCTTTACCGCTGCCGAAAGCCTGGTCGCCCCCAAAGTTGAACATACCCCGCTGTTGCCTAACGTAAAAGCGCTGCTCCATCGGCTACAGGCGGTTGGCCTCAAGATAGGTGTTGTTTCTTCTGATAGCCAGGTAGAAGTAGAAGCCTTTGTCAATCGCTATGAGCTGTCTGAAGTCATCTGGTACTGCGGCTTTTCTGTTGATACGCTACCCAAAACCGATCCGAATTTTCTTCAGTTTGCCTGCGACGCGCTATCCGCTGTGCCCTCTGAAACCTTAGTAATCGGTGATTCAGCCGCTGATTATGCACTAGCCAACCAAGGTGCAGCCGGATTCCTTGGAATGACCGGCGGCTGGCGGGCCCCTGTCAGGTTCGCGGCACCTATCGTTACATTTTTCGACCTAATTCAGGTTGAAGCTTTCCATTAAAAGCCCATTAGCGCTTTCGATGGGTGATTGTGTCACCCTCATAGATACTGAGTATGCATATATTTTGATATGAGAACTAACATGGCAATACGGGTTTGCCAAAGGCCCTAACCCTATTGGCCTTGGGACTATCTGCAATAGACCTATTTGACGATGAGTCTATTGATGCCCTATTGATACCTTGAGTGCTCCCTATTGATACCTTGAGTGCTATCGAAAACAGCTCAAAGCTATCATCTATGCGTAGCTACTCATCGTTAGTGATCCGTTTATTCATTGTCGACTGATTGAAGTGTTGAATTCAGATCAAGGAGATTTGGCTATTGTCTCGTCGCTACCTGTTTACGTCGGAGTCGGTCACAGAGGGACATCCTGACAAAATTTGTGACCAAATTTCAGACACCATTTTGGATACTGTTCTGGCATTAGATCCTGCCAGTCGAGTTGCGGCTGAAGTTGTTGTGAATACAGGCCTGGTGATTGTAACGGGCGAAATTTCTTCTACAGCTACGGCTAACTTTGTAAAAGTTGTCCGCGAGAAGATTGCTGAAATTGGTTATACCAATCCTAAGAACAACGGTTTTTCAGCAGATAGCTGTTCAGTACTGATCGCGTTAGATGAGCAGTCAGCAGATATTGCTCAAGGCGTCGATCAGGCGCAGGAAACTCGTGAGCAAACGAGCGACGAGCGTTGGGACGCCATCGGTGCGGGCGACCAGGGGATTATGTTTGGCTTTGCCTGCAATGAGACCCCTGAAATGATGCCGCTGCCAATTTGCTTGGCGCATCGAATCTCCCGTGAGCTGGCCGCTGTGAGAAAAAGTGGTCAGCTCAACTACCTGGGCCCGGATGGGAAAACGCAGGTAACCGTAGAGTATGAAGACGGTAGGCCAGTTGGCATTGACACGATTCTGGTATCTACTCAGCACACGGAAACCATCGGTGAGCTAAGCAATAACGAGGACGTACAGGCGAAAATCAAAGAGGACTTGTGGAAAGCCGTCGTGCTGCCCGTTTTCTCTGGCCTAGAGGTTCAGCCCACCAACACCACTCGCTTTCTGGTGAATCCAACCGGGAAATTTGTGATTGGCGGCCCTCAAGGCGATTCGGGACTGACGGGCCGTAAGATTATTGTCGATACTTACGGCGGCTATTCTCGCCACGGCGGTGGTGCCTTCTCTGGAAAGGATCCAACAAAAGTCGATCGCAGCGCGGCCTATGCCTGTCGCTATGTCGCTAAAAATATTGTGGCCGCAGGACTCGCAGACAAATGCGAAGTTCAGTTGAGCTACGCCATCGGTGTAGCCCGTCCAACCAGCATCTTTATCGAAACGTTTGGCACGGGCAAAGTGTCGGATGAGGTCCTACTTTCACTGGTGAATGAGCACTTTGAGCTGCGTCCGGCAGGCATCATTGAAACCTTCAACCTGCGCGGTTTGCCCGCTGAGCGTGATGGACGCTTCTATCAGGAGGTTGCTGCCTACGGTCACTTTGGCAGAGAAGACCTAGATTTGCCCTGGGAGAAAACGGACAAGATTGCAGCCTTAAAATCTGCGATTGAAACGCCTGCGGCTGTCGGCGTTTAGCTTATAGCTAGCTTGTAGCTATCTGCCGACTGTCATTGATGCTAAGGTTTAGGCAAGCTATTTATTGAGTTTGCCTATGCCGCTTTTTTCCCTCTATCGGCCTAAGACGCTGTCTCTAGGCCCTTTGGAATCAGAGATTATTGAAATTCTCTGGCAGCTTGGGCCGACGTCGGCAACGGCCGTACATCAGCATATTTTGACTGATATCAATCGCGAGCTGACCTATTCATCGGTGTCTACGGTACTCAAGCGCCTGATGAAAAAAGGCTGGGTTGCTTGCGATCGCAAAAATCGTATTCACATCTGGAAGGTCTTAGTTTCCCAGCGAGAGGCCGAAATTTTGAAAGCCCACGAGCAGCTACATCAGTTCTTAGCAGTGGGGAGTCCTGATATTGTGGCCGCCTTCGCCGATGAGCTAGACGACGATAGCCTGGCACAAATGGATGCGATCGCTCAAAAAATTCAGGCCGCTCGTCAGGCAAGGCAGGCGCAGCCATGATGCATGTAAACATGATTGGGATAGCGATTGCGGTCGCCCTCTTAATACGTTTGCTCAGTTTTCAAACGCAGCCTGCCACCCAGCCTTCTCTTCAAAACTGGCAGCGTCGCTGGGCAAAGGCCCTAAGCGTTTTTGTTGTACCGCCACTGTTTTTGCTGATGACGGCTGTAGCAGTTATCGTGATGGGCCGTGGCGGTGGTCACGAATGGGGAGGGCAGCTGAGCTATCAGATTTCTGTTGGATTTGTTGCGATCGCCGGCCTACTATGGCTGCACCTGAGCTGGCAAGCGTTCTCCGCTCAGCGCTCAATCTGTCAGCACCCGGTCAAAACGATTCAGACGGCATTTGGTCCTGTGGTGAGCCACGTCATAAATGTGCCAGAAGCGTTTAGCGCCCAGGTTGGTTGCTGGCAGCCTGCGCTGGTGATCAGCCAGGGGTTGATGACTCATCTAGACAATGAACACCTGGCCGCCGTATTGGCCCATGAAGAAGGTCACGCCCACTACCAAGATACGTTTTGGTTTTTCTGGCTCGGCGGCCTGCGTCGTTTAACCTGCTGGCTGCCAGGAACCACTGAGCTATGGCAAGAGCTGCTATTGCTTAGAGAAATTCGCGCCGACCGCTGGGCTGGACAGCGAGTCGATACGCTGGTGTTAGCGGAGTCGCTTATGAGCGTTGTCTCAATGCCGCTCAAGTCTTCTGATAGATCTTCAGAGGCCGTGTGGGCAGGGTTTAGCTGTCCGGCTGCGCCCAGTCGTTTGTCTCAACGCGTAGATGCACTCCTCGCAAACGATACGGCTGTACCTGAACCGATCAGCAGTCGCCTGATAGAAAGCCATTGGGTTTGTATGGCCTGGAGTTTAACGCCGCTCTTGACGATTCCGTTTCATCGCTAGTTGTTTCATCGCTAGATATCATTGAATCAACGTTGAAGTCGCGTGAGCTGACTGAGAATGAGCTGACTGAGAGTGAGCTGACTGAGAAAATGTGCGGAAGTGGGGCGTTTAGGTGCGCGCAAAGGAGGCTCTCATGCTAATAACAGCTGCCTTAAAAGAGTGGTCTGTCGCAGTTGATGCGCTGGCGACGGGTGAAACCATACTGCTGCTGCGCAAAGGTGGCATTAAAGAAGACAGAGGCCGCTTTTCCGCTGAATCTGACAGAGTCTTGCTGTTTCCTACCCTAGAGCATCAAAAGCCAGCGCTGCTAAAACCTCAGTATCAAAGCGCGGTAAAGCCAGTAGACTCTGGCTGGCATCCCCAAACTATTACGCTCAAAGCGTGGGCTGATATCACTCACGTATTTTTAACGACGGACGCTGAGCAAGTAGAGGCGCTATCGCCGTTTCATATCTGGCAGCCTCAGCTAGCGCAATCGCGCTTGAAGTGGAAGGCGAAGCAGCCGCTGTACGTTTTGTTGCTAAGAGCCTATCGTCTGCCGCAGCCTGTAGAAATAGCCTGGCAAGAAAGCTACAGCGGCTGCCGTTCTTGGCTGACTTTAGGCCCAGGTTTGAGCGCAGGAATAGACACTGAAGGAAGTGATTGTGCGATCGCTCAAGCCGATTACCAGGCTCAAGTCACTGAAATAGAGAAAATTCTATCGACATAGTTCTAGCGCTATATTTCTAGCACTATATTCCTAGCACTATAGTTCCAGCGCTGTCTCTTTTTTTTACTGCCTAGATGGCATAGCTGCGACACCTACATCGCTTGCAATTGACTGTACGATTTCGCTAGTTTCAGGATCCTCTACGGTACCTTCACTAGCCATGTCTGCGGTTTGACTATTACCGTCTTGAGTGAGGTCTTTAACAATTCGAGGGACCACGATCGTAACCGTTGTTCCCTTGCCAGCACCCTCGCTATAAATTGCGATATCACCTTGCATTAGCCGCATAAAGTTCTGCGAAATAGCCAAACCTAACCCTGTGCCCTCGTATGGACGGGTATGGGAGCCGTCAACCATGACAAAGGGCTGAAACAATTTTGAAAGGTGTTGCGGCTCAATGCCTATGCCAGAGTCTTTGATCGCAATTTTGACCCAAGGCCCGGAGGGTACATACAAATCGGACGATGCACCGTTCGAGATTGCAAGGTCCGCTTCTGGGCTCTCATCAGTTGTGATAGAAATAGCGATCGCACCCTTCTCGGTAAACTTAATCGCATTAGAGAGCACATTCAGCAATACCTGCTTAAAGCGTGAGTGATCGACAGGAATCATCACAGGCTCATGGAACTCAGGCCTGATCAGCTGCAGCCCATTCTCTTGAAACTGTGAGGCCTGCATTTCTAACACCTCTCTCAAGATATGTCGCAAATCGACCTGCGTAATGTTCACATCCAGCGTGCCCGCTTCAATTTTTGAAATATTTAAGATGTCTTCAATCACAGAGAGCAAATGCATAGCCGCATTGTTTGCCTGCTCTAGAAACTCCATCTCTTCTTCTTCTGAGTCACAAAGCTGGTCCTTAACAAGATGAATCGAGCCAATAATGCCATTCAGCGGCGTTCTCAGCTCATGTGAGGTGTTCGCCAAAAACTCATTTTTAAGTTGATTGGCGAGCTGCGCATCCTGCCAGGCACAACGCAGTTCGGCTGAGTTTTCTTCTAGCCGCCTCAGCATGCGCTCAATCACCGTTCCCAAATAGTTCAGCTCCCAAATTTGCGAGCCATTAGGCGCAGCCTGTAGCTGTGATAGATCGTCTACATCTTGGGTGTAGCGAATCAGCCTTTCAATGGGTAACGATAGGCTGCGAGAAACATATATTGCCAGCAGAACGCTCGCAGCCAACAGACCAATATTAAGGGTGAAAAGGATTTGGCGAATTGCCGTTAATCCATGCAGTGCTCGCTCCAGCGGCGTGACGGCCAGAACGGTCCAAACCTTATTTTGCTTCGGACTCACAGGAACTTCGAAGCCGCTATAGCCTGCAAGCCACTCCCCGTCTTCTGCACTCAGAAAACGGAAAAAATGAACAAAGTCATCTTGACCGGCTTTGACGCTGCCAACAACGTTAGAGAGCTTAGTAGCATCCCGCAGTTCAGAAATATTTTTACCGACCTGTGTGCGGTCCGGATGGGTGACCACCACCTGATTTTGATCGATGACAACCGTCTCACCGACTAACGATTGAGGTGTGGCATCTTGCAGCTGATACATATGGATTTCCATCGCCAGCGTGTAGAGCAGCTTATTGTCTTCGCTGTAAATTGGGCTGGCGACAATCAGTTTGATCAGCGCTCGGTTTTCTGGAATTGCGGCGATCTCGGCATCGGTACGGGGGGTGCCTAATCCGGGTGAGAAAACATAAAAATCAGCGTCTTCTATGCCGCCATCCTGCAACCAGGGCACTTGCTTCGCACTGGGGACAATAGAGCGCGTTAGTTGAATGTTGCGACCGTTTGGATTACCCGACCAAAGCTGACTTTCGTCTGCAGAAATATCGCTGAGACAGGTGTTGATTGCCGAGACTTTAGCTTGCGGCGCTTTGAGTTCAGCGCAGTGAATCGTATAGGGCGTTGTGTCTTGCGTGAATCGGTCTAGCAGCTCTTCAATCGCGTCGACATCACCCGTTTGAAAGTCTTCTGTTTGGGCGAGCACGTCCACGGTTGCTTCTACCGCCCGAATTCCAGTTTCTAATTCTTCTGCCTTTCGAATGGCGCTGCTCGTTAAATTTTGCCTCGCGGTGGTGAGAAGGCTGGTGCGGGCTTTTCGCAACACGACGGCTTGGCCAATAAATAAGATTGGCAGGCTAAAAGCCAATATTCTGAGTAAGAGATTGCGCCGGAATGAGCGCGGATGGTTAGTCATGGCAGCGAGAAACGCCAATCTGAGATTAGGAAGGGTGGTTGCGGTTCAAATGAGCAGAGTACGTAAGCAGTGACAGGGGTTTTCTGTCACAATAGCAAGCATTTGGGACAAGCATTTAGGAGTGAGCACTTGGGGCCAAGCCGTACAAATACGGACTAACTAGACAGTTGTCAACCATTTAGCGGTGATCACGGGTGCAATTACCCTTACTTAGTCTATCTGCCAAGTCCGTACCATTGCTTAAGCGAGCGGTAAAGTT
>CALDSK010000130.1 GCA_937911865.1 uncultured Synechococcus sp.
GCAATGCTCTGAAATCTATCACAGTCTCCTGCTGTCAGAAAATAGACACCTACATATTTTATGTCGGTGACTATCACAGTAACTTCTATAACAACGGTGGCAACAGCGACTATGCGCTGATTAAAGACTTTAGTAGTCTGGACAAAATCATTCTAGATGACGGCAACTATACAACCGGCAGCTCTCCTATAAATTGCGTTTCAGGCACAGCGATTTATGAGGGGTCGGAGCTATTGGCAATTGTGCAAGGCGTTGGACCTACTCAGCGGTTGACGTTTGAAGATACTGGATTTACGACAACGGTAAAGCTAGAACCTAGCTTTACTTTCGATCCAGGGATTGTTTTGCCAGGCGTTGATGTTTCTGATTTCAGCCTTCAGACGCTCTAGCGCTCTAGCAGCTGACAGCTCACGAATAGCAAACGTCCTGATGCATTAGGACGTTTGCGCAAAAGCATTGCTTGTCTGCTATGGGGCGCAACCTTTGGTAGGTGTCTTAAGCAGTGCTTCGAAAGCTATAAGTGGCCAACGCCATAGGTCTGTTGAATCCTTATGCTGGTGCTGACTCACTTCGTTCTAAAAAACGGTAAGTTTGCAAAAAACTTTGAAAATGGCCTGATAGGTAAGTGCAATTAACTTCATTTGGAGAAGAGGCGAATAGCTATTCAAGCGTATAAGCTCACATAGCCTGACTGCTTTTAGGATTGTGTGAACTTTCATCAGTATTCCTTGATTACTTCCTGAGTCTTAGAAATAATTGTGCCTAAGTAAATACACTTAAGTTAGTTGCATAAGTGCTAGCCATCCTAAGTGTGCTGTCATCAGCTAAGTGAGTATGGTTTCCAGAACGTACATATATTTATTTCCTTGGTTGTTTAAATGATGTGAGGAAGTTATCTCAAATGCTTCATTATTTGCAGTACTAACGGGCTTTTTAGAGTGACATGACTAATACACTTCTACCATTCTTCTATAGAGGGTGAAGATTGTTGCTTCCTCCCGGGGCGCTCTACGAGGCACTCTATGTCGAAAATGAGCTCAAGACATAAGTTTCGTTAACGTGCATCTGACCTTCATGAGTATGGAATGTTTTTTTCAAGGATTCCATGAGTTCTCTTCCGATCGTTTTTTGTTCAAATTACCTTATCGAAGTTGTCATAATGAGATTCTCTAAAATATCTTCTCTTTCTCTACTAGCAACAGGCTTTGCAATCGGTACCTTGGCAATGCCTGCTGAAGCTAGAAGGGGCGGCACAGCTAGTAACTCGAATATTTCATCTGTTGACATAGGCTATGATTTCTCTATATTCGATACTAGTCCAGAAGAAGAGCCCGTTAGCTGCACTGCTTTTGGAGGCGGATGTCTATTTCAAGATGTTGTTTCAGGCCTAGACGTTTCATTTTTGACCTTCGTTGACTTAGCTTCGCTAAGCAGTGTAGGGATTGGAACATCGAATATAAGCCTGTATTCTCAAGTTTTTCCTGACTCAAGCGGCAGTAACAGCCCAGAAGTTTTTCCCTCCCCGTTTCCGGAAGACCTTAGTCTTTTAGCTCAATCTGGAGCCTACACAATCACTGATTCTACCGGTGAGCCTTTATTCGCAACAGGGACTGGCCCAAGCTCTTTTGATCCTGAAAGTGAGGAAGAAGAAACATTTGCAAGAGATTTTAGCTTCTTCCTTTTTGATGAATCTGGCACGCCTGCATCGGAGCTACCTAACGATGGTCTTGAAAACTCTATTGAGTATATTGTTAGTACTGTGAGAGGAGAGACCCCACTGCCAGAGGGATATTTCTTTGCGAGTGAAGATGGAGAGGCGCTTGCTTTTACACCTGTTGATGATAATCCTCCCGCCACTGAAGTCCCAGAGCCCTCTTCGGTACTTGGCTTTCTGACTTTGGGGCTCTTGTGCACAGGCTTAGTCCGAAAGAGGACCAAAAGCGAAGCCCTATAGAAAAACTCATACATAACGGATGCTATGAATCGTTATTTCCTCAGGAGAATACTGTTTGCGTCAAATAGTCTGGCCGTACTCCTATCTGCAGGAGTGGTCAAATCGGAAATTGTTCCCGATACGACTTTACAGAGCAATACAGTGGTGTCTCCTGAGGATTGCAGTATCTGCGAGATTACGGGGGGTACTGAAGCAGGTAATAACCTATTTCATAGTTTCGAAGCGTTTTCTGTTGAGGGAGAAGCCTATTTTAACAATGCAGCTTCTATCGAAAATATTATTGGCCGAGTAACCGGGACTCAGCGTTCAGATATTAATGGTCTGATTAGAGCCAACGGCACTGCCAATCTATTTTTGATCAATCCGAATGGTATTAATTTTGGGGCCAACGCTGATTTAAATATTGGCGGCTCTTTCATTGCTAGCACCGCCAATCGATTATTTTTTGACGATGGCCGCTACTTCGATGCGTCGATGCCCCAGCCTACGGAGATCTTGAGTATTAGTACACCTGTTGGATTGCAATTTGGGCAAGTATCTGGTTCTACGTCTGATAGTTCCAGCGGTGAAATTTCTATTGCTGGAGAGTTAGAGGTCGAAGCCGGTCGAACGTTGGCTTTGATAGGAGGTGAAGTGAATGTTCTCGGCGGTGTTCTGCGAGCTCCTGAAGGAAGTATTGAGATAATCAGCACTGGCAACAATTCTTTGGTTCAATTTACGCCTGAAGGGCAACGGTGGCGTTTTAGCGACGACGATATTAGCGTCTATGGAGACATTAATGTTTCGAATGCAGCCTTTATTGATACAAGCGGTGAAGGTGCAGGCGCTATCCAAATAAAAGGTCAGAATATAGCATTAGCTGACGGTAGCAACGTTAGTGTTATTACGAAAGGTGCAGGCTCAGGGGGAGATTTGCGTGTTTCAGCTTCTGAGTCACTGACTCTCTCAGGTGATTTCACCGCTTTTGAAGTTTGGAGTGAAGGAACCGGTGACGCTAGCAATATCTTCTTAGAGGCTGATAGGTTGATGCTGGAGAAAGGTGCATACATTGATGCTCCAGGCGTGAGCGGTCAAGCAAGTGACATCAGTATTAGAGCAGTGCAAGTTGAGCTTTCTGGCGTTGACTCAGGTGGTTTTCCGGGAGGCGTATTTGCAGAGGTATATGAAACCTATAACAACACGCTAAAAGGAGGCAACGTCACCATAGATGCTGAGCAGTTAATGATTAGAGAGGGTGCTCAGATATCTGTCGGAACCTTTGGCGCAGCATCAGCAGGAAACTTGCTCGTACGAGCATCTGAGTCTTTTTTTGTGGGTCCTGTTCCGATTGATAATGCAAATTTGGTGACGGGATTATTTAATCAAGTTGGGATTGGCTTTGATCTAGACGGCAATGAGGTACCTGCAGTCGGTAATGCTGGTGAGATAAACGTTGAAACTAGGCGCTTAGTTATCCAGGGTGGTGGACAAATCGATAGCAGTACTAGGGGCTCAGGTAATGCTGGAATCATTGAAGTCAATGCTGCTGACATAGAGTTGGCTGGTCGTACGAACAATGGACAAAATCCCAGCGGCATATTTTCTCAAGTTGACAGTCAACAAGCGACTGGTGATGGTGGCACTATAGCGATTGAAACTCGTAGGCTATCAGTTCTCAATGGAGCGCAAGTCTCAACTACCGCACGAAACGAAGGTCGAGGAGGATCGTTGAGTGTAAACGCCTCCGAATCTATTACATTGAATGGAGTATTTTCAGAAAGCGATATAGAAGATGACTCTAGTAGTGGCATTTTTGTCTCTGCGGAGCCTGGTACAACAAACGATGTAGGTACACTAACGATTACAACAGATACTCTATCTGTTGTAGATGGCGCTAAAATATCTGCCGATAACCTGGGCTCTGGAAATGGCAACACGACAACCATTAATGCGCGCCAGTTCCTAATTCGAGATGGTGGAAAAGTCGGTGCTGGCTCACTCATAGGTCCAAACGTTGATGCCTCACAGCTAGGCTCTGGTGGAGCCTTAGTAGTCAATGCTGGTGAACGACTCGAAGTCTCAGGTAGCCGTGTTTTAGGCGACGAAGTCGTTAATAGTGAACTGTTCACCCGTGCAGAAGGCACTGGCCCAGCCGGAAACTTAGTCATTAATCAAGTGCCAAGCGGGAATTTAAGCGTAGTTGTTCAAGATAATGCAGAACTTAGTGCCAGTACCGTCAGCAGTGTGGGTGGCAATATTATCTTTAACAATCCGAATTTAGTGTTGTTACGTGCCGGAGGGCGTATCACAGCAGAAGCAGGTCAGTTCCAAGGTGCTGGTGATGGCGGTAACATCGTCTTTTCTATGCCAGACGGCTTTATTGTCGCTGCTCCCGACGAAGATAGCGACATTGTCGCCAATGCCTTCTCTGGCACAGGCGGCAACATCGATATTACGGCTCAAGACATTATTGGTTTTGAAGAGCGTCGTGCTACGTCTGGTAACTCCACTAATGATATCGATGCTAGCTCTGAATTTGGCGATAGCGGCACAGTTACATTCAACAACCCCGAACTTGATCCCACTCAGGGCATTGTCGAACTGCCTACTAATCTCTCTTCTCCTAATCAGGTCGCTCAGCGCTGCATAGCCGACAGTGACAGCCAAAACGCTTTCGTCGTCACAGGGCGAGGCGGCGCTTCTCCTAGCCCTAGAGACATCGTTCGCAATGAAACCTTTGGGCTTGTAGATCTTGGCAACAGTGCCTCTGTTGCCAACACAGCAACCCCAGTTCCTATCACGCATACAGCTGAAGAACGCTCTGAAGAGCCTATTGTAGAAGCAGAAGGCTGGCAGCGATCGCAAGATGGCACCATCACCCTGATCGCCCAATCTCCTCCTGCACACACAAACAACAGCACCGCCTATCTATCCTGTTCTCGCCAAGCAAGGAGATAAGCCATGAAACGCTTCGGCTGTCTCCACCGACCTCTTAAGCTCCTTGTTTGTTTTAGCCTCTCTTTGCTGCTAGCGCTCGGGCAATCTTCTCTGTGGTTGCCCGGTGTAGTGGCTAATACCCCGCTCTCACAATCTGAGTATCGTCAAGACACCCTTCCACTTCTTACTCAGGGCCGGTCCCTTTATGAAATGGGTCAATACGCCGAAGCTGACAAAGCTTGGGAACAGGCCTCTCAAAGTTACGCTGACAGGGGAGACTATCTGAGCCAAGCCAGCGCCCTTAGTAATCTGGCGCTTGCTTATCAAGCCACAGGAGAAATTGAGTCGTCTGAAGAGGCGATCTCACAAAGCCTTACTCTCATCAATCGACTTACTCCCACCTCAAAAACGGCTAGCACCTTTGCCCAGGTCTGGAATAACCAGGGCAATCTGTTGTTGATGCGATCGCAACCCACCCCAGCCCTCGAAGCCTTTCAAGCCGCAATTGCTCACTACCAGCAGGCAAACGATACCGAAGGTACTCTCCGTAGCCAAATCAACCAGGCGCGATCGCTTCAGTCTCTTGGCTTTTACCGCAGAGCCCTCTTGCAGCTAACAGATCTAACTCCACCTTTAGATGCGCAGCCTGATTCACCTACCAAACTTTCAGGTTTACAGCTCCTCGGCGATTTGTATCGGTCTGTTGGCGATCTCTCCACTGCCGAAGCAACCTTAGAAGCTGGACTTATCCTCTCTCGAACGCTAGAACCTCAATCTTCAACCGTACCCCTTCTGGTCAGTCTGGGACACACCGCTCAAGCCAACAGTGAAACAGAACAAGCTCTCAGCTATTACCAGGAAGCTGCTGACTCAACAACAAACCCTTACGTTAAACTCAGCGCCCAGCTTAGCCAGCTCAGCTTATTAAGCAGTGTTGGTAATGACGACAGCGCTACGGCATCTGCTCAACTTACTGCTGATATTCAGTCGGCGATAGATCGCTTACCTGTCGATCGCGCAAGTCTCAATGCCCGACTTGCGCTGGTTCGTCAGCAGCTCAGCGGTTCTAGCCGTGATATCAGTCCTGAGACAATCGCTCAAAATCTCGTCACCGCGCAACAACAAGCCGCCGAACTGAATGATCTTAGTGCAGAGTCCTACGCGCTGGGATATTTGGGCGAACTGTATGCTCAACAACAGCAAATTATCGAGGCTCAAACCGCTCTAAAACGAGCTTTGGATCTTGCTCAAAGCCTGTCATCACCAGAGCTGGCCTATCAGTGGAATTGGCAACTGGGTTTGATTGACCGGCAGCAGGGAGATCGGGAAACGGCGATCGCACATTACCAGAGCGCTGTCGATAATTTGGAATTATTGAAGGGAAACTTGGTTGCGATCGCCCCCGATCTTCGCTTCGACTTCACCGAAAAGGTAGAACCTGTCTACCGCGATCTGGTCGATCTTCTTCTGCGCGATGCTCATTCAGATACTGATTCAATAGAGCGTCAAAACGACTCGGCTAAAACTCAGTTCAATCTGTCTGCTGCCCGTGACACCATTGAGTCTCTACAGCTCGCCGAACTCGAAAACTACTTTCAAGAGCCCTGTGTTCCGGTCAGTCAACAAATTGATCAAATTATTGACAGTGCCGAATCGCCGACAGCTGTTGTCTATCCTATTATCTTACCGGACCGGGTAGAGACCATTCTCAAACTCCCCAACCAGCCCCTTCAACAATACACGACCAACGTCTCTCAACCCGAGCTAGAAGCTCTGCTCACAACGCTTCAGCGCGACCTTCGTCTGCCCTACACCCTCAACAGCGTTCAGACCGCGTCAGCGCAGCTGTACGACTGGTTAATTCGACCTACTAAAAACACTCTCGACGCCAGTCAAGTCGATACCCTTGTTTTTGTGCTAGATGGCTTCTTGCGCAGCATCCCTATGGCCGTGCTCTACGATGGTCAACATTATTTGGTTGAGGACTATAGCATCGCGCTCGCCCCTGGGCTCCAGCTCGTAGATCCTCGCGCCCTGAACAATCAGCAGCTTGCAACTGTTATTGCCGGCCTGAGTGAATCTCCTCACGACGGGTTTTCTGCGCTTCCCTTTGTGAAAAATGAAGTAGAGCAAGTTCAACAAACGACGCCCAGCCGTGTTTTACTCAACGAGTCTTTTACACAGGCCAATTTAGAAACTGCTATCAACAGTACCGATTTTCCTCTAGTTCATTTGGCGACTCATGGTCAGTTCAGCGATGACCCCAATGAGACTTTTATTCTGGCTTGGGACAAGCGGATTCAGGTCAATGCGCTCAGTCAGCTGTTGCGTCAGGGAGAAAGAACCCGGCAAGCCTCTATCGAACTGTTGATTCTTAGCGCCTGTGAAACTGCCGTTGGCGATAAAAGAGCTGCCTTAGGTCTAGCCGGTATTGCTTTGCAGGCAGGTGCTCGTAGCACCCTCGCTTCTCTCTGGAATTTAGATGACGCCTCCAGCGCACTTTTTTCTAATTATTTTTATCAGGCGCTGTTGGAGCCAAATATGTCTAAGGCGCAGGCGTTGAGACAGGCTCAACTAAAAATACTGGGCGATTCCAACGCCGATCCTGCTGTCTATCAGCATCCGCTGTACTGGGCTCCGTATATCCTGTTAGGTAGCTGGCTATAGGCAGTCGCAATGGTAAAACTAAAGAGAGCGACGAGAGAAAACCATTGCTAAACGACTCTTCTGATGGACTGTTTTTATTCACGCGATTTCCTCAGCCGGGACAGGCTAAAACTCGGCTGATTCCGACTCTGGGTGAGGCAGGTGCGGCCAGCTTGCAAAAGCAGATGACGGAGCACCTGTTGCGCCGCTTTCAGCCGATTTGCGCCAAAGAAGATATTCAGCTACAGATTCACTTTGCAGGGGGTAGCCGTCAAGAGATTCAGAGCTGGTTGGGCCAGCATGTTCTCTCTTTTCCTCAGTGCGAGGGCAGTCTGGGCGATCGCATAGCGTTCGCACTACAGCAAGGCTTTGCCGCTCAACTACAGCGAATAATTGTAGTTGGCAGCGACTGTCCTGGTATTGATAAGACGCATATTTTACAGGCCTTGGCTTTGCTAGAGACTCACGATGTTGTGCTGGGCCCTGCAACCGACGGCGGCTACTACCTGATTGGGCTCAATCAGCTGTGGCTGCCACTCTTTGAAAATGTTCCTTGGAGTACAGAGCGGCTGTTGGCAATGACTCGGGCGATCGCAGCTCGTATGGGTCTTTCAGTTGCCCTGCTGAAGCCACTATCGGATATCGATCGCCCCGAGGATTTGCCGATTTGGTACCGGGTGCTCGAAGCTGATGCTGCCTGAGATGTTGCCTGAGAGCAAGCTGGCGATCGCACCTCTACGGGTTTCGCTTTAGTAGCATCCCCCAAACCTGGTTGTAAGGATGCACTTCATTCGTTGCTGCCTCAGCGCCGTTTTGGGTTGTCACTAGCGATCGCCCCTCGTTCGCCCACTGAAAAATCGACCCCTCTAAATTCTTCACGGTATATCCTGCTAGCTGTAGCTGCTGAGCTAATCGTCCAGAACGATAGCCAATTGAGCAATAAACAACGATGGATGTCTCTGAGCTAATTTTTTGCTGCTCTATGGCGGCTAATGTGCTTAGATTCAGTGCTTTGGGCAGATGGCTGATCCGATATTCCTCTGGCTTACGCACATCAATGAGGATGGGTGAGGGTTTGTTATTCGAGAGCTCATTTGCCAGTTCGCTCGTCGATACTCCCTCTACCGTCGGAAAGCTGCGCCGGACCCAGCGCTTAACAACACGCCAGGCCACTGATTGAATCAAACCAAAGGTAGTCGGAAAGCTTGCTTTTCGGTCATTATGATGAGGCATTCATGTTGAGAGAGTTTAGCTTTGATTGATTTTACGCCGTGGGACCAGCTGCTACAAACGTATGTCAAAGACGGGCAAGTTGACTACGCCCGGTGGCAAAAAGAATCAATGCCTGCGCTCGACAGCTGGCTGTTAGAAACGCAAAAGGTCAACCTCGATACCTTAAATCAAGCGGAAGGAATTGCTTTTTTAATCAACGTTTATAACGCTGTCACGATTCAGCAGGTCCTCCAAAAATATCCTATCGATTCTATACAGCCGACTGTTTTAGGCGTGCCTAATATGGCTAGCTTTTTGCTATTTTTCAAGAAGCCAGTCTACTCCCTCAATGGCAGTAAGCTGAGCTTGGATGGCATTGAGCACGACACGTTGAGAGCGCGCTACCAGGAGTCTCGAATTCACTTTGCGCTGGTCTGTGCCTCAGAGGGCTGTCCGCCCTTACGCGCGGGTGCTTATATGCCTACGCAGCTGTCTGCGCAGCTAGAAGAAGATACCAGACAATTTATCAACAATCCTGAAAAAGTGAGATACGATTCTGTCAGCCGCAAGCTTTATTGCAGTAAAATTTTCAAATGGTACCGGGACGATTTTTTGACCCAGGCAGCGTCTGTTCCTAACTATATTCAGACCTATCTAGCTGTTGAGCTACCGGCAGATGTAGAGATTGAATATCTGCCTTACAGCTGGCAGCTCAACAGCCAGCCTCGTAGTTAGCCTGACGGTTAGTTAGCCTGACGGTTAGCGAATGTCCTCATAGAAACGTTTTAAGGTTTTAGCCGGTACGCCGACGCCCCACAGCGTACCGATCATCAGATAGATAAAGTTGGCTTTCCAAGCGCCCCATCGGGCGACTCGACGGTCGGAAGATTGAACAATGCGGTTGAGCTGTTGAATTCGGCCATATTTCGACAGCTTTATGCAAAGGTCGGCTTCTTCCATAATGTCCAGCATGGTGTCAAATCCGCCGCAGTTTAAAAAATCCTGCCGACGACAAAACATGACTTGATCGCCAAACAGAATTCTTAGCCCCTGTTGGAAAAACTTGCGAGGGCGAAAGATTAGCGGGGCGTAGTAGGTTTTCAGACTGTTGTGCAAAGAGGTTGACCAGCGAGTTGTTGTTTCTCCTTGCATGATAGAAATGAAGCCACCGCAGGCAATGTTTGGATTGTTGAGCGTTTTGGTAATGAGTGCGATCGCATCATCTGGCACCAGAGTATCGCCATGCAAAAAACATAGGATATCGCCACTTGCCTGCTGGGCGCCCAGGTTCATTTGCAGGGCGCGTTGGGCGTGAGGCGCTGTTAGGATGATTGTGTTGTATTTTTGGGCGATCGCAATCGTTTTGTCACTGCTGCCACCATCGACAACGATGATTTCTGTCGCAGGGGGATTTAGAATGCTTAAGCAGCGAAGCGATCGCGCCAAACAGTCCGCTTCGTTGAGTGTAGGAATGATAATGGAAGCTGACTTTGGTTCCAGTTCTTTCGAGTTCAATTCTTTTATCCTTAACCCTTGATGAAGCGCAACAACCTGTCCTATTACGATCAGTGGGCCACTGAGTGGTGGAACCAACGTGCTACTGTCGCGCCGCTCAACCGACTCAACCCTCTGCGGTTTCAGTTCTTTGATCGATATATTCCGAGCTGGCAGCAGCTGAAAGTTTTAGATGTCGGCTGCGGTGGCGGTTTCACCTGCGAGTTTTTAGCCCACAGAGGCGCTCAGGTAACCGGTATTGATCAATCGTTAGCCTGTATCGAAGCGGCCAGTCGCCATGCTACCAACACCTGCCTGACTATCGACTACAGGCAAAGCCAGGCTGAGCGGCTTCCTTTTGATGAAGGCACGTTTGATGTAGTTGTATGTGTCGATGTGCTAGAGCATGTTGACGATCCTCAGAAAACCATTGCGGAAATTGGCCGTGTACTCAAACCCGGTGGCTGGTTTTGCTTCGATACCATCAATCGAACCTGGCAGTCGAAGCTGGTGATGATTTGGCTATTAGAGAATACGGTGAAACAAATTCCACGAGGCGTTCACGACTGGAATAAGTTCATCACGCCAGCAGAACTTACCGATTTTATAGAACAACAGTCCATGCAAGTGCGGTCTATCTCTGGCTTTGATCTCTTTGGCAACGGAATTCTGGGCAAGTGGAAAAGACTGCGGGCGTACCAGAAAACAGGACAGTTTCAGATAGCGTTTGATGATGATTCGGCAGCGCTTAAAGCCAGTCAGCGCGTTATGTACATCGGTGTGGCTGCTAAAGTCTGCTAGATAGGTAATTTCAGATAGGTAATTTGGCTAGATGTGACTTTTAAGGGGCTGATTCTGAGCGAACAGTCGCATCTAAGGTCACGTCCTCGTACAGTTCGGACAAAGAGACTTGTAAGTCCACACTTTTGAAATCAACCATGACCTTGTCTGTCTCTGCGTCTTCCTGATAAACCTGTAAGACCCATAGGCCACCAGTCGAACGTCGAAAAATTTCCACTCGCTTATATTTTGTGTTGACTAGCACATATTCTTCCAAGCTCTCAAAGCGCTGGTAGTCTATGAATTTGTCGCCTCTGTCCTTTGCTTCTGTTGAGTCCGACAGCACTTCAACAATTAGCTTAGGAAACCGCTTGTAAAGTGGCGTTTCTCTATCTGCTGGGTTGTAAGTAACGAGGACATCAGGATAGTAGTAGTTGCGAATAGGTGGCTGAGCTTTCATATCAGCGATATACACCCGGCAGTCTGAACCTCGCAAATGGTTCCGGAGGATAACTGCTACATTCAACGCAATTGTATTATGGTCGTCAGTGGTGCCAGACATGGCGTACACTTCGCCATTCACATACTCGTGCTTGATGTCACTTTCTTGCTCAAAAGCTAAGTATTCTTCCGGCGTCATCCGACTGTCAGAAACCTGCGCAATCATAACTCGTTCTTAGCCTGTGGTGAAGAACCTGCTTAAACTATAACGCTTCGGACTGACCTATGAGTCTGACGCTGCAGTGACCGCTTCCTTGGGTGGTCCGTCTTCAGATGCGGTTTCTTCAGCAACAGCTGATTCCTCTTCAATGGCCTCCGCTTCGATGCTTTCTTCAATGGCTTCTGCTTCGATGCTTTCTTCCTCGATAGCCTCTTCCTCCGTAGCTTTTGCCTCTGTAGCTTTTGTCTCCGTAGGCTCTTCCTCCGTAGGCTCAGGTTTAAGGGCTTTTATCTTAAAGGTAAGCCCGCTTGCTTTACTCGCACCAATCTTGAGCGTGCTGCCTTCTGTAAAACTGTTCTCTAAAATCAACGTTGCAATTGGGTTCTCTAGCTCACGCTGAATGGCGCGCTTGAGTGGACGCGCGCCGTAGGCCGGGTCGTAGCCCTTATCAGCAACAAAATCAATGGCAGCTTCGGACATTTCCAGCTTGATTTTTTGGTCTGACAGTAGGCGAAAGATTCGCTTGAGCTGGATGGTGACGATGCTACGGAGCTCTTTCTTGGTTAGCGCGTGGAAGAGAATGGTGTCGTCAATGCGGTTTAGAAATTCAGGGCGGAAGTGCGATCGCAATGCACCCAAAACCAGCTTCTCCATCTCCTCAAACTTAGAATCATCGCCAGAAACATCTAAAATATGCTCGCTCCCAATGTTGCTAGTCATCACAATGACGGTGTTTCTAAAATCAACCGTACGCCCTTGAGAGTCAGTAATTCTGCCATCGTCCAACACCTGTAAGAGAATGTTGAACACATCGGTATGAGCTTTTTCTACTTCGTCTAGCAGAACAACAGAATAGGGGCGACGGCGCACGGCTTCAGAGAGTTGACCCCCCTCTTCATATCCCACGTATCCTGGCGGCGCACCCACTAGCCTCGATACTGAGTTCTTCTCCATGTACTCAGACATATCCAAGCGAATCAGTGCTTCTTCTGTATCAAATAGAAAGGCTGCTAAGGCTCTAGCTAACTCAGTTTTACCGACGCCCGTTGGGCCCATAAACATAAACGAACCAATCGGCCTACCCGGGTCTTTCATTCCTGCCCGTGCCCGGCGAATCGCCGCCGACACCGCTGTTACGGCTTCAGACTGACCAATCACCTGTTCGTGTAAATGGCTCTCTAGCTGCAACAGCTTTTGTCTCTCTGAGGCCATCAGACGATTCACCGGAATGCCAGTCCAGCGAGCAACAATCTCAGCAATATCGTCTTCGGTCACCTGCTCTCTCAGCATCGTTAGTCCCTTTGCCTGCAGGTCTTGCTGGTTAGCCTCTAACGCTTCTAGCTCACGCTGAATTTCTTCTAACCGTCCGTATTTCAGCTGGGCTGCTCTCTCTAAATCATTGGCTCGCTCTGCCTGATTCATTCGCAGGCGCGTGCGCTCTTCTTCTTCTTTGAGTTCAGTGATTGCATCTAACGTTTCTTTTTCTGTGTGCCACTGCTCATCGAGCACTTTCTGTTCTTCAGAAAGCGCTTCAATCTCTTGTTTGATTCCGGCTAGTCGCTGCTTAGATGTTGTATTGCTAGAGCCTGCTGCCTTTTCATCCTCTAAAGAGAGTTTCTCCATTTCTAACTGCATCAGCCGTCGGTCAATGGTTTCTAGCTCTTCTGGCTTAGAATCGATTTCCATTTTTAGCTTGGCAGCCGCTTCGTCGATCAGGTCAATGGCCTTATCGGGTAAAAACCTATCGCTGACGTACCGGTCAGAGAGTGCTGCTGCTGCTACTAAAGCAGAATCTAGAATCGTTACGCCGTGGTGCACTTCGTATCGCTCTTTTAGACCGCGCAGAATCGAGACGGCATCTTCTACGCTGGGCTGCCCAACGTATACCTGCTGAAATCGGCGCTCTAGGGCGGTGTCTTTTTCAATGTGCTTACGGTACTCGTCTAACGTACTTGCGCCGATACAGCGCAAGCCACCCCGAGCCAGTACAGGCTTGAGAATGTTGCCTGCATCTACGTTATTTGCACCCGCACCTGCACCGACTACGGTGTGTAGCTCGTCAATAAACAGCACAACCTGCCCGCCCGAGTCAGTCACCTCGGCTAGCACAGAACGAAGACGCTCTTCAAACTCACCGCGATATTTTGCGCCCGCGATCAGGCTGCCCACATCTAGAGAAATGAGGATGCGATTTTTAAGCGATTGAGGCACGTCGCCATTGATAATTCTTTGAGCGAGAGCTTCTGCGATCGCAGTTTTACCCACCCCCGGCTCACCAATCAGCACCGGGTTATTCTTCGTCCGCCGTGACAGCACATGAATCACCCGGCGAATCTCTTCATCGCGCCCAATCACTGGGTCTAGCTTGCCTGCTCTCGCCTCCGCCGTTAAATCACGACCATACTGATGCAGCGCCGGGTACTCCTCTTCATCGGAGACTGAAGCGCCTGAAACTTTCTGCTCTGTGGTTTTTGGCGTACGCAAAGCTTGAATTGCCTTCATGATGTGAGACGTATCCACATCAAAGCCGCGCAGTAAGCGCCGACCAATGCGCTCATCTTCAACAAAGCCCACCATCAGGTGATCAATCGAGATCAGCTCATCCTGTAAATTCAGCCGAGCACCGTCTGCCGCGTCTAGCATACGGTCCAGGCTTTTGCCCAGATATAAATTACTATCGACCGCAACGCGTACCCGGGCCTGCCGTTTAGCAAATGTTTCTAGCTCCTGCAAAATTTGCTCAGGCGACAGTCCTGCCTTAGACAAAATGACGTCAGCTTTCCCCGCTTTTTCCAGCATGGCTAGCGTGACATGCTCCACCTCTAAATACTGCTGCCGAAAGCGGCGAGCCACATCTTGAGCTTCTACAATGGCATCCCAGGCTTTGGCGGAAAACTTATCAGGATCGGTTGGCTGCATACAGTAAGGAGAAAGGGGGGTGAGCGGGGAGCTAGTGCAGCTTTTCAGTATAGCAAACGGGCAGAATCGCCCTTCGACATTTCAGCTACTTTTGGACATTCCCATCTTGGGCTAAAGAGTCTATGTGCCCAGCCTCAGCAAGCTTATAACTCAACACTGTCAGAGCACGATACACAACTCACCATTTGTGAGCATCGTAGTATATGAGCTGCACTCGTTTCGTATGTTTAGGCTGCACGTTTAAGATATAGAAGTATTGAGCACAGTCGTCGGATGGTTTAAGGATGGTTCAAACTCAGTCGAGACCCATGACCCTAGAATCGTTTCTAGCATTGCCAGAGACAAAGCCTGCTAGTGACTTTATCGACGGTCAAATTATCCAGAAATCAATGCCACAAGGGAAACACAGCATAATTCAGTTAGACTTCTCAAAAGTTATTGATGCAACTGCTAGAGCCAATAAACTGGCAAGAGCGTTTACTGAATTGCGATGCATCTGCGGGATAAACACGGTCGTCCCAGATATTTCCGTTTTTACCTGGGAGCACCTTCCCATCGACGATAATGGAGAAATTGCAAATGTATTTTCCATAGCGCCCGACTGGATGATTGAAATCCTATCGCCAGGGCAACGCTATCCAAAAGCGATTAGGAAGATTCAATGCTGCTTGCAGAATGGTACTGGCATGGGCTGGCTAATTGATCCCAATGATAGAGCTGTCCTTGTTCATAGACCCAAAAAAGAAGTTGAGGTCATTCTTTTAGAGGAGCCCGATACCATTCTGCCCATGCCGGATTTTATGAGTGAGCTGTCTTACACTATTGCAGATCTATTCAATCTGCTGAAAGCTTAGCTGAGCTTAGCTGGCGCTAGCTACGCCCCTCAATCAGTTCAATTTTGTAGCCGTCAGGATCGGTCACAAAGGCAATTACCGTTTTGCCATGCTTCATTGGCCCTGGCTCACGCGTCACGTTGCCGCCTTGCTGCTTAATTGCCTCGCAGGTCGCATAGATGTCATCAACGCCCAGCGCAACGTGACCATAGCCATTGCCTAAGTCGTAGCTGGCGGTCTCCCAGTTGTGAGTCAGCTCCAGTACGGTGTGCTCCGACTCATCGCCGTAGCCAACGAATGCGTTGGTAAACTTACCGCCAGGGTAGTCCTTTTGGCGTAGAAGTTTCATTCCTAAAACGTCGCAGTAGAAAGCAATTGACCGGTCCAGATTCCCAACTCGAATCATGGTGTGTAGCATACGCATTGTACGGATCCTCTCGTTGTGTCCTATTATTTTGACGGCAAGTGAACATCTTAAAAATCTAACTAAGGGCGTAGAGAATGATTGATTCCCTCGACACAGCTATTGAAGCAATTCAGGCGAGAGAAATCCTGGACTCACGAGGAAGGCCCACCATTGAGGCTGAAATTTACCTCACTGGCGGCGCGTTTGGTATTGCCCAAGTGCCTAGCGGTGCATCTACCGGTAGCTTTGAGGCTCATGAGCTGCGCGATGGAGATGGCGATCGCTACGGTGGCAAAGGGGTGATTAAGGCGGTTGAAAATGTCAATGATGCGATCGCTCGCGAACTGATGGGCGCTAATGCCCTCAATCAAATCGAGATTGATCGCACCATGATTGCTTTAGATGGTACGCCTAACAAAAAGGACCTAGGTGCCAATGCGATTTTGGCCGTTTCACTGGCGACTGCGCATGCCGCCGCCGCCGCCCAAGCAATGCCGCTATACCGATACCTTGGTGGCCCTTTGGCAAACGTTCTGCCGGTTCCTATGATGAATGTCATCAACGGCGGTGAGCATGCCAATAATAATGTGGATATTCAAGAGTTCATGATTATGCCTGTGGGCGCAAGCAGCTTCCGCGAAGCGCTGCGCTGGGGGGCTGAAATTTTTGCCCAGCTGAGCAAGGTGCTTGCCGGTAAAGGTCTGCTGACAGGCGTTGGCGATGAGGGCGGCTTTGCGCCTAATCTGGGTTCTAACCAGGAAGCGCTTGATTTGTTGATGTCTGCAATTTCTGAGGCAGGTTATAAGCCTGGTGAAGAGGTTGCCCTCGCACTAGATGTAGCTGCTACCGAGTTTTACAAAGACGGCAAGTACACGTTTGATGGCAAAGCGCATTCTCCCGACGAAACCATCGACTATCTTGAAGGACTAGTGAACAACTATCCGATTGTCTCTATTGAAGATGGTTTGGATGAAGAAGACTGGGAGAGCTGGGGTAAGCTGACCGAGCGCATCGGCAACAAAGTGCAGCTAGTTGGCGATGACTTGTTTGTGACGAACCCAACCCGGTTGCAAAAGGGTATTGAACAATCTTCTGCCAATGCGCTGCTGGTAAAGCTAAACCAAATTGGGACGCTTACAGAAACGTTGGAAGCTATTAATCTGGCGCAGCGTAATCAGTTTAACTGTGTGGTAAGCCATCGCTCAGGAGAAACAGAAGATACAACAATTGCGGATCTTGCTGTGGCTACTCGGGCCGGCCAAATAAAAACCGGTTCGCTATGTCGTAGTGAGCGGGTTGCCAAATATAATCAGCTGTTGCGCATTGAAGATGAGCTAGGCGATCAGGGCGTCTACGCCGGTACGATTGGCTTGGGCCCTAGCTAGTGCCAGCGATATTCTGTTGTTCTGTTAGCACTTTGGTCTGAAAAGAAATTTTCAGCATTAAGGATACGTCAAAGATGCATTAATTCCCAGGTGTGTAGCTCGATAACGAGATTTACGCATCTGGGAATTGCTAGATGGTTAATTGCAATTCTACAGATTACTCAGCGACGTAGATGTAGTCATGATCGAAATGGATGGCGTTTGGGTGGCGCAGCACCGTAAAACCAATCTCAATGATTTTGTCGGCGTTGAAAGATTTAATCAATAAATTGACTAGCTGCTGCTGTGAAAGTTTGGGCTGTTGAATGTAGTAGTCTCGGCGAGCGAAGAATTCTTTTTCTCCCCGAGGGACGACAATACCGCTGCGCTGATGTACCTGCTGTACTGGATGAATGAATGTCCGGTGAAACTGTTCTTTATTGACCTGCAAGCTGCTCAGCCGCTCATGCTGCGCCCAGCTCATGAGAAACAGCAACTTCAATATTTCAAAGCCCAGAATGTAGCACAGCACGCTGCTACGCTTACGGGCGCTGCCAATGAGCATTAAAACCGTCTCTAGATATAACTCAGGCCGTCGCTCGGTATTTTGTATGGAATGCAGGTACACATGGCGAATGTAGTGCCTGAAGGTGTCGTCGTTTAGCTCGGTTTTACAGTGAAACCTTTTCAGATGTTCGTTGACTCGTCGCCTGGTGTCGGTGTCAGCCGCAATTTGAGACAGCAAGCCTTCTGCGGTGTAGGCGTCTAAAAATTCAGCCTGTTGCGTGGGCGGCGTAGCACAGATTAAATGACATAGCGATAAGATGTAGCGCCGCTGATCCCAGGGCAACGTTGTCAGCCATTCGCCCGCTTCAGTCGGCAGGATAGACAAAATGGGGAGCGGATTTTCCAAATCGAAGGTACTCACGGGTATGCTGTCCAAGTTGGCCAAGCTGACAGCTTAAGTTTGCCCAAGGGCTGGGTCTCTACACCGTTGAGATACTGTTGAGATATGGTCGGAGAACTGGAGCTGACTAACGCATGCTGTATCGTTCTTCCGCAAAAGGCTCGCCGCGGTGATGGTAGCCGTTGCGCTCCCAGAACCCTAGCTCCATATCGGCCAAAAATTCTATACCGTTAATCCACTTGGCGCTTTTCCAGGCGTACAGATGAGGGACGACTGTGCGCATGGGGCCCCCATGCTCGGCAGGCAGGGGTTCTCCGTACAGGGTGTGGGCAAAAAAGTTCTCTTCTCTAGCAAAGTCATCGAGCGCTAGGTTGGTGGTGTAGTCGCCATAGCAGTGCTCCATGACGTGGACAGCTTTCGGATCTACCTCAATTGCTTTGAGAAAGTCTGTTACTTTGACGCCACGCCATTTTACGTCTAGCTTGCTCCAAGTTGTGACGCAGTGAAAGTCGGCAGTGAACTCGCTTTGCGGCAAGTCCATAAAGTCTTGCCAGGAGAAAGTTTTGGGCGTGGCTAGTCCGGAGACGGTCAGCTGCCAATTGTCTGTATTAATTTCAGGTGTATCGCCATAGGTTAAGACGGGGAAGCCCTTGGCTAAGTGTTGGCCGGGAGGAACGCGATCGGCTAAATCAGAACTGGGTTTTTCAAAGAATTTCATTGCAAAGCACAGGTTTTGTAGATAAACAGTGTCAGTGATAGCTGAGTGTATTTTGATTAGTAGTGATTAGTAGGACTTCTAGACCAGCCGCCAGAGACAGGGTAATTGCGGCTCATTTTGGCTGATGGTTGCTTGGCTAGTCCCGGTAGCGCTGTAACAATCGCGGTAGCGCCTCATAGCCCTCCATACTCATAATAGGTGTGAGCTGACGACGGTATTTTTCTAAGGTTTGTTGAAAATTCTCTTCGCCGAGCTGTCCTTGTAAAATCGACGCTAATCCTGCGGCCTGCCGCCAGTCTTCCGAGCCGATGCTTTCGAGTAAATGCATGGCCAAGGCGCTGTAGAAGACGGCTTCATCGGTATTCTTTAGCGCGTGATGAGCTTCTGCTGTGTAAAGGGTGTAGAGCCCTTGCAGGTAGATGTTGCCGGAGCCTTTGACGGCTTCTGCGCCTTTGGTAAGAATGTTGAGGCCTGATTGCGGGCGATCGCACATCACGTACCCAATGCCCAAACTGTTGTAAGCCAATGCCTGACTCTGAAAGTCTCCTTGTTTTACCGCGAGTTCTAGTCCCTGGTTTAGGTAAGCGATCGCACTGTCATAAACAGACGTATCGCCCACATCATTTGCCCTTGCCTGCAATACCTGCGCGTAGCCCAGATTCACAAGCGCATTGGCTTCACCGACTCTATCGCCTCGCTGCCGGGCCAAAATCAACGCTCGCTGGCTGGTTGCCACGCCCTGAGCATAGTCTTTTTCTAGTACCGCATTGCGAGCTAAGTGACAAAGGTCTGCGGTTTCACAGGCCAAATCTCCTGCTGACTGCGCAATTTCTAACGCCCGCTCATAAAAAGACTTTGCTACGGCAGCCTGCCCTAGCATTTGTTTAGAGTATCCTAGCAGCGTTAGAATTCTTGCCTTTTCCTGGGTGCCTTCTACCTGGCTGAGCGGTTCACTGAAATAATCGAGCGTGTCTTGTAAGTAATCTCCTGAAAAAGAAGCGAAGACGCCGCCATACAGCGGAAAATCATCTCTTTGCGCAAACGTTCGTAAAATCTGTAGCATGAGCTGAAAGCAGCCATCGCCGAGGGTGCGGTAAGACGTATTGCCAGCGCTGACAAACCCTTGAGAAAGCTGTCCCCAAATGGCTGCAAAGATTAAAGAGGTGCTGTAAGAAAGCTGCTTTCCGGCTTTGGCGCTGTAGGGCTGCTTGTCAAACCAGACAATCAGACTGCATTGAATAAAGTGGAGTGCTACGGCTAGGTCTACCCAGCTAGCGGTGTCTACCGCCGTTCGAGTAATGGTTTCAACCGGCTCATCTTGAGCGAGCGAGGTAAATAACAGCTTTGGCAACCCGGTGGAGACTTTCTTCCAAACCGTCCAGGGTCCTGCTTGCTCTCTTTCGCCAAATCCTACTGGCCTACCGCCTGTGGTGTACAGCCAGCTAACCAGGTCAGGTTCAATCCGCTCGTAGGTCGTTAGCCCGGCGAGAATGCCCGAGCGCCAGGGTGACATGTCTTCAGATTCCAACCTTTTGGCAAGCTGCTTTAGCTGTTCACGGTTAAGGCTACTGGGCTGATTAGGGTCAATAAAGCTTAAGAAGACCTCTGGTCGCTCAGCGGCGTCTGCCTGCTCAAGCTTCTGCGCAGCCAGCTGAATGCCGCTGGCTGCCTGGTGATCTTTTTGACCTTTCTGCCATTCAGATTCAATCGTTTTAAGCGCCCTTAGAATGCGCGGCGCTTTGAGTGATCCTTCTAGCTTGGCTTCGGTTTCGGCGATACGGGTAGCAACGGCGCGCTCAAAAATTTCGCCTGTACCGGTTTCAACGGCGGCTTCTAGCTGCGATCGCACCTGCTCTTTAGATCGCACCTTTCCCTTCAGCGTCTGCTGCACAATTTCATCAATCAGTGCTAGGTACCGCTCCGCTAAAGATCTACCTGCGCTCACGTCAAACCCCCCTTTTTTCTCGCCCTTCGTTGAGTTACTTTACCTGCTACCCGTCGTCAGTCCTATTGTATAGTCCAAGGCTTTATCGTGTTTGAGCGGCAAAACCGTCGATAGGCGAAACAGTGGTTTACTGTTAGGTTTACTTTTAGAGACGCATTAAGTACACTTGTACTATGTATTGGCTGTGTTGGTAAATATAGCATTGCTTCTCTCATCAAAAAGCTCTATTCAAAAAGATCTATAAGCCGTCCACATGTACCCGGGAGGTCTTTCACCAGGTTCCTTTCCAAAAGCTAGAGAAGATTTACTATCTGAGGCAGCTGCCCATGTCACTCAAAATCGTTCCTTCCCCTCACGCTCGGAGACTTTGGCAAATGATCACCCCCGGTATTGAAGAATTTCGCGCTCAGGCTTACAGGGAGGCATTCCCTTTGCTGCTAGAGTCTGCTCAGGCGGGCATTGCAGAAGCTCAGTGCCTGCTCGGCAACATGTATCAGCTTGGTCTGGGCGATGTGGATGTAGACGAAGCTAAGGCTATGCAGTGGTACTACCGCTCGGCCAATCAAGGCTACAGCGTAGCGACGAGTAACCTGGCAGGTATGGTGTGGCCCATTTCCCGTGAGGCCGCTGCCGCTTTGAATCAGCTGGCACTACAGCAGGGCTTCGTTCCAGCTACCGCTCAAATCGCCTGAGGGCGAGCTTGCTTTCTAGATAGTCTGAGAGCCGCGATCGCTTTTCTGGCCGCTTTTCTGGCCGCCTTTCTGGCCGCTTTTCTGGCGCATCACCGCTTGACCTATTACAGGCTGGCCTATTGCTTAAGCGTCAGCGTTGCATTGTTATCTATTAGCCGAGGACGTCCCGCTGGACAGGTGGCGTTGTACTGCCGGAAGTATTGCTGAGCCTTTTCTGGCAGCTTTGGATAGTCAAACGTGGCATCGCCTGCGGCAACCGTTGCCCAAAAGTCACGAACGTCGCCTGCATAGCCTCTAGCTTCTTCTAGCGTTAGCGATAGCGGTGGGTCGCTCAGCAGTTTTAGGATGAATGGAAAAGACCGCTCGCCCATCCAGTTTTTGGAGGTTGCTTGCAAGGTTGGCCAGTCTGGTACCGATTCAATTCGCTGAGTTTCTATCTGTAGGTGATATTGACCTTGCTCATCGGTTGTTAAAGACATCAGCCGATACGGATGAGGATAGCTCACCAGAGAGCCGGTCGTAATCGCATAGAAATTGTCTGATTGGGCAATGTCTTGCACGTGCAAGTGTCCGGTGAAAGCCACTGGCACCTTAGCGGCCTTGAGCCGTGAGACCAGCTCAGGTGCGTTGCGAATCATGTATCGCTGTCCAAGCTGGCTGCTGGCTTGTCCTGGCAAATGCTCTAGTACGTTGTGATGCACCATAACCATCACAAACTGGCCCGATAGCTCGGCTAGCTTTGCGTCTAGCCAGGCAAATTGGTTTTCGTCGATGAAGCCAGTACCGATTTGTTCTCCTGTTTCATCAAAAGCGTTAGAGTTTAGCCCAATTAGATGCACCCCAGGTAGTATCTCCTGGTAGTAGTCCAGCTGTTGGCCGTCGGTGTAGCCAAAGCGCTGATATATGGCCGGAAAGTCGGTTAGCCCTATGCGGTCTGGCTTGTTCTCATCACAGTGCAGATTGTCGTCTTTTCGGATTACGTCGTGATTGCCCGGTACTACGTAGGTCGGAAACGGCAGCTGAGCGAGCCGCTTGGCTAACCATTCGTGATTTGCTCGCTCGCCGTGCTGTACCAGATCGCCCGGCAGCAGCAAGAAGTCGGGTGGGTCTGCTTCTATCTGGGCCAAAATTTGCTCAAAGGCTGGAATGCTTACTTCCACCAGATGAAAGCGATGGGGCGCGTCCCAGATGGTCTTTGGCAGCGCAATGTGCAAATCGCTCACTACCGCAAATCTAAAATTGAGTCTCATAGAGGTGTTATTAGGAACTGGTTTTTAGTGCTTTTGTGCCGCACTCAAAAGCATCCACCAACGTAGCTAAAGGGTACAACGCTTGTGTTACAAACCTGTATAACCTATCCGACTACAGGCACAAGCGTCTATTGCGTGGGTCTGTAAGCTCATTTTCTGTAGCTCCACAGTAACTTTCCTTTTAGCTTTTTCCTTTAGCAGCATGTATCGACGCCTTTTAGAACGTCTCAATCAGATGGTGCCACTCAATCCACCTCAACAGCGATCGCTTTGTAAAGCGCTGAAGTTGATGGAGGTCTCTAAAGGCGATACGTTGCTAGAGCAAGGCCAAATCTCGAACCATATTTATTTTGTAGTTAAAGGCATGCTACGTGCATCCTGTGAGGTGGCAGGTAAAGACGTGACGCGCTGGTTTAGCCAGGAAGGTGATTTTGCCGCAGCTTACTTTAGCTTTGTGTATCGTCAGCCTAGTGAAGACAGCATTTTTCCCATTACGGACGTAACTTTGCTGGCTCTTAGCTATGGTGCTTTGCAAGATCTCTCACGACAGGACAGCATTTGGATAGATCTCAATCGGCATTTGCTGGAGTACTACTATACGACTCTGCTACAAAGGGTACTGACCTTTCAAACGCAGTCGGCTGCTGAGCGCTATCACAGTTTGCTTCGTGAGCATCCTACGTTTGAGCAGAAGGTCCCTTTGGGGCAACTGGCGTCTTATTTGGGAATGTCTCAAGAAACGCTCAGTCGGTTGCGAAAAAAGAGACATGCCAGGCAAAAGTAATTGTTAGCTCGCAGGCCAATTGCGTCAAATTGTGGCAATTTTCTCGCTGCTCTAAAAAGTCTTTAAAGAGTCTTTTTAACGGACTTTAATGGCTGTCGTTTTCGTTTAAATGTTGGATAATAGAGAGAGCTCTAGACGCAGATGAAAGCACTGTCAGCAGAAGCCTTTAGCCATGATTCAAACAACTTTGTTCCCCCGCACTTTTAGACAGCTTTTTTCGCTTTCTAACGATGATATTGCCAATGTTTTTGAGCAGGTTTCAGACCTGCTAGAAGCACAGGGAGATGATTACTATCGCATTCGTGCCTATCGAAAGGGCGCGGCGGCGGTGCGCTTCGAAAATCGTCCTGTTGTGGACATTTTCGAAGCGCAGGGAACGGCCGGGCTAGAGAAAATTCCCTACATTGGTCAGCGGCTTGCACAATCTATAAAAGAGCTAGCCGAAACAGGGAATTTGGCCCTGCTGCAACGCCTCTTGATAGAGGTTTCTCCAGAGGATTTGTTTACGACGATACCGGGCATTGGTCATGTACTGGCTCGAAGGTTGTATAGGGGGCTGGGTTTGCGCTCTTTAGTCGAGCTAGAGCAGGCCGCGCAGAATGGCACGCTTAGCCAGGTGCCAGGGTTCGGATCGGAGCGTATTACGCTAGTGCGCAGCTCGCTGAAGACGCTGCTAGACGAGAAGCCCCAGGGGCGAGAGCGACGAGAACAGCGTCAGCGAGCTGAGAAGCCGCCCTTACCGCGTCCGAGTCGTTGGCAGACTAGCTCTGGTGCGATCGCTCACGACCATACTCATAACCGTACTCACGACTACGCACCTGCCGCAAACTTACTGCTAGAGGTCGATGCTCAATATCGATATTTGGCAAAAGCAGGGCAGCTGCGGATGGTCACCCCCAAGCGGTTTAATCCGGAAGGTAAACCATGGCTGCCAGTAATGCAGCTGAAAAAAGACGGCTGGACCTTTAATGTGTTGTATTCCAACACAGCGAGAGCCCACGACCTGAATAAGACACACGACTGGGTCGTCGTGAACTATGAGCGCAGTGACTCACCTGGTGAGCAAAAAGGCCAGTGTACGGTAGTGACAGAAACGCGAGGACTACTGCGCGGACAGCGGGTGATTAGAGGGCAGGCCGTGAGCGCAGCTTAGAAGGCTTTAAGAGTGTAGAAGGCTGTAAGAGTGCAAGTGCTAAGCCAACAGAGTTTGCGGCGTCCGAATGCATTTGGGCGTCTTAAGTAGGGGGGAGCAAGCAAAGGTTTTTTTGGTTGGAGAATTTTAAAGAAATATACGGCGGAGAAATAAGGCGGAATGGGTTGTGGGGGAGTTTGTTGATGAGCGGTTTCTGTTTCTGTGGTGGAATGCACCATTAAAACAGGGCAGTGGGCATGGCGGTTGACGTAGCAGCTAGTGCTGCCTGCGGTGAGGGTTGAGAGCCCGTGACGACGGTGGGTGCCCACTACAAGCAAATTGATGTTGTGCTTAAGCGCTATGTAGCAGATAGCTGCACCTGCAATGCCGTGGGTTTGAACGTAGCTAGCGGTGACGCCTGCGTTTTCAGCGTCTAGTACTTTTTGTTGTAGCCGTGCTTCGTGATGCGCTGCATAGTCTCTCCACTCGGACTCAGGGCGATCGTGAAAGATCTGGCCTGATGCGTTATCAGCAGTACTGACAACATGGACGAGCAGAAGCTTGGATCCCAGAGCTTTGGCGAGCATCAGCGCTTTTTCAAAAGCCGCCTGGCTCACGTCGGATTCGTCTATTGCCACTAAGATGTTTTGAAATACCACGGGGTTCATGTGCTTTGTTCCTTTACTCAGTACAAACGTTGTTTTCAGGCAGAACAAAATTTTGTTTCACCTGACTAAACTGTTCTTTCAAGTGTCGATTCTCAGCGACAGTCACGATTTTGCTAGCGGTACATCTTAAGTATTCATGACAAAGGGCGATCGCATCCTAACTTCTATACAATTTTTATCTTTTGAAAAGAGTATTTACCAAAAGAGAACTCCGTTTAAACGTAATTCTAAAAAAAATAGAGAGCCCCGGTCGGAACTCTCCATCGCTTGCCCTGTCCTGATTTTTCCTTATTTTCTAATCCTCATTCCAAAAAGTAATTGACTCGCTGATAGGCTGTAGCGAGGTCCCTGGATAGTAAAACTCTAAAATCTCCTTGTGAGAATATCCCTGCTTACCCAGGTTGTAAGCGCCTGTTTGACTCATGCCTACACCGTGACCAAATCCGCCTCCGACGAAGCGAAAGCCGGTTAATACAGGCTTAGCGGTCTCTTCAGTGGCTGAATCTGTATCAGGAGTTTCTTTTTTTGAGGGCGCTGCTAATCCGTTCGTTTCCGATTCGTTTGTTTTCGATTCGTTTGTTTCTGATTTATTAGTTTCAGCTGCTGCTTCTGTTTGTTGATTCTCTGATGCTGGTGACGTCCCTGGTGGCGTTTCTGGCACCATCATAATCGGTTCTACATAGAACAACAAACTTCTTGGCGGGACCAGCGCTTTGACCGATTCGTCTTTAATCAGATCAAAAGATCCCAAATCTGTTTTCACGGTTAGCTTTTGTACCCGGCCAGATTCTGCTCGCTCTACGACCGTTAGCGCCAACAGCTGATTATAGTTGGCTAACGGATGCTGACGATTGTTTAAATATCGCTTCAGTATTTCGTCCATCTGTGCCAGCGTCGCCGTTCGATTCCATCGAAACGCTGGCCAGCCGTCTTCGTTAAATCCGTTATTTAGCGAGATAAACTCACGGAAATGAGCTTCGTCTGACAGTGGCTTTGCGGCTAGGTCCCACTTTGAGTGCAATGAGTCAACTTGCGGCTTTAGATAGGGCCTATCGTCCCCATTCCACACGTCTGTGAAACGAGCGGATATGCCGCCCGAGGTTGAAGAATACAATGCGTCTACTAGCTCATTGTTGTAGGTCAGAACCTGGCCAGCGGTGGCGGCGATCGCCGCATCACTGCCTGGATCTGTATCGGCTAGGCCAAAGTACACCTGGCACTGCGTATCGGCGCAAAGCTCGTAGTCATCAATCGCAAATCGCCGTAAATTTCTTAGTGCGTAGGTCCGGGCTAAAACCGCTTGCGCTTCAATGGCACTGCGAGGAGCACCTGCTCCAATCTCGTGCGGTACTACCCCGCGCAGGTATTGTTCTATCGGTACCTGGTTTACCAGCGTGTAGTCTCCGTAGGCATTTCGCTGAATGGTCATATCGCCTGCAAACAAATCGCGGAAGCGAGTGCGATCGCCCTCAGACATCTGAATTCGTCGGTTTGCACTGGTAATCGTAAACTCATCACGCGCGTACCGATAGCCATTGGCCGTAAACGCAACCTTCGGCACCTCAGTGACGACTCGGCTATCAATAAACGCGTCTGTATGTCCACCCTCGTGAAGGTTCTCTACCAGCAGTCGCCGCAGCAAGGGAACACTGTAATCTTCTCTTTTCGCCCAGACCTGCCAGGCATTCGGCTGGGCAATCTCTGCGTCAATCCCCGCTTCTTGCCAGCGCTTAGCACTAGCCTCTGCACTCTCGAAGCTCCGGTGAGTGCTCAGCACCACCCACTCTTGCAGCTGTGGCACTTCTAAAGGCTCCATTGTGATGTCAATCTGTAGGCGATTAGTGGTAATGGTCTGCGTCTGGTCACCGGTCTTAAAGCTAACTGTGAGCTGATCCCCAGCTAATGGGCCTAACGTGATGTTGTCATTTTTCTCGTCGCCAAAACGCTGAACAATGCCCACTTTAATCTCAGGATTGCGAGAAGCTGACTGCGCTTGAACGAGTCGCGGTGATGTGACAGCTTCTAGGGCAGCCATGCCTACGACAGCTGTAAACAGACTAATACTCAGTGGCTTTAAAGGCGGCCTTAAAAGTGGCTTCAAAGCTCGCTGTATCATTCTCTTGTTTGAGCGTTTGCCGAGAAATGACCGGTTCAGAAATGACCGGTTTAGAAAAGCTGCATCCAAGAATGACCTATTCAAATTAGCGCTCAAACGGTTCATAGCGACCACATGTAGGCAAAAAATATAGGCAAAAAACTTGCCAACAGAACTTCAATCCAATCAGCCAATACACCCTACTGGCCCAACTATTTATTTATTCAGCCCAGATTTGGTGAACCCTGTGCTATCGCATCAAATTTCTTTAAACTAATTTGAAAGAATCCACGCAGCCGCGAGAAAAGACTCGATACCCCTATCCTATACTCGTTTATCTGTAGTGTTGCGAAGTTCCAGGCAGCCTGTGCTGACGACATAGCCACATAAAATAGCGTCAGTTCTGCAAACACACCTTTAAAATAGAAATAGAGAAAATAGACTCAAAGCCTGGCTGAACGGCTCTTTTTTCGGTTCGCAAATAGACCAGAGGTAAGCTGTCATGGTTCAAACCAAAGAAATTCCAATCGCGCAAATCAAACGCCCTCTGTATCGGAAAAACGATCCAGATAAAGTAAAAGCACTGATGATCTCTATTCAAGAAATCGGTTTACAAGAACCTATCGATATTTTGGAAGTGGAGGGTGAATATTACGGGTTCTCTGGCTGTCATCGCTACGAAGCCTGTCAGCATTTGGGGCATCAAACGATTCTGGCGCGCGTTCGCCGAGCGCCTAAATCTGTTCTCAAAATGCATCTTGCCTGAGGCTTATGGACAGCCTTTCTATCACAAAGCTCAGAGCGCTGATGCAGGCCGCTAATATTTCAAGCTATCGCGATTTAGCTGAGCAAGCTGGCGTTTCACGATGGCAAGTGCAGCAGCTTCGTAGCGGCAATATTGAAAAGATGCGTGTTATGCCCCTGCGTCAAATTGCACAGGCTTTGGATGTCGACTTGCCTACCCTCTGGCAGACATTTTCAGGAGGCGATAGTCAGACCGCTCGTGCGAACAGCGAAGACTCTGATCCCAGTGAAGTGGCTACTGCTATTACCTCTACTGCTATCACCTCTACTTCCATAAAATCTGACGCGCTTCAGACGCTTGAAACCTGGTTAATTCAATGGCCGACTATCGCTAAACGGGCGCAGGAAAAAGGAGATGCGCTATCTGCTGCTAAAATCCTTCCCTTTGTTCGCCCAGTAGAGCAACTGATGCGCGAGTGGGGCGTTGAACCTATTGCAGCTGTTGATGAACAGGTGCCTTACAACCCACAGTATCAACAGCTGACTGAAGGGGCGGCAGCGCCGGGTGATCTGGTCCGAGTGACTCACACGGGTAGCCGATGTGAGGGCAAGCTGCTTCATCGTGCCAAGGTAAAGCCGATAAATGGATAGCTTAGGCTGGCACTAGTGTGAGTACCGTTAGCTCTGGAGAACATAAGAAGCGCCCGGGAAAGTAAGTGCCTAGTCCGCGGTTGACATATAGCTGGTTGTCACCCACCCAGTGCAAGCCTCGGCACCATTGCCAGTGACGTACGACTCGAAAGCAGCGATCGCTTAAAAATGGAATCTGGTTACGAATGATTCTGGGCACGCCGCGTCGGATCTTTTGCCAGACTTCGGGGCCTGTTCCTAGCCCCGGAATATATACCTGTCCGCCGTGGGTATGGCCCGACAGCTGTAAATCTACTCGCCAGTCAGCGAGCAGTGCGGCTGTATCTGGGTTGTGAGAGAGCACCAGACGAGGCACAGCGGGATCTATTTGATTTAGCTCCTGCGGATCAAATTCTTTAGACCAGTAGTCGGCAAAGCCGATGACGGGAAAGCCGTCTCCAAAGGGCTTGATAACTTGATTCCACAGCACTGGAATGTTGGCTTGCTCTAATGCTTCGGTGACGATTGCTTGAGCGCCAGGCACCTGAATATCGTGATTGCCAAGGACTGCGATCGCACCATATCGACTTGGCAATTGCTTAATCCGTCTGGCTAGCTCATAAATCGGCTGCGGATCGTCTGTTACAAAGTCTCCAGTGAGCGCAATTAAATCAGGGTTAATGGCTTCAACTCGCTCGATTGTTTTTGCCAGCAGTGAGTCGGATAGGCGGACCCCATCAAAATGAAAATCTGAGAGCTGTACTATAACGCTGCCAGCGAGCCGTGCAGGCAAGCCACGAATCGGAATGGTAAGGGTCTCAACAGACAGTGCACCTGATAAAAGCCGATGCATATAGGCCTATCTCTAAAACTGTAATCAGGCTACCATTCTAGACACACACGGCTTGGTCTTGCAGATAACATCTCAGCAGATCTGGTGGCTAAGTTCAATGCGATCAAGGGTGAGATTAACAACGGTGAGATCGAAGGTGCGCCTAGCGGGCGGTGGTAAAGCTAGAGGCTACCATCATGGTGCCAATGCCCATATCTGAAAAAATCTCTAGCAGCAAGGCGTGTGGCCTTCGGCCATCTAGAATATGAGCGGCTTTCACACCTTGAGCCAGGGACTGAACGCAGCAGGTGACTTTGGGAATCATGCCGCCAGCAACGACGCCGTCTGAGATTAAATTCCGGGCCTGCTGAATATCTAGCTTGTTAATAAGCGTCGTTGGATCGTGAAAGTCACGCATGATGCCGGGTGTGTCGGTTAGCAAAATTAGCTTTTCGGCGCTGAGCGCAGCGGCTAATTCCCCCGCTACCGTATCGGCATTGATGTTGTATGCCTGGCCCGTTTCGTCTGCGGCTACGCTGGAAATTACGGGAATGTAGCCTGCTTCTACGAGCGATCGCACCAAATCCGGTTTAACGTTGCTCACCTCTCCTACAAAGCCAATGTCCGACTGAGCGGCACGAGGACGGGCCGTGACCAAACTGCCGTCTTTTCCGCACAGACCCACTGCCGAGCCGCCCGCCTGATTGATCAGGGCTACTAGCTCCTTATTCACCCTGCCAACTAGCACCATTTCCACCACGTCCATAGTCTCGGCGCTGGTTACTCGCAGCCCGTCTTTGAACTGAGGCTTAATGTTGAGCTTGCCTAGCCAGTTGTTAATTTCTGGACCGCCGCCATGCACGATTACCGGGCGTATCCCTACACTGGCCATAAAAACGACATCGCGGATGACATTAGCCTTCAGGTCGCTGTCTTTCATAGCGGCCCCGCCGTATTTCACCACGACTGTGCGGCCTTGAAACTGTTGAATGTAAGGCAGCGCTTCGCTAAGAATGCGGACGCGCGCTTCTTCTGATTTTTGAAAGGTGGGATCTGGCTGAGCGTTTTCTGCGATAGAGGCCATAGGAATTGAATGAAGAGGAGAAGGGAAAATACGCGCTGTTTACTGAGTGATAGGTCCCGTTGAGAGAGACTGCTACAGAGCCTATACAGACCAAAGGACGCATTGGTTTATCCATTGGAAATCGCTGGATTGGCTGGATTAATGGAGGTCTGACTAATTTTGATTTGGTCAGCGGCGAGCTGAGGCTCGGGTCGGAGCTGGTTTTGTATGGCGAGTAGAATGCGATCGCACGTTTTACCGACTGACTTTCCCTCATAAGGAATTCGAATATCCGCTTGGGCGTAGCGCTCACTGCGCTCAGCTAGCAGGGATTTTAGCTTCGTCGATAGATCCACATCTTTGAGCAGCGGCCGGGTCGTATCTTTCGACAGCCGAGACACAAGGACTGGCAGCGGTGTATCTAGCCATAGCACCAGCCCATGGTGTAAGTAGCTCCAGTTCATCTGCTGCGTGACAATGCCACCTCCGGTCGCCACGACGAGATTGGTGTGGCTGGCCACTTGCGCAAGCACCTGCGTTTCTATTTTTCTAAAGCCAGCTTCGCCCTCGCTGTCAAATAGCGCACTGACCTTTTGCCCGGTCGATTGCTCAATCAACGCATCCGTATCAAAAAAGTGATAGCCCAGGCGATTGGCAAGCTTTCGGCCAATCGTCGTTTTACCCGCGCCCATCATACCGACGAGATAAAGATTAGTTTTTTTCAGGTCTTTTTTGAGTTCTGCAGCAGGCGGGGCAGTCATATTCGCGTTTAAACCATCAACCTCACTATTATCTCAGGTGATGTCAGTTGATAATGGACAATTATTGTCGCTCGGCGGCTGATAGTTGGGTGATGGGGTGTTTCGCTGCTAGTAGTTGAGTCCGTGTGCGAAATGAGCTATCGCTTAATGAATAACGAAGCCTCCAATTAAGCCCCTGAGGGCTCAGCTCTGTCGATCAGCGCTAGCCATAGCTGTCGCTCACCGCCCGGCGCGCTATAGAACAGTAAATCAATCAGTAGCCGCAGAGAAAGCTGGGTGAGCAGCTCAGTCGGTAGGTCTGGATCGGCCATGCGATCGCAGTACATATTATTAAAGTTATCTAGGTAGTCGCCCAGTACAGCTGCCCGATGCGGCGGTTCTCCGGCTGCGCTCAGCTGCTCTAGTCTGGCAACTGCCTGCCGAATAGATGGGTGGTGTTCACGGGCTAAATGGCATACAACCAGTACCAGTGCCCTGGCTTCTTCAATATCCAGCTTTTTACGGCCCTGTCCCTTACGCAGTGGGCTCGACTGGCGCAGTCGCCAGAGCCCCACTCGATCGGACAAGGTTTTAGAGAGATTCAGCGTTTTAGCGGCTGCAAGTACCGCGTCCGAGCCGATATTGGTGAGCGCTTCGACTGCCATCAGCACCAAATCCAGCTGCGCTTTGATGCTCCTAAGCTGAGCGGCTGACAGGCGTTCTACCTCACTGGCTGTCATTGCACCCGTACTGATTTCACCAGAGGCGATCGCACTGGATGCTTCATTCGCATCAGTTACATTAGCGTCGGCAGGTACGTTGTTCGTGGGCACATCCACAGCGCTCTGGGCCGTTAGGCGAAAAAAATAGCTGTGGCAATTGTGCCACAGCCTAGCCATTCTTTAGATCTAAGTCGATAAACCGGATGCCGGACCGACGCCAATATTAGGGCGCTGACGAACAGAACTGCTCCCCCCAAGAGAGTAGTTCACCTCGATCTTCTACGCGGGCACAGTTGAACGACTGTACCCGTTCGCCTGCTGCCTCACCCTGCGCGGCGCGAGATAGCGCAGTGGGTACAAATCCAAACGTCCGTTCGTATCCTTCTGTATCCGCATCAAAGACCACAGCGCCCACAGAGCCACAGACTTCTACGATGCGGGCGCTGTGCTGCGTGAGCAACTGAGGAGAAGACATTACCGTCATTGCTGCATCGCCCCGCAGGTCAACGTTGACACCGTTGGGGCGTAAGTCGGGCACCCGAGAATATACATTTTCTAGGGGTAGCGCGCTGACCCAGGCACTGACCTCTCGGCCAGATTCCAGATCGATGGCCATGGCGGCGATTGCATCGCTACAGGCAGCGGTACTGTCGGGTACAGCGGTCATAGCCAGCGACTCAGACAGACCACGACGATTGCTAGCCACTGCTATTTTGATCTCATACTCACCGTTTTTCCCCGACTCATAGCTGTTGGCTACAGCGGTATACATGCCAGTGGCCGGAAGGGCCACAATCAGCCGAGAGTTACGATTGACTCGGCTGACGTCGTCATTTTCGCTAATTCGCTGTCCGTTTGGATCTAGCAAAATCAGATAGGGGTCAAAATCGTCACTTTCTAGAGAAATTGTGACGTATTGCCCATCATTGCCGGTAAACGTGTACTGATCGTACAGACTGCCATCATCTAAGACGGCGTCTCCAGAAAGCAGCTCGCCTTCTTCATCAACTAGCGTGTTGGCTTCAGCAGCAAAGTGGCCGATGCTCCAGCTAGCGGCAGTTACTAAACCTGTCGTTATTAATACAGCGCCAAGCTTTAACCAAGCCCGCATCTCGCTCTCTCCAATGGTGTTGTAGTGGTGTTATTTGTATGGTGTATCTTGCACCGATCGTCTGATGTAGTTGGCATGTAGTTTGCACCGGCCTACAAACGGACTGACCAACCGACGAAGGGTTCATTACTTTGAACATCTTATCGGTCTCCAGCCATTTTCTGAGCTTACATGTTCAGAATCTTAAATTCAGATCCTGCTCAATAAGAATGGACCTCTTATTGGTTCACACGTTTTAGCATAAATCGAGATTTACTGTAATGTTGGTCGCCTTGTTTGTGCCCTCATATTAAACGGCCATTCTTGACAAAAAATTAATTGGCACACTGTAGTGAACGTAGCGATGTGGGTACGCTCAAGGCATTCATCAAACGGACTTGCTTTCGGACTTGCTTCAAGCTGCGGCTCTGCTGAGCGATATGGTTTTTTCTCAGTTCTGTACAGATTTACATATGCATCGTTTCATTGGTCTTACTGCAATAGCCGCTAGTCTGTGTATCGCTCAGCCGAGCCAGGCGGCGATTCCCCAAGTGATGGTTAGTCCTCTAGACTCTGCTGCTCTGGCAGACGAAGGCGATATGGACGGTACAGCCGCTTCTCTCGGCGTTGAGGTGACTCAAGTTGGCGGTGCTCAGTGGCTATTGATTCTAGGCTTCTTGCTCACCAGCGGTGCGATTAGCTGGGGCGTTTATCAGTATGTTCAGCAGCAGCAGTGGCAGCATATTGAATTTTTGCGACGCGCCATCAAAGAATTTGAGCAAGATCCGGAGATTTATAACGCGCTAAAAATTCTGGATTTTGAAGAGTACCGCGACTATCAACTGCTTGCTGCCGCGAGCGGTGAGTCTATGGGCGATCAGTCTTTTTCATTTCATGTGACCGATGATTTACTGTGTAGCGCGCTGGCAAAACACGATCAAAGAGTGCGAGCTAAACGGCAACTAGACTACCAGCAAGACCATAACGATCTTGACCCTGCGGATCTGCGCCGCTATCGAATTGAAACTGCACTGCGCGACTGGTTTAATAAAATGCTCAACGGCCTAGAGCATTTTGGCTATTTTATAGAATCAGGCTTTTTTACCGCTAAAGAGTTGGAGCCCTGGCTAAACTATTGGATTAAGCTGATTGGCGATCCGGCATACCGTAGGCCAGGTGCTTCTAAGGTGTACGATGCTCTCTATAGCTACATTCACCACAGCGGCTTTTTCGGTGTACAAAAGCTGTTCGAGCGATTCGGCTATCGCATCTTGCCTTCGCCATATCGGGACAATGATTTAATTGCGCTAGACATAGCACCAAAATTCGATACTAGAGTGGCGCTTACACTCGCTAAAGCCTCTTATCTGGCCTACCAAGATAAACAGTTTGTTGCAGAAGTTGTTGAACGCTGGGGCAAAACGTTGATCGAGCACAGCAGTCTTCGTCCGCAGCAGGACAGCCTGGCTGAGTCTGAGCCACTGCTAGATGAATTGATGCAGCAGCGCGATCGCAAAAAACATCACAGTCAGAGAAAAAATAGCTTTATTCGCCACAACTTTCGCTATTTCAACAACAAAGGGCGCGATACGCAGGCATACATGTTTCGCACAGAATCTTTTATGGTGCTTGCTTTTCGCGGTAGCCAAGAGCCCAAAGATTGGCTCACTAACGTCACGACGCAGCTGCGAAATTTCACCATTCGCAAAGATGGCATTACTACTCTCTCCTCTTACAAGGGCAGAGTGCATACGGGATTTTTCTTGGCGTGGGCAAGTATTGAAAGAGCCGTGCTTTCACAGATCGGTCGTTGGAGAGAAGATGCTTTTGATCGCGGAGAAGATTTGCCGCCGCTCTATATTACTGGGCATAGTCTAGGGGGCGCACTGGCTACGATGGCCGCGGCAGCACTGTCAGATAATGGTATCAACGTAGCGGGCGTATATACTTTCGGCCAGCCGAGGGTGGGCGATCGCACCTTCGTTAACCAGCTGAATACTCACACCAAAGGAAAAGTCTTTCGCTTTGTCAACAACAATGACATCGTGCCTCACGTGCCGCCGCCGTTCTCTATCTGGAATCCGACTCGGCTTTATGGCCACATCGGCACCATTAAGTACTTCGATGCCGCAGGCACTATTATGTCCAAGTCTAAGCTAGTAAGTCGTATTATCGACAGCAGCTGGGGATTGATCAAAGGCGTGTCGGGTGCCGGATTCGATATGATTACAGACCACAACATGGAATACTACGTCAGCCATTTGGACAAGGCCTTAAAAGAAGAAGCTGAAGACAAAGCGGCCCACATGATAGAAGTTGGATAAGAGCATGACGGGTTGACCTTGCGGGTTGACCTGACGGGTTGATTCTGCAGGCCATGACGCTATAGGAACTGGCGAAAATCTTCATCGTGTTGACTGAGCTGGGCCCATTCAACGCCTTGCGCGACAAGCCACTCTACTAGGCGATCGCACGCGGGCCTTTCTGTGGGGTAATGCCCGGCGTCTACCAGTACAATTCCCCGATCACGGCTCTCTTGAAACTGATGAAACTTGCAGTCAGCGGTGAGGTAGACCTGTGCGCCTGTTTTAGCGACTGCTGAAAGGTAGCCTGCGCCGGAGCCGCCAAGTACGGCTACTCGACGCACCGAATGCTGCAAATTGGTGGTGGGTGAGTGCAGCAAACGAGGCGGTGAAAGCATCGTTTGAATCGTGTGTAAAAGTGACTTTAAAGGTTGAGCTGTGGGCAAGTCTCCAACTCGTCCGTAGCCTCTTGCTGGGTCGGTATCGGGGGCTGTGGCTTCTACCGGCGAGACAGCCTGTAAGTTCAGCAGCTGAGCGAGAACATCTGCTGTGCCGTTAGCTGCTTGGTCAAAGTTGGTGTGGGCTGTATAGATACCAATGTTGTGGGCGATCGCTAGCCTCACCATATCGCCTACGCTATCACCGCATTCCACCGACGAGAGCCTACCAAAAATCAGCGGATGATGGGCAAAAATTAGGTTGATAGGTGTGCCTTGAGACCGAAGGGTGATCGCTTCTTCCATCACTGCTAGTGTGGGCGTCAAGCATACTAGCACTCCAGGTGCGTGAGATAAAACGCCCGGCTCTACCTGCCAGCCGCAGTTGTCCCACTTTTCCTGCCATTGAGGGTTAGCCCAACGCTCAAACGTAGCGATTAACTCTGCGATATTCATAGCAGTATTCAAGGAACCCCGGTAAGCAGCTGTCCCCAAGAATAGTACAGAAAAATCCGACCATAAGGTATGGCCAGATGTATCTTATCGTGCCGATAGTTCTGACCCTATCTCATCGGACCCTATCTCATCGAACTAATGCACTGGTCGGTGTTGCCCCAGCGATGCTGAGCGTATAGTCAAACCGCCCGCCGCCGTTATCTCTCCAACCTGTTAGCCGATTGTCTTGATTGAAAATCGGATCGTTGTTGTAGCTGGTGACGACCGCAAAGTAAATATCTGTCTTGGGGGCCACCCAGCCGCTGACGCTCGACTGGTTGCCATGACTGTCGTCGGATGAGGCGAGTAACGCCCCCTCACGGTCGAATACAAATAGCTGGGAGTCATCACTGGTGTACAGGCTGCCAGTCATCACCTGCGTGACTTCTACGTTGATGTCGATGCGATCGCCCATGCCTGCGATAAACCCGTATACCTGGTGCCCTGCACCGACATGGCCAGAAACAACATTCATACCACGCTCTAACTCTACCGGCTGAGCAGGTGTTAGCCCATCTCGGTAGTCAATATTGACCGGTAGCGCTAGCCGGGGCGATTCAGTGACCAGCTGACGAGAATACTGATTGCCTGTAGCTTCTGCAACTGCCGCATTCCAACCTAAAGCCTCTTGGGGGCCAGATTCTGGCGTGGGCAGTGCCGTCAACAGATAGGGATCTGTGAGATTGCACGCCTGCGAGCTGCTGATAATGGTTTCATCTGCTCGGTAATACTCCAACTGTCGCCGCAGAGAGAGTAAAGACTGACGATCTAAATCTGTTGTTTCTTCGTGGGCAATGAGTCTGCCCGTAATCCCAATTGCCTCGGTCCATTTGTTGGCGCAAATGGCCTGATTGAGGTCAAAAATGGTCGTTCTTTGGGCATAGGCAGGGCGTTCGCTAAAGAGCCATGCACCTGAGATTAATCCGCCCGACAGCAGCAGTGTAGTAGCGATTAAACTAAACCGGAAGCGAGCCATTGCGTTTTTATCTCCTGCTAACGAGTTGGCGCTATATGGAATTAGCGCTGTTATAGAGAGAGTGTGCCCGCACACTGCGGAAGTCAGCTCCGTTGAATTATGTAGACCGCTAGCCAAAGGTGAGTGAGGGGCACATTAAGCATAGAGCCCACTGATGACCAATTGGCCCAGACAGCCCTGTGAAATATCTGTTGAGATATCTGAGATGAGGCATCTGACGCAAGATGTTTTGAGTGAGATGTCTGAAGCTGAGCTTGGTCAACCCTTATAGGCAACCGCTGAAGAACCTAGAATGGAAGAAAAACTAAAGCTGCTTGTCGTTGATGATGAGCCCGATAATTTAGATCTGCTATACCGAACCTTTCGCCGAGACTTTCGCGTCTTTAAGGCCAAAAGTGGGGCGGAAGCTTTGCAGATTTTAGACGCTCAGGGGGAGATGGCTATTATCATCTCTGATCAGCGTATGCCAAAGATGAATGGCACTGAGTTCCTCAGTAAAACAGTAGAGCGCTTTCCAGATACCATTCGCATGGTTTTAACGGGGTACACCGATGTGGAAGATTTGGTCTCTGCGATTAACTCAGGCAAAGTATTCAAATACATTACTAAGCCCTGGAACCCTAAAAAGCTAAAAGAGGTGGTTGCTCAAGCTGCTGAAACCTATGGCGTGATTAAAAAGCGAACCTTTGCTCTAAGTCGAGCGCTCAGTCAAGAATCAGTCAGTAACAACATTATGGCGGCGGTGCGGGGTTCGTTGGACTATGACAATACGCTTCAAACGGTTGTCAATGCTTTAGGTCAGTCTTTTGAAACAGATTTTGCTATTCTCTATCCTGCTGAAAATTCTCCTGATATTAGCAGCGATCAACCGTTTCCTACCTACTGTCCCATCAGCGATAAACCTAGTGATGAACCCAACCAAACAACAGATGGCTTAGAAAGCAGCGTAGAAGATAGTTTGGAGACTTTTCTCAGCTGCCCTCTATCCTTTTTGAATGAAAAGCTGCCGCCAATTCCGACTAACTTGAACATCACCTCAGAATTTGTAGAAATAGGCGGTGCGTCTGTTATCAGAATTGTGGTTCCTTTTCTTGATCAAGATATGACTATCGCTACTGTCTGTCTCTATAAGAGAACGACTGACGAGCGGTGGGCGTCTAGCACGATTGATTTGTTAGAGAACGTATCTGACCAAGTGGCGCTAGCCATCTTACATGCCAAGCTTTATCAGCAGCTTCAAAGACAGTCGACCAAGATGCGCGCTGAGCTAGAAGTTGCCAGGCAAATTCAAAGCAATCTCTTGCATCAAAGCTGGCCAGAAACACCTGGACTGAAAATTCAGGCCCGCTGTCAGCCTGCTAGAGAAGTGGGTGGAGACTTTTTTGAAGTCTTTATGCATCCTCAAGGAGATATTTGGCTGGCGGTGGGCGATGTCTCTGGTAAAGGTGTTCCGGCTGCTCTATTTATGGCCAGTGCTATTTCAGTTCTTCGCCGAGAGCTCGCTCAGGAAAAGTCACCCGATCCAGAAAAGGTGATGAGTAATCTGAATCACAGTTTGTCTGACGACTTGATGAGTAATAACTGCTTTATCACAATGGCTTTGATTCGCTACAGCGAGTCTACCGGACAGCTGGTATACGCTAACGCGGGGCATGTTTACCCGGTTGTTTGGTCTCATAAAGAGATAGTGGCCCAGCAGCAGAGTGGTCAGCGGAGTAGTTTGAAAGACAATTCATTGGTTCAGCCGACTTATCTGGATGTGAGAGGTGTGCCGCTGGGTATTTTACCAAAGTGGAGGGCCGCGTCAGGTGAGCTACAGCTGGCAGATGGTGATGTTGTTTTACTCACTAGCGATGGTATTACTGAAGCGACTGTACCGAGCTCTCAAAATAGCGATGGTTGTGCAATGCTTAACCAGGAAGGCCTCTGGGATTTCTTGCAGCGCCAGCCCGCTGAGCTGAATCTAGATAATTTACTCTCTTACATTCACCTGCCCGAGGGCGAACAGGAAGACGATCAAACCATCTTGTCACTGGAGGTGACGTCATGTTGAAAACCGAACTATCCGTGCCCAGCGACCTTAAGTTTATGGAAGTGGTCGAGCACTGGTTGCTAGAGTCTTTGCAGCTAGAAGTTGACCAGGATATTGATTGGGCTCAGGTGGAAAAGCGGCTGCGCTTGGTAGTGGTAGAAGTGTATTCCAATATTGTTCGCCATGCGCACAACGAGCAGCCTGAGCTGCCTGTACTGATTCGCATAGAGCTAGAAGACAACAATCTTTCTTTGGAGGTATGGGATCAAGGCGAGGGCTTTAAATTGGATAGCTATTCTGCGCCGTCGCCTTCTGACTTTCAAGAGGGCGGCTATGGCTGGCTGATTTTGCATCGGATTATGGACCGGGTGGAGTATCAGCTACATGTGGGTGGCGATCGCAACTGCCTGAAGCTGGAGAAGGATTTGGCGGCAGCGCTTGCATAGGTTATTTCTTTATGCAGCATGCCTGTGAAAGGTTCTGCTTGTGGGCTTTCCCTAGATGCTTCCATAGCGAGCGATTGCACCTTCGCCCTGTTGCAAAGCCCACATCTGGTCGTAGAGCGAAAAGTGCCACCATTCATTTGAATGTTGACAAAAACCTGCGCCTACCATAACCTCAGCGAGCAAGCTGCGATTGTGGTGGGCTTTTTGTGTCTGTGGCTCGGCGCTATTGGCAAAATGATTTGGATAGGAGCGAGGTGATAATTCATCGATAGGAGACCCCATTTCTACTGCGCTGCCATTAGCATCACAGAGCGTGAGATCGATGGCAGCACCCGTACTGTGGGGCGGCGGTGTGTTGGGATTGGGGCTAGGCACCGCCCAGAATTGAATGACTTGGGCATGAATATGTGCTCGCGCCTGCTCTGGCATGCTTTTGGGGTCTAGGCCTGCTTCTTTGGCGAGCTGCTCAAAGGTGTAGTCCACCATGAACTGCTGCACTGGAATGGGGCGATAGGCATCGAAAATTTGCAATAGCCAGCCAGGCTGCTTGGCCTGTAGCGCTGTTTGCGCTTGTGCAAGCTGGGTGAGTACGCTTTCTCGTAAGAAATAAGGAGAGCGATCGCCATAGGGTGCGCCTAGCGCTGCGTATGGATGTGGCGCAACCACCGCGAAGCGCTCTAGCGGAATGGGTAAAAGAGCTTCGCCACAGTCATTGATGGGGACTTTTTGGTAGGGTTTCATTTAGTTAGTGAGCAGCGTTAGGGCGCAACCAGCTGCGTCTCCAGCTGCGTCTCTCTGACATAGCTGACAAAGTTACTTAAGACTTGCAGCCCGGCTAAAGAAGATTTTTCTGGGTGGAACTGTACGGCCATCAAGTTATTTTTGGCAACTGCTGCGGTTATGGTTTGGGTGCCGTGGGTGATGGTGGCTGCGTTGAGTGCTAAATCGCTCGGCGCGGCGTAGTAAGAATGCACGAAGTACACCCAGGTGTCGGGCTCAATGTTTTGCCATAGGGGAAGGTTGGGTTGAATTAACTTCAGCTGGTTCCAGCCCATGTGTGGAATGGTGATACCAACTTCTGGTTGAAACCTGCGGATGAAGCCGGGAAAGATGCCAAGGCCTGCCTCGGAGCCTTCTTCGCTGCCTTCGAATAAAACCTGCATGCCTACACAAATGCCGAGAAAAGGCTTGCCGCTCAGCGCAATGCGGCGAATGGGTTCGATCAGGTTGCGCGATCGCAGGTGTTCCATCGCCGGGTCAAAAGCACCAACGCCTGGCAAGACCACACCGTCAGCCTTTTCAATGTCGGCTACGTTGTCTGTGATGAGCGTAGTCGCGCCGGCTGTTTCGAGTCCTTTGCAGGCGGAGTGCAGATTGCCCATGTCGTAGTCGATAACTGCGATAGTCGTCATAGTAAACCTGCCTCTTTAGCCTTTTACAGTAAGGCCTTCTAACATAAGACCTTCTAAAGTATAAAGGCGATCGATTCCAATATTGACGCTGTCTCTGCTTATCTTTGAGCTCAACGCCTATGACTGCAGCTCCCATTCTGCTGACCTCTTTTCAAACCTGGCGATCGCATCAACGCTCGAACTCTTCAGACGATCTACTCTGTGCACTTCAATCTCAAGGACGACTGCCTGCTAATAGCATTTTGCTGAGAAATTTGCCGGTTAGCTTTGACCTTGCCCCGATTGAAGTGATCAGCGAGCTACGTCGCCAGAAGCCACGTGCTGTGGTTTGCTGCGGTATGGCTGAGAAACGCGCTTATTTGTCTTGGGAGCAACAGGCTAAAAGAGCAGGACGGCAAACGTTGCAAACGTCCTTTAATCTAAAGCGGTTGATCTATCAAACGCAGCTGAGTCAGATCAGCTATGACGCGGGAAGCTATGTTTGCAACCATCTCTATTACAGCGTGCTAGAAGCTGCTTTTGCGCAGCATGAACCACCGAGCGTAGTCTTTGCTCACGTTCCTGTCTTGAGAGCTAGCACTCAGCGCTTTATTCAGCGCGACTTCTTTAAGATTTTGCATCGCATCGCGAACCAGATTTAATCGCATTGCGAACCCAATCTATTAGAGTGCCCAACTGGCTACTCTGATTTTGCTGATAAATTATGTATTTATTTTTCAGTAAGGAATAGTTGATATTGCTTGGTATTGCTGATGACGGCATTTTGAGCGCTGCGCTCTTTCCTTATTACTGACGATCTTCTCGATATTTCGCCACTTGCTGCCTTTGTCATGGAAAAGATTGGGCACGCTGTGAATATGAAATTCTTGAAGCAGTAGTTTTTAGATTATGTCAGACCTCTTCGTCCAGATGAAGGAGCATCTCTTGGCCGACTGTGAGGCAATGCAGCCTAAAGCCGACCGGTCGATGACTTTTTTCCCTCTGGGTAGAGAGACCCCCGTGAATCAGAAGAATTTGCCTGAAGAAAGTGTTCTGCTGGACTGTAGTATCCAGGCGATTACAGGTGGTGAGAATGCTGGCATTCTTTCTCGGGTTATCTACCGCTTCTCGACTAAAGTGTCTGCCTCTTTAGAAGACGTTTTTCGCTATGAAGCCGCGCTCAATCAGCGGCTGATTCATTCAAAAGTTTTTGTTGTACAAGATCTTGACGGTGACCAGGGTTACTATTTACGCATGGATACCGTCATTAAGGGCCGAGCGGAACGACGTGTCGTCTCTGCCTTTTTAGATGATGTCACTGAAGATGTGGCTATTTTACTGACTTATTTTGAGCATCCAGTCCTACAGAAACAACCACCGCAACAGGTGGAAGCTCCGTCTGGGACTCAGATGTCCTACGGATTAAAGACGTTGTTCTGCCGATGCGGTTGACTGCTCTGCCTAGTTGAACTCTGTGTGTGTGGTTGACTCTCATGCCGTAAGGCAAACATATAATAGAAGCCGAAAACATATGTTGCCTTCTGAGTTATACCTAAGTCATATGGGTCGTAAAAGTCTAGGCTATGAAAAAGCTACACCTTATCCGTCATGCTAAGTCTAGTTGGCGCGATCGCGCGATCGCTGATATCGATCGGCCACTCAATCAGCGAGGGTTAAAGTCTTGCTCGGTGATGGCAGGGCAAATAGTAAAGGCCGGTTGCCACTTTGAACAGGTGTTTTGCAGCCCGGCTGTTCGGGCGCAGACAACGATAGAACAGATTGCCAAGCAGCTTTCGGAGAAGTCTATAGAGTGGCGGATTGATTCGGCTCTCTATACGTTTGAGTATGAGGCTCTACTGAACTGGTGCCAGGCTTTGGACGAATCGCTACCAGAGGCTGTTGTGGTGGGCCACAATAACGCAATTACAGATTTTGTTAATTGGGTAGGCGACTACACCATCGAAAACGTGCCGACCTGCGGATATGTTCAGTTAGCTTTTGACACGACCTCGTGGCGCGAGCTGTCGGCAGATTCTGCTGAAGTGTTGAGCTTTCTCAAGCCAAAAATGTTTATGTAGAGAGCATTCGAGTTGCTTGTGGCTAGGCGCTGTATAGTGTTGCTAGATTTCATGACTATCTCATGACTTTAGGAGCAATACGATGACTATCTCGATGTATCAGGCTTCAGTTCCTCCATTAATGCGCACTCTGACTAATTTGGTGAACATTTTAGAGAAGGGGGCCGCTCATGCAGAGGCTAAAAGCATAGAGCCGACGGTGTTGTCCAGTAGCCGACTGTACCCGGATATGTTTCCGCTTGCTAAGCAGGTGCAGATTGCTTCAGATATTGCTCGGCGAGGCGTTGCCCAATTAGCAGGGGTCGAAGCTCCTGTTATGGAAGATACGGAAACTACATTTGCTGAACTCATCGACCGGCTGAAAAAGAGTATTGACTATTTGAAAACTTTCTCGGCTGAACAGATTGATGGTAGTGAAGAAAAAGAGGTGACACTTCCAATTGGCGGAGGTGATACCATGGTCATGCAGGGCTGGCCATTTTTAACGTTTTTTGTGATGACTAATGTCTACTTTCACGTG
>CALDSK010000131.1 GCA_937911865.1 uncultured Synechococcus sp.
CCCAGTTTGGTCACATTGCGATGGCTTACGACTATCCGGTGATGGTGGGCGATCGCTATTTGATGAAACCCAGTCCCATCCCTCGCTTCGACAATCCCAAGCTGCACATGAGCCCGGCGCTCCAGCTCTTTGGGGCGGGCCGCGAAAAACGCATCTACGCCATTCCGCCCTACACCTCGGTTAAGAGCCTCGACTTTGACGACCATCCCTTTACGGTAGAAACCTGGGACGCCGCCTGTGCGTTTTGCGGCGCGACCGACAGCTACCTCGATGAAGTCGTCACCGATGATCAGGGATCGCGCATGTGGATCTGCTCCGATACCGATTACTGTCACCAGCGACAGCAGGCAGCGAAAACCAGCGCCACCGACTGACCCTAACGTTCTGAGGTACTTTTAGCGCCGGCAACAATCAGAACTCGAGATAAGATCTACAGCTGAACATCAAGATGTATCGACATCGTTGGTAATTTTCTAGAGCTGTGGCTGGGGGCAGTGGTTTACAAGACGATTTCAGCGATTCACTGAGAGGCTTTTCGGTGGGTTGCAAGCTACTCGAAGACCAACTCCGTCATATTCAACATCTGGAGAGGCATGGTAGCGAAAGGCAGAACGACAATCTTTTTTCGGCGAATAATATGCACCACCACGAACAACACGGTCAGAATTATTACCATCTACCCATGCGCTACCATCAGTCGGCGCATATTCGTAAGTATCGTGCCAACAATCCTCACACCATTCAAAGATGTTACCGTGCATATCAGACAAACCAAACCCGTTCGCTATTTTGGTCCGAGTGACTCTAGTAGTTATCGGCAAACTACCTTCGTAACCACCAATAGACGCAGGGTTACTGTCATAAGTGGCTATCTCTTTAGAAAGTGTCTGACCAAAGTAAAATGGCGTCGTTTTTCCCGCTCGACAAGCAAATTCCCATTCGGACTCAGTAGGAAGACGATACTGTCGTCCGGTATGCACAGTAAGACGATCACAAAATTCAACGGCATCGTGCCAGCAGACCTGCTTCACTGGATAATCTCCTTCACTAACCTTGTTGTCAGAGGTTAGTCTTCGATTCACTGGAGGCATTTTCGCAACAATTTGCCATTGCATTTGTGTGACAGGATAGCGTCCTATAAAAAAAGCTTCCAGCATCACCCTATGCAGTGGTTTTTCGTCTACATGACTTTCCAACTCGTCTTCTGGAGATCCCATGAGAAATGTCCCCCCTTTTACTAGCACCATGTCTAAATCGATGTTCTCGTCTAAATCAAGCTTTTCAAGATAGTGAGTTGTTTGTAGTTGGAGCTGTTTACGAATAGGCTTAAAGCCTGTAACTCCCGCAGTAACTTTAGGGCCTGTTACGGACTCGAGTTGATTCTCTGCTGAAAACCCTTTTTGTGGCTTGATCAATCGCAATATGCCTGGGGCTGAATTACTTACATCTGACCTTGCCTTCCTTAGGCTCGGCTTGGTCTGCTTTTCAGTAGACCTTACCTCCTGTACAGGTGGCTTAGCTTGATGTCGCCGAATCTCTAAAATTTGCTGCTTCTTGGCTGGCCGAGGAGTCGGAGCAGCGGGCCTTTGAGGGCGACGAGGAGGAGAAGGCTTAGTCGGCTTGTTGAGTAGTTTTCCTGACGTTTGCTTGACCTCGTTCTGAATCTTGACTGCATCGTCACTCGTGATACTGCTGCTGTGGCTTTTCGCCGAAATCTCTAAGCGCTCACAGATGGCCAGAATATCCTTATTTTCCAATCCAAGTTCCTTCGATAATTCGTATATTCTGACTTTTCCATTGTTCATCTAGCGTGTAGTCTCTAGGTAAAACTGCAGAATTGAATCTCTGAAATCCTTTCCTTTTTAATTAGCTCTAGGTGCGCCACAAGCCACTCTAAATCCGATAGTGGAATCTTTATTGCCAGGGCTAGAGTGAATACGATAAGCAGAACGACAATTACCAGGTCTGCTTGCGTAAGAACCGCCACGCATTACACGAGCGTTACTATTACCGCCATCAAGCCAAGCACTCCCATTTGTGGGAGCCCCTTTGTAACTGCTATGCCAGCGATCTTCACACCATTCAAAAATGTTCCCATGCATGTCGCATAATCCATATGCGTTGGCTAAGTCAAAGAATTGAATTGATGTAGTTTCATCTCGGAATTCTCCCTTGGGTCCATGTCCATAGTTTCCCCGCAGAACCTTTCCTTTTCTATTTCGATGCGTTCCACGATAGTTAGCCAGATCCGTAGTAATAGTCTCGCCAAAATGAAACGGAGTGTTTGTTCCTGCTCGACAAGCATATTCCCATTCTGCTTCCGTCGGCAAGCGATAGCGTCGTTCTGTTTTATACGATAATCGCGCACAAAACTCTACTGTATCTAGCCAAGAAATACGTTCTACAGGTCTATTTTTTCCCTTGAAACAAGATGGCTCTGGGTCTAATTTCCTGCTTACTTTGGGCCACCTGGTGACAATACTCCACTGAGCCTGAGTAATCGGGTAGACGCCAAATGAGAAACTGGACACTTGCACTTCATGCTGGGGGCCATCCATATCCTTATGTTCTAACTCATTTGGTGATGATCCCATTGTGAAAGTGCCACCGGGGATAATAGCCATCTCTAGAGATACTTGTTCATCTAATCGCTCTTCATAGAACTGAACTTGTGCTTCATTTTTGTGAATAACAACCCTATATTTTTGAGCAGACATCACTATTATCCTCAAGAAAATATTATGATCGACCTATCAAGTTAGGCAGTTATTTGAGAATGGTTGAAAATCAAATTAGCGTCTTTAGTCTTTTTAATTAATTTAAAGTGAGTCCGTATGGCAATTAGGTCGCTTCAGTATTAGACGTGCTCTCCGGTTCCAAAGTGATTGTTGCAATGGTACAAATTCTCTGTTTGATCCTAACAGGAGTACCAAAATCATTTTTCTCGATTAGCTGAACAGTGGTAAATGTCAGGTCCTCTAGATCTGGAAATGGACTATCAGATTGATCTTCTGAATCTTGATTTTCAGGTGAAACAGCATCTACAGAAATCTGGTCAGCTATTTTTGCATAGTGACCACCCAATCGCTTCAAGGTTTGTGTTGCAATTCTAGCAAAGGGCAAGACCACGTCTCGTTGATCTGGCTCTAGTTGATTAATATTGGCAATCAATGCCTCAAAGCTTCGTGTTGATAGGCCCAAACGCTTAGAAATGTGAGCAGAAACAGCATCTAGTACAGCTTCAGCTCGGGCTTTGAATATCGTCCCAACTAGGATATCTCGTACCTCATCACTGACAAAATCGTACTGTTCTGATCGACTTTCATCTAAGGCTGAAGTTGGACATAGCAAGCCACTCATGTATACCTCAGCCACGTGCACCTGACGAGATCGAGGAAGCATAGTCTGCCGAATAAGATTAATGATTGGCAGACTTACAGGAACCGTCGCCATCATGCCAGCTAGCTGCTGAGCAGGAATAGAAGCTGTCATTTGAAAGTGACGAACTAAGTCCTTTACCTCCTCTGTCGTTAAGTTGGATTGCACCGACAGAGAGAAAGTTTCTTCAATCAACTTATTTGGATCAAGCTGGATACCGGAGACTTGAGCATCGCCATATCCTACAAGCAGCTTTGCCAATCGATTCAAAGGCTCTGGCTCTAAAGTTACTACTGGAATATTGAGAGGAAGAGTAACTGGCTGAGTCTGTTCATCTAGAGCGGTGGATTCAGTGTTATCAGGATTAAGGAAATCTAGCTCAGAGAAGGGAAATATGCTTTCCACCTCCAATTTTGTGTTGGGAATGCCAGGAGATAAAGCACTGAGCTTAACTGGCCATCCTTTTCCCAATATGCTTTTATCCCAAAGGCGCTCTGGCAAAAGCTGGAACAGAGCTACAGGCATCTTTTGCCCCCATGTGTGTAACCACTTATAAATCTCGTTCTTTTGCCATAGTGCAGAAGTATAGTCGCTTAGGAGCCAGATAACCTGACGATTGGAGGGATCTAATAGAACTTTAGGGCTACGCGACTGAGCCAGTGTTCCTCGATACCCACCTGATATCAAATGCATCTCCCCACCAGGGGAGTAATGCAACTGCCAAATGCGAATTTGACGAAATGCACCCTGCCGTTCGACTAGTAGTTGAAGCTCTTCAATCGTGTCTCGCCACAAAAAAGTTGATGGACTATTTTCGACAACAAGTGCTAAATCCAGCCAACGCTCAGGTGCAGGGGATTCAACAATTGACCAAATTTTTTGCTCTGAGATTTGGGTGACAGTCGCCTCTTCATCGAAAATACGCTGTGTTGGAGAAGAAACCTTGCACATCAAGGGGCGTAAGGCTTTGGATAAAAGCCTTTTAGATCTTAGAGAAGGTGCGGCTGGAACTTGTAGCGGAATTCCTTCTCCTTCAATATTAGAACTAGTTTGCTCTGATAGTTCCAGTTTTGTATCTTCTAAAGGTGTGTCAAAGTCAGATAATGGTTCTGACCAAGCTATTTCTTCTTCTTCATCTATGTCTGTATTAGCAAGAGAGGTCTGAACTGTTTTCTCGATTTTTTCTTCTTGCTCATCACTTGGAACGTCTCTCAATCGTTCGATTTTTCCACCAAGCCAGAGAATATCCATTAAAGATAAGACATCTAGCTCTACTCCAGCTCGGTCAAGCAGGGAAACAAAATCACTCACATTTTCAATTTGGAGCGAAAGAGAATTCATTGCACGTCAGAAAAACCTAGTTGTTCAAAAACTCAAGGAGCTTGTCTCGAAGCGTATAAGGAGCACCTGCTCCCTCTAATAGGTAAACAGCATTGAGGAGTTGGTCAGTAGCCAAATCCCCTTTTTCACGGGCTTGGGAAAACTGCTCAATGAGTTGTTGTGATTGCTCTGCCAGCTCTTCTCCTAGTTGTGCTGAAATGATCTCTTTGAGGCGCTCTGGTGTTGGTTCTCCCATATCTAGACGAAGGCATCGACGCAAGAAAGCAGGCGGAAAATCCCGCTCCCCATTGCTTGTTAGAATAATTAGCGGAAACCTTGTGCAGCGGACACTACCATCTTCGATTTCTACGTACTTTTTGTAAGTCGCTTGCTCCTTCTTATCTCGAAATGCTGTTTGTACGAAAATCTTTCTATTCGTGTTGTCTTCCTCGTTAGCTACCCGTTCCAATTCAGGAATTGTGAACTCTCCATCTTCCAAGACATGTAGCAGATCATTTGGAAGGTCAATGTCACTTTTATCAATTTCGTCAATCAGCAAAACGCGAGGTTTATCTGCGGGTAACAGTGCCGTTCCCAATGGTCCCAAGCGTAAATATTTTCCAATTCGGCCCAGATCATCTTCTCCTTTTTTTAGCTGAGCATCTTGTAATCTCCCGACAGCATCGTAGCTGTACAAACCATCTTTGAGAGTGGTGCGCGTTGTAATTGACCAGTTTAAGACTTCACCCAAGTCCAACTCGTAGGCAACTGCGTAAGCCAAGGATGTTTTGCCGGTGCCTGGTTTTCCCGTTACTAGCAAAGGACGACGTAGGTACAGGGCAGCATTAACCATTTCAATTTCCTGCTCCCGCGCAAAGAACGTCTTACCTCGACGCTCTTTCTTTGTACTCGAAACAGCCTGATCCCGACGAAAGTCACGCCAACGGGGCGGATCTGGCAAGCAATCGATCGCACCGGACGTTACGGTTCGATTGCCTTTGAAAATTAACCACTGCTCACTCATAAGTTATCGATATTACAGTCAGGTTATAGGACAGGAGGTTTGGTTGTCGTCATATCTTTTTCCATTTGGCAACCTCCGGAGGAATTAGGTGAGGATTCTCCCACATTAGGGCAAGATGATGCCCAAAATATTCATCTTTATTCTTACCACAGGCTACTATTCGGGTTTTGTGAATCTCTTTAGATAATTTATCGAGGCTACAACAGACAAGCTCTTCAAATTGAGTCTTACATGCATCGCTCGTGGAGGTTTGACGAGACCACAGCGTTATTACAGGTGCAAATGAGCAAAATTGTACAGTTATCCAAGGAACTTTTGCATTCAGAATGGGAGGAGATTGCATAACATATAAACCAACATATGTTTCAGATCCAAGTACTCCTTGTAGCTGCGCTCCTTCCAACATCTCGCCTGTCGCTTTCTGTGCTGACAACAATCTCTGATGTGCAGATTGACCCTTCAGTTTCTGATAGTTTTCCCAGCGTTTTTCCCAGTGCTGCCAGAACCTTTGATACAGTTTTTGATGCATTCTTTCTGAGGAACGTAAAACAACTTGGCATCTGAATCCTATCGTCTCTGAAATTGTTTCCTGAATTATGGCAAGAAGAGGATCGTCAGAGGTAGGTTCTGCTTCCCAAGTATCAACTGGCTCATTTAGTAGCTCTATAGGAAGAAATAAATGAATAGTCAAATGCTGATCAATACTGATTCCATACTTCCTGATCTCCTCAAGACAAGCAAGCAAACTATCTTTGAGGTTATGGGCAGGAATTAAGTCATCTTCAGGATTAGCAGATTTGATAAGTTCGCAACCTCCAGCTTTTCCAGCTTCATATTTTCGTTCATCACGAATTAACAGGGCTTGAACAGAATATCGAGTCTGATTTAGTTCTCCTCTTACCCAAAACAGTAGGTGCGGTAGGCAATCTACAAAGGCTTGTGGAGAGCGTGGCTGAAACCGAAGCTTGACTGTTTCTTTCAGACTTAGAAGGTCTGCATCCTGAGTTTGGAGCCATCGTTCTAAATCCTCACGCAGTTCCTCAGAGATCTGAACAATGGGTAAGAGTAAGCAAGCAATAATCGTACATAACTGTTTCTGTTGATTGGCAGCTCTAAGTATTTCAGCCAAATCTCCTGGATAATCTTCTGAAGAACCAGAAGGGCGCACGTAACAGTCGTAGGCTTCTTGGATGTAGTGCCTTACGCTCTCAGTGTGTGGTGCGAGTATATCCAGAAGAATTCGAACATTAATCTCCTGTAAAGCAAGTTCTATCCTGTTTCGATAGGGAATCATGAAGGAACGTTTCGTGGCTTTGACCACGCCATGTTCCTCGAAATCTTCATCCCTCTCAACTACATTTTGCGAGACCATACCGACGATTGTTTCAAGTTCTTCATTCCAAACAGGGGCTCCACTGAACCCTGGCTGAATATCGGGCTGATTTGGCTCTGCTCCCTCGAGTTGTATCCGGTTACCGGCTACTTCACCTGCTATCCTGCCCCGAGTCCACACTCCATTACCTGATCGATCAGAAAAGCCCAGAATTTGAAACGAGTGTCCTTGATAAGCATTTCCCAATGGTTCTATCGGACTGGGCAAAATTTCTGAGTCCAGCTCTTCTCGTAGCTTTAGTACTGCTATATCATCATTGGCAACTCGCCAGAGCTGTCCTAGAACTTGGCTTGGATAAGAAGGTTGTGATTCAACAAGTGGAAACTGAATCGTTACTTCAGCATCAGCGACTGCTGGTGCTGAAGTAACTTTGTAATTTGTTCGCAACTGTAATGCCCGCACTACAACATGGGCACAAGTCAGCACATATCCTTCAGCGATATGGAATCCTGTTCCTATAACCTGCTCACCCTGGAAAATACGTACAATTCCTTTCGTGTAAGCTGGGTTCGACTCAGCACTTGACATAGGGCACTGCAAATTTACTTTTGACTCCACTTCAAAGTCACTTCCAAGCTGACTTCACCACCTACAGAGGTGAAAACTGCCCCTGCTTCTGCGGTTAGATTGATACCAAATTTAACTTCTACTTCGCTGGCAGGGGTCGTCAAACCACTTCTCAGCTTATTGATCACAGTATTAGCAACTGGCATCACGTTACCTAGAGCCTGTTCAAAAGTACCTGTTGCGCCCTGCGCAACCTCATAAACCTTTTGGCTTAGGTCTGATTTGGTCACTTCCTGGATCGCACTTTCCCTTGGAGGCTTGGGAACCTCAACGTAAACCTCTGTGCCATCTTCTAACTTGAACTGTGCAATCGCTTTCTGCGACATTCTATACTAATCCAAACTTTCATAACACCTAAATAATAGTTCTACCTTTACAGGTTATTACCCTTAGTAGTGCAGAAAACTGTTTAGTGATGTTCTAGACCTATGGCTATGGTCGCTAGCTTGCTTTGGGGTCGCGAGCTTCAGAAAAAATATCTACAGGTCGAGCACACTCCCACTTCGTTTCACTATGCTCGATATGACAAGGATCGGCGATCAGGCATGAGGTTGAAAATCTTCTGAATAAGGTAGATACGGAAGACGATTGCTGACTTCTTCAAGCCCACATAGATGTATGGGAAGGGCGCGGCGGTTCGCCCTTTGCTAAACACCCTTCTCAGGAATCATTTTCTTGGCGGCTAGAGCAACGGATCGGGGTTGCCCACTAGCGTAAACGCTGCCCAGGCCAGCGGTTCAGGATAGATCGCTTGAGTTTGCAACATCGCTTGCCGCAGGGCCTGCGCCTTGTTTTGTCCCTGCTGCA
>CALDSK010000132.1 GCA_937911865.1 uncultured Synechococcus sp.
ATGTTAGGCTCACCAAAGGGACCAAAGTTACCAAGATCGTTATCCACCAAAACCTGTTGCAAATCTTGATCGTTGACGCTGACGACGTTAGAGCCGTTGACGCCTACCGTTTGCGATTCAATGGACTGACTGCCGCTAACAACATTTTGAGCTTGAGCCGGAACCGCTAGACCGATTGTGCCAGCAGCGAGTAGACCAAAAGCAAGTGTTTTCTTCAACATGATGTTTCTCTCTTGAGTTAAGTGATGTGTTGTTTGGGGGGTTAACCTCCCGACACTTATTTAATAGGGAGAGATTGAAAGGATATGCAATTTTTCAGAAAAAACTTTTTTAGAGAATCTTCCTTTGAGGGATAAACCTCATATAGACAGGGTTTTCAGGCACCTAGCGATAGCCAAGGGTGTTGCAAATGAATAGGTTGCCACTGGCCTTTACTGCTGGCCCTCTGCCCAGACCCTCTGCCTAGCTCGGACTACCAGATTCAAGCAGACCCAAGCCCCCTGCTAAAACACACTGTGCTTCTAGCAGGGGGCTTGGGTGATCGAACTGAACCGATATAGCTTATTGCCTATCGCCTATGCAAAGGAAAGATTCACGGTCATATCATTAAAGTCAGCATCGCCTAGACCGACAAGGTCTTCGAAGCCGAAGGTGTTATCACCCAAAGCCTTAACGTGATCTTTGCCGTCGCTATTAGCACCCGCGAAAGAGAAAAACACATCTCCTGACGTGAGGTCAGCGGTATCTACGGCCAGGAACATGCCTAAAAAGCCGCCTGCTTCGAGAGTGACATTGCCAACGATGGTTTCCTGGCCATTGACACCAGATAGCGTGGTATCGAGCCGTTGTGCTAGCGCGGCTTCTTTATAGCCACTTTCACCCGGAGAAATCGTTAGTCCAGTGAGCGGATCGATAACATCTCCGTTTTCATTAGCGACATAGAATCCGACTGTATTGTTGAAATCGGCTTCGCGGAAGACCGAGAAGGTCGCGGTAACTGTACCGTTTTCACTGGACAAGTCGATAAATTCATCGCCGTTACTGTTTTTTTGAAGCGCATCTGTGGCAAGACCTATGTCAAACTTGTCGAGTTTGAGCGTGAACAGATTGCTGTTGCCAAAGTCTAGCGCGACCTCGCGATCATTAATGAGCGTAGGTGTTGCGATTGTTGTCCCACCAGGGTTTACCATTGCGATCTGCCAGTATTCGTTATCGGCAAGGCCCTCAACGGTAAATTTTGGAGAGAGCCCGGCTAGCTCAGGCACTGACGCTAACAGAGAAAAAGTTTCTACAGGACCACCGCCGAGGACATTGCCATCACCGTCAGTCTTAAACAACTGAAATTCACTAACGTCACTGAGGTTTAGGCTATCGATGCTGAACTGGAAGGCATTGGCGTCGTCATCGCCCAAATCGACTTTGACCAGATTATTATCTGATGTCAGAAGTTTACTGGCGGTACTTTCACCAGGTGGTGCTATCACACCTTCTAGCTGGACATCAAATTGATAGTCTGTAGGATTGCCAGTCTCTTGATACCATACGGTGTACGTACCTGCGCCTAGCTGTCCAGGTCCACCATTCAGCGCCAGCAAATCTTGATCTAGTTGGGCAGTATCGATTAGCTCGCTGACAATAAAGTTGTCTGCGTCGGAGGGAATAGCGCTGCAAATGTCGCCGCCGGATGCCAGGGAAATTTGATTTCCTGTGTCGACGGCAAAGAAAGAGTCTTGGCCTCCTGGTGCGCTGTAGCCTTTGAGAAGAATATTGCGAACTCTAGAGCCGTTATCAGGAACGGTGAACGTGAAAAAGTCTCGATCTAACGGCGAGTTTGTTGTTTTACCAGTGATAATGTTTGAGCCAGTCGACAGCGCGATCGCAGTTGGATTCTTGAAATCGTTTGAAAGATCGCCTTGATTGGTCTCGTTGTAATTTGCCATTTTTTTAAGATTGAAGGTTTATGACTTACATGCACCCTGTTAGGTGAGGTGCTGGCGACAGAACGCAGCATCCCTCCGTGGGTACGGTTGAGTGTTATCTCTTATGCAGGCTATTTTTGAAAGAATTAAGTATTTTTACGGTCACACCTGAATTTAACCACAGCTGGGGATTTTGGCTCGTTTCTTTTACTTTTGTTACTTAAAGAGATTGTGAAAAGAGGCTGTAAAGTCCTTCATAAACACAGCTGCTACTTCAGCAGTGAGCCTGTAATCCTTTTCTGGGAGGCAGTTTTAAGCAACTATCCTTTTCTCTGTTTTTAAATAATTTTGCCGACTATTTTTCTAGAGGTGATGTTCCTCAGAACAGAGCGCTGGAAAGGATGAAAGTTTCGTCCTGTGTCTTTTGTTACTGGGCCTTTTGTTACTGGGCCTTTTGTTACATAGAGAGCGGCAAATCTTGAGAATTTAGAAGTAATCGTGACTGAAGCAGAAAACTTGATTAATCTGGGTACCAGGCAAACTACATACACGACTATTTCTTATGTTGATTTTTATGACTTCCTTATACTTGTACTTATGCGTTCTCGTCACGACTTAATTGAAACGTTTTCCTCCTTTGTTCAATTTGAAGCCGATCGCTTTCGTACTTGGCACAGCGATCCACGGCTGAAGCGAAATATGCTGCGCTGCTGTGAGAGTAAGGTCTCTACGCGGAAAAGCACTAAAGATAGTGAAATTTCTAGGCCCCTGCGCTTTTGGGTGCTGTATTGGCACAAACAATGGCTGGCAAAGCCTCAGGGCATCGCCCAAGCGCACCTGCTTTCGTATCTACAAGAGGCTTGTTACTGGGCGGCTTACAAAGCGGGTACGAGCTTTACCAGTACCCAATATGGGGTGGCCGATTGTTTTCAGCTGGCGATCGCACATATCGACAAAGTCCTCAAAGGCTTTAACGCCGAGCAAGGCTTTGACCTCAAAAGCTATGCAAGCGCGGCCTTTAGCAGCCTGATTCGCGATCGCCTCCGCCAGCGTCAGGAAGTGGACATTTGCACAGACTGGTCGCTGCTACGCAAAGTTAGCCAAAAGCGTCTGGTAGCCGCTTTGACGCAACAAGGTTTGAGCCAGCTAGAAATTGAGCGAACCTTACTGGCGTGGCGAGCCTATCAGTTGATTTATGTGCCGACGCAAAGCGGCAGCACCCGACGCCTGTCTGCCCCTGATGCGGCGACTTGGCAGGCCATTACTCAGCAGGCGAATGCCGATGGTGTGAATTTGAGCGGACCCAGTGAGACCTTTTCTCCGTCACAAATAGAAGGAATGATCTCAGCGGCTGCGAAATCAGTACGCAGCTATTTGTATCCAGGGGCAGTGTCTATGAATGCCCTCATGGCGGGCCAGGATGCCAATGAATATATTGATAGTCTGACAGATGCGGAACAAACCTCACCGATAAAAGAGATTCTTGCAGAAGAAGAGTTGACCCAGCGCACGGCGCAGCAGCAGCAGCTAAGTGATGTGTTAAAAGAATCGATCGCCCAACTCGACCCGCCTTCCCAACGCCTGCTGACTCTCTATTACCAGGAAGGGGCTACTCAACAGGCAATCGCCAGTGAACTAGGCTTGAAACAATACGCTATTTCACGCGCGCTAACACGGCTCAAAAAGGCATTGGCAAAAACATTGGCGCAGTGGGGACAAGAAACCCTGCATATTACACCGTCGCCAGACGTACTAAAGCACACAAGCGCAGCCTTAGAAGAATGGCTAGTGACGCACTATCGTCCGGCCGACGCACTTTCTAAGCTACAGCTTGAACCGCACCGCTAGCGCACCGCCCGCGTGCACTTCGACTAAACCCTGAGACTAAACCCTCCTAAATTCCTATTCTCGCGTTTGAGACGCTTTTGGACCCATGACTGCCGATGCTGTTTTATACGATTTAGACTCGCTCTACTTGGAGATTGATCCAGGTCAGCAAGCTTTGGCCTGGCAGCAAAGTCGGGCTCTCTCTAACCCAGTTAGCCGCTGGCGTGCTTACCTGAACCAGCTAGGACTCACCGCCCTGCTGGCCTGGCTAAAGGCCGAAGGGCTAAAGGCCAAACCCACACTGGCCAACGCACTCCAGCCCACTGTTTGGGAACTGGTAACCGGGAGTGCCCTTGACTGCCAGGGGGCTCGTCTGATTGTGCTGCTGACCGAAAGCCTAGATAGTGATGAGCTACGCGTTCCTCAATCCTGGGTAGATATTCCCAGCTGGGTAGGTGACTACTACTTATCACTACAGGTAAATGTTGATGCCGGCTGGGTGCGCTTTGCCGGATTTACAACCCATCAGAGGCTTAAAGAGTGCGGTGAGTATGATTGGCGCGATCGCACCTACAGCCTAGAAGAGTCTGCCGTCACGCCTCACGTAAGCGTTTTACAAATCGCCCAAGACCTTTACCCAGAAGCGATCAAGCGTGAGATGCTCACCGCTTTACCCACGCTCAGCGTCACCCAAGCCCATCAGCTGATTGAGCGTTTGGCAGCGCCTTCTCTGCTAGAGCCTCGCCTGGCAATAGGCTTTGAACAATGGGGCGCATTGTTGAATCACGGCGGCTGGCGCCGGCAGCTGGCCGAGCGGCGCTGGGGTAAATCAACCTTGCCACTGCGGCAGTGGCTACAATCAGGGATAAATCAGCTGACCGACAGTCTGGCCAATCAGATGCTTCCTCAGCTGGGCTGGCAACAGCTCTCCTATCAGCCTGCAATGGCCCTGGCCCGTGGCGCCAAGGAAACGACAGAAACTGCCAAACAGCAGGGCATTTGCCGCAATCTTGACATCGAAGGAGAGACCTACAGCCTACAGGTCACGCCGTTGACGGTTGCCGATAATGCTTGGCGATTTGAACTCACTAAAGCGGTAGGCCTAGTCTCTGCTGGCGTGGCATTGAAATTATTAACTGAAGATTTGCAACCGTTTGAAAATAATCAGGCAGTAGCAACAGAAGCTGTGGATAGTCTCTATGTCGATGTCGCCGTGGCCGATCAAGAAGGGCTTGTTTGGCAAGTTCATCCTGTTCCCAGTCAATACGACCCAGAAATTTTACGTTTTTAAGAATCCACCTAATGCTGTAAAGAACAATGAAACTACATCGTTTAAGTGTGTTGTCTACGCTGTTTGGCATAGGGATGTTGGGCGTAGGACTGTGGGTCCAAATGCCGCTCGCTCAGGCCCAGGCGACCCTGACCAGTGCCGAAATTTACGCCCTACAAAATGATGTCACGCTCAATAATCAGTCTACGTTTGTAGGCGCTAGCATGGTGCCCCAAGATGCCCTGCGAACAGGGGCGCGATCGCGCGCAGAACTGATTTTCAACGAAGGCACCCTGGTGCGTACGGGCGAAGGCACCACGTTTCGATTTCCCGCTGGCCAGCGCAGCTTTGAGCTGATTGACGGCAGCACTTTGTTAATGATTCGTCCGGGGCTAGGTGCCAGTCGAATTAATACGCCTGAGGCCAACATTGTTGCTAGCGGTACGGCGCTGTTTGTGCAGCACGATGCGGCTAGCGACGCTTCAGTGGTCGGCGTTTTAACTGAAAGCCCAGCGGGTCCGGTCACCGTCACTAGCCGTGATGGCGAAGTCTCGGTGCAGCTCAACGCTGGACAATTTGTCTCGGTGGCCAACGGCGCAGTGGGCTTTGTTGAAAACTTTATTTTGCCAGTATTTTACGACACGGTTGATATGGCTGTGGGTTTAGCGCCGGGTGATACAGCCTTTGTAGCGCAGCAACCCGCCGCGATTCAAGCAACGCTCAACGCTGTCAGAGCTGAAAGCCTACCTCCTTTGACCGCCCAGGTCGAGTGGATTGGCGGGCTGTGTGAGCAGGGCGTTAGCACGTTCGATCAGCTGTTACAGCAAACACCTCTGATGCAGTGGCTAGTGCCCACAACACTTCCCCCCGCGCAAATTACTCTACAGATGCCAGAGACAGACGTGTCTGTGATGCCATTGCGATCGCTCACAGGCATGGCCTGGATGAGCAACTACTGCCTGGCCCAGCGACCCTCCCAGCAGCCGTCAGAAGATCCTGCCACAACCAGTTCTTCTACTAACAATTCCCCTATTCCCCATTCCCCATTCCCCACGCCTTAAACACAACACAGTCCCCTATCAGCAGATTGTATTTCCAGAAAGTATTTCCAAGCAGTATTTCCAGGAAGTATTTCTAAAAAGCGTTTCCTTTCATTGTTTTCTTTCATCCAGGTTAGCCATGTTGAAGAGCTTAAATTTAAGACAGAAATTCACAGCGGCGCTGCTGCTGATCTTGATTGCGGGTATTGCGCTCTCCCAAGTCACCCTTTCTACCGTCTTGCGAAAAAATGCAGAGGCCGAGGTGACCAATACAGCCTTGCTGCTGATGGAAACAATGAACTCGGTACGTAGCTATACCAGCGATCGCGTCAAGCCAGAGCTGATTGATCGTCTTGAAACCCAGTTTTTGCCGGAAACCGTACCAGCGTTCTCCGCCCGTGAGGTGTTTGAGAACTTGCGAAAGAATTCAGACTACAACGAATTTTTCTACAAGGAAGCCACCTTAAATCCAACGAACTTGCGAGATAAGTCAGATGCTTTTGAAACTGAGCTGGTAGAGGACTTTAAGGCGGATCCTGATAAGTCAGAAGTGAGCGGGATGCGCGTGTCTCAAGGCCGCAAGATTTTCTACATTGCCAGACCCATTCAAATTAAAAAAGAAAGCTGTTTGCAGTGCCACAGTACGGTAGAAAAAGCGCCACCCAGCATGATTGATTTCTACGGGCCTAACAATGGCTTCGGTTGGGAAATGGACGAGATTGTTGGCGCACAGATGATTTCAGTGCCTGCCAGCACGGTCATCAGCAAAGCGCGAAGAGCAACTTTGTTGTTAGTAGGCGTCGTCTCTGCTATATTTGCGCTGATTTTGTTCTTAGTGAATCTGCTGCTGAGTAAGCAGGTCGTTAATCCGCTCAAGCAGATTGCGAAAACAGCGGAAGAAGTGAGCCGTGGTAACCTGACGGTTGAGTTTAAGCAGTCCTCGAATGATGAGGTCGGTATGCTGGCCAAGTCGTTTACCCGCATGAAGCGCAGTCTGATGCTAGCGATGGATAGAATTAACCGAACGCAAGAGCAAAGTATGCGCAATCACCAAAGTGCAGGATACTCATCGCAGTCGCAGGATCCGACTGAAACCCTGTAGCTTAGGCAGCTTACATTCGATGCGGCTCAAGTCGAATATGGATGCAGGCTACTTTAAACCAACTATTTCAAACCGGTTATTTCAAACCGATTATTTCAATAAATGGTTGCGAAATGCGATCGCCTCCTCTGCACTGGGAATATCGGGTATTAACGCTTCTACCAGTGCTTGGGGAGACTGTGGATGGTGCAGTGCGATCGCCTCGTCCACAACAAAAGCTGCCATCGGACCGATATATTCCGCCAGCTTTTGCTGGCACCGCTCTATAAAAGCAGGATCTATAAAAGCAGGATCTGCAAGATCAGGAGGCAACATACCCGTTTGCTCTGGCAGATTCACCGGGGGACGTGGCGGCTGAGGTGACGCGGCAGACGGCGGCCTCGGTGTTAAATCTGCTGGAGAGACAATCGTCGGCAGCGGAACGGTTGGCAGTGGGACAGGTGGTTTAAGGGTTGTCTGCGGCAGATCTAGGCTATCGGAAAAGGTTTCTGGTAGGTATTCTAGGCTGTCAGCAGCCGTGATTGCTATCCCCTGAAGGCCAGCTAGGTCTGCGGATACTTCGGGCGCAGTCTGGTACCGATCGGCTGGGGTGTCGGCCAGCATTTTATCGATAATTTCGCCAAAGGCCGGACTCACCTCGGCCCGAGTTCGCCACTCCCACTTCAAAGAGTATTGATTCATCAGCGTTGAGGGATCTTTGCAGGTAAGAAGTACTACAGCTGTTACACCCAACGCATACAGGTCACTACTGGGGGAACAGACGCCCAGCCGGATCTGTTCGTGGGGCGCGTAGCCAACTTTTCCGACCAGCGACATTTTGCCGACATATGAAATCTCGTCAGTGTCATCACTCCCCTCCATCAGTTGAGAGGTTTCAACAATTTGCTTTCCCACCCCAAAGTCGATTAAGACAGGCAGGTGGTTATTTACCGGCAGCATAATGTTGTCCGGCGAAATATCGCGATGAATAATGCCGCACTCATGGATGTAGTGCAGCACAGGCAGGAGGTGATTGAGCCAGGCAATCACCTCCTGCTCAGAGAAAACAGAATTCTGCTTGCGACGCGCTTTGAGCAGATCGGAGTAGGTTTTACCGTTGACGTATTCCTGTACTAAAAACAAACGCCCGTCATCTTCAAAGCAGGCTAAAAAATCAGGAATTTGAGGATGCTGAACGTGGTATAGAATTTCAGCTTCTCGCTTGAAAAGTGCCCGTGACTTTTGAATGCTGTGCTTACCACTGCCGCTCGGGGCAAATTCCTTGAGCACACAGGCTTCCTCAAAGCGCCGGGTATCGAGTGCCAGATAGGTCCGTCCCAGTCCACCCTGACCCAATACCTTTTGAATGAGGTATCGATTATCAATTAGGGTTCCGCTAGGGATAATTGGCTTACTCATGGTGACCGAAAACATCTGACTAAGCCCCACGAAACGAACTATCGGAATTAAAGAAAGCAGGGCTGATGACTGGGAGTGTCACTACTCACTTTAGCAAGAGACACTGATTAGGCACCTCCATTTCAAGCGGAGGTGCCTGTTTTGTTCAGTGGCCTAGTCTTTAATAAGGCCAAAAAGCTGACATTATGCAGTTTTTGAGCGTTCTTTAAGCTCGTCGTCGCTGTAGCAGCAGTCCGGCTCCTGACATCAGGCCCAGTGCCACTATGCTCAGCGGCTCGGGGGTGCTCTTCGCCCCATCAAGCGCGCCTATCTGAAAGTCGAGGTCAGTGGTGATATTGGTATCCGATCCCTGGCGCAGCCAGAACGTGTACTTACCCGCACCTAGAGGCTCTTCAAAGCCTGTTGCACCGGGTACCCACTGCTCGCTGAGGGCTCTGAGGTTATCGGGAAGTTCAGGAAATTCAACCAGCTGTTGGGGGGAGTACGTCTCGGCCTCCTCGTTATAAAAGGCGTCCACCCCTGCTTCTGCTGGGGACTGATTCGACCGAGCTAGCTCGGTCAGTACTTTAGAGCTACCAACCTGGGTAGAACGTAGGTGTGTCCAGCCCAACAGGCCGTTGGCATTGCTCCGGTCTTCAGGGACCACAAAGTCAAAAACGTCGCCCGTTTGAACGGCAAAGAAAGCAATGTCCTCAAAGGTGGGGGCAGCTTTCCATTCGGGCATGACAATATCGGTTAGGGCAAACCCATCTGGGATTTCGAGGGTGAAATAGTCGGGAGATGGATTGAGCTCGCCCGCATTGAAGGTGGCTTTGAGTCGATTGCTACCGGCTGCCAGTGGGCCGAGCTGAGTGGGCGTGAGTCCGCTGTCAGAGAGGTCACCGTCGGTGGATTCGTTCCACAAAGAGGTAGTCAGAGAAGCGGCTTGTGCCTGGGAGACGAGTCCAAAAGATAGGCCCAGGGGGAGGGCAACTAAGGCAATGCGCTGCCAGGTGAAGACTCGCGCGAGCACAGCATATATGGGATTACTCATGCTTGTAAGAGGTCGTAATTTTAATAGACTTGTCACGAGGGTTGTGACTTTAAAGTTGGTCTGAAAAATTGGGCCTAAAAATTTGCTCCAAAAACAGACAGATAGCACCCTGCAAAAGCCGTTGATAGGGTCCAAGCGTTAATAGGACATACCAAACTTACTTAGCGCAGGTATTGAAACTTTGATATATAAGCTATTTCGGTACCTGATATTGGTACAACCAATTGCAGGCCACCCTATTGGCAATCCTAAAAACGGAAACCCTTAGCCCAGCAGTCCTGATCGATAGTGTAAGCATCGATAGACAGAACCTTTCAACTTTTATTAATTCAAAGCTTAGTCGAGAATGTAAGGCCTAGATATAGCACTTTGCAGAAACTTAATCGTTTACGACAAACTATCAGCGCTAGCGCTTCCGGCTTAGCGTTCAAATTATTCAGCGGCTTCAATAGGGTCAGCAGCGTCAGTCTCCTGCGCTTCTTGGTCCACTGCCTGAGCGTCTTCAGCGGCTAAGTGTTCTAAGGTCAAAACGGCAGGCACCTGCCGCACCTGTTCTTCGAGCGGCTTGATCCGTTCTACAACTTTAACCATGTCGCGGTAATTAGGCAGGGGAGCGGTGGGTATGTATTTTGCATCGCTGGTGATATTTGAGGGTGCCTCTTGCATAACCCGTTGAACAAACTCACCCTGCGCGCGCTCAACAACGCCCAACAGAACAACGCCAGACGGAATGTTCCGTTTGCTCTGATACAGGACTCTAAAAGGAGTATCTTCAAACTGACCTCTGTATTCTTCAAACTCTTTTTCGGAGATGGCCCCAGCATCGACAGTGCCGTCTTCTAACCAACTCAACAGCGTTTGAGGGGTGGGTGCAAACTGCACTTCTTCCAGGGTGAGCCCGTAGAGGTTATATAGGGGTAAGTAGTAGCCTGCTGCTGAGCCCGGCTTTCCCATGCCAACGGTTTGAAAAGTCAGGTCGGTCAGCGTTTCAATCGGGCTATCTTCAGGCACCACAATAAGAGAATGTTCAGACTTATCAGCATCATCTAGCGTAAAGAGCTGGGAGTAGCCCTGCTTTCCCGCAATCACAGCTAGGCCGGGTGGGGCAAATATCAATGACCAGTTGCCACTATCAATATGTTGAACGGCCTGAAGTTCGTTGTAGGCAAATTCTAGCTCGAAGGCGATTTTAGTTTGTTCTGCCAGGTAGGCTTGAAATCTCTGATATTGCTCCAGGGAGACTTCTGAGTCGCCGTAGCTCACTACCCCAATGGTCATTTTGTCTGTGGACTCTGTATCAACGTTGGTGCAGCCTACCGCGCTGACCATCACCAAAGACAGTATGAAATGCCGTAGTCTCATAGGTTGTTTTCCCCATGACCGGGGCTGCTTTTAGGGGGAATATTCTGGAAAAAGAAGCTGAGAAGGAAGCTATGTAGTGCCAATCATTATGCCATTGAGGTTTAGGGTCTTTGAATCAGCTTGTTGGAAATTAATTAATGTTCATCGCCATTTAGAAGGCTACTGTTTAGAAGGCTACTGTCATCGGCCAAGTGCGCCAGATGATTTCACCGACTCAATGGCGATGAACAAATGTGTGTTCCCCCGGCACATACCCAGCACATATTAGCGGGCGGCTGTGGAAGGGCGGCTGTGAACGGGTGCTAAAGCGGAATGTTGATTGGGGAAACATTAACTGTGCCATTGGGGCTGCTTCCATAAGGGCGAGGAGCGTTTGCGGCAGGTGCTCCTTGGGGAAGACGTACGCCCTGAGGAATACCCTGCGGAGCACTTCGAGGGACACCCTGAGGAATGCGTTGAGGGACACCCTGAGGAATGCGTTGAGGCACCCCTTGAGGAGCCGGGGGCCGGGCGGTTGGAACGGGGCCGCAAGTAAGTACGCACAGGTTGACGTTGTTCCCTTGAACGTTATCGTGGAAAAAGTCTAATTCTGACGGCAGCGGGGCAGGGCGTGTGGAGCTGAGTAAGTCGCCTACGATAGGAATAGCTTGGATGGGGTTAGCTTGGGCTTTTTGAGCGGTACCGCCTAGCGCCATCAGACCCATTAACGTGCCTAATAAAAGCCGTGTTGGGCGGCCAACAGGTTGGGATAGTGAGCGAGAAATCATTGGGGTAACCTCGTTATCTTCCTTCCTTAGTACGGATCCTTTGGCGGAAGTATGCAGGGCTTGCAGAACGTTTATCCCAGAAATTTTCAAATAGTGTCCAAACAGTGTCCAAACGACGTTTAACCTTCACACAGGGTCTGACTCTCAGGCGCGAGGGTAGGATTGGTGTGTAGATAACTGCCAAGGCGATCGCACCCCTCGGTAATCAGGGCTGGCAGCTGCATAGTCCACAGTCCAAGTCCCCCCTGCTTTGCCCCGCTCACCAGCAGCTGAGCATCCGCACTGAGTGCCAGCGCATTGACTGTTCCCGCATCGCCAAATAGCTGCTTTAAACGCTGCCCCGTTTGAAGATTCCACAGCTGCACCGTTCCATTCGCACTGCCCGATACCAGGGTCTGACCATCGTGGCTAAAGGTCAATGCGCTCACGCCGCCATCGTGCCCGCCCAGCGTTGTGCGCAGCTGAGGCGATTGCCCTTGCAGCTGCCATACATAGAGCTGACTATCCCAGCTCGCGGCAGCGATGCGATCGCCCTGTGGACTAAACTGCACCGCCGAGACAGCCTCATTTGGCTCACTCAGGGTTTGAACCAGCGTCGCCTTAGTGCTCAATGGTTTTCCGGCTGGCGGTGCATCCGTCGGAATCTGCCACAGCCGCACCGTTTTGTCATAGCTACCCGAAAGCTGAAGGGGCCGAAGGGGATGGACGCTAACGCTGGTGACCTCATCTGTATGTCCGGATAACGTGGACAGTAGCGTCAGCCGATCGCCCACCACAGACCACAATCGCACCGTTTTGTCTGCGCCGCCTGTGGCCAGCCGTTTGCCATCATGGCTAAAGGCCACACTCGTGATGCGATCGCCCCGATCACCACCATGACCCGTTGCTGATGCCAGCCGGGTCCCGTCCGCTGCTCGCCACAAAATTACCTGATTATCCGAGCCTGCCGACGCCAAGTGAGTGCCTGCCGGATTGAACGCAACGGCTTCCACTGCGCCCTGATGGCCGCTCAACGTTCTCAGCACAGCGGCGGCCTCCTCGCTGTTACTCTGCTGTTCCCATAGGGTCACGTCGCCTTCAAAATCCGCCGTTGCGACCAGATAGGGGGCGGTGGTAGTTGGACTTACGGCCACGCTATGAATGCCCAGATCTGCGAGTGGGGAAGGCGATCGCAGCTGCCATAGCCGCAGCGTGCCATCAGTACTGCTAGAGGCCAGCTCGCCGTCAGGACTAAAGCTCAGGGCTGTGATTTCTCCGGCGTGCCCTCGCAGCGGGTCCAGCTTAAGGCCATCACTGGCCCGCCAGAGCTGCACCTGGGCATCGGCTCCAGCGACGGCTAGGGTTGTGCCATCGGGGCTAAAAGCGACAGCGGTGAGCCGATTTTGGGCAGTGGGTGCATCGGTTTTAGCCTGTGAAATCTGGTATTGCAAGACGCCGGTGGCAAGTGACCATAAACCAAAGGAACCGTTACTACGAGTGGCGGCCAGAGATTGACCATTTGGGCTAAAAGCAACGTCGGTAATGCGCACGGGCGTATCAGCGGGTTCGCCTTGGCCTTTGTTAACGTCTAAAGTTTTTAGAAGCGTCCCGTCTCGTTTCCAGAGTCGGATAGTGCCGTCCTCTGAGGCTGAGGCCAGGGTTGTGCCATCGGGGCTAAAGCGCACGCGGTTGACCCAGCCGGTGTGGCCGCTGAGGGTTTTAATCAGGGTGCCGTCTCGTTTCCAGAGCCGAACGGTGCGATCGCGACTCGCTGAGGCCAGTACCTGTCCATCCGGGCTGACCGCTACGCTGGTTACCCAGTCAGTGTGGCTGCTCAGCGTGCTTTTCAGCTCACTTTGATTTTCCCTTTGCCCCTGTTCTTCTTGCTCCTGTCTTCCTTGTTCCCTACTCACCCGCCACAGTTCTACATTGCCTTCACTGGTAGCAATCAGCAGGTTAGCCTCAGCAGTTTCTGTCTCACCCACAATCAGACGCACATCGGTAGCCCTGACCCCCTCGCCAGCCAGTTTCAGCTGGGTGAGCACGGAGCCATCTCGCCGCCAAACGATCACGCTGCCGTCGTTACTGGCCGAGACTAAGCGCTGACCGTCTGCGCTAAACTGCACGGCGTTGGCGGCCTGAGAATGGCGCTCTAAGCGGTTGATTTCGCGGCCAAAGCGGAGCGCTTGTTCTAGCGTGCCCGCTGTTTGCAGTCGCAGGTTTGACCACCGCTGCGGGCCTGCGATCTGCTTTTGCACCCAGCTGAACTGTTCAATCTGCTGGCCCGATTGAATGCCCTGCTGCAAGGCGTCGAGCGATTGATGCGAAGCCAGCAGCGCCTCGGACGAGGCGTTCAGCGCAGCTATATTTTGCAGCTGCGCCCGAACATTTTGCCGATAGGCCACGCCGCCCAATCCTAGCGAAACCACACCCAGTAGCCCAATAGCTGCGGCTGTGAGCTGCGCCCGGCGAAGACGACGCTTTTCGGCCTGCTGCCGCTGCTGCCGGGCAGTGATGCCTGCTTCAATAAATCGCTGAACGACTTCTGGTAGCTCGTCGGTGTAGTTGATGTACAGCTTTTCGGCGTCAGCTAATCTCACACCGGTCAGCAAAAAATCAGGCTGCTCTTGGGACTGCCAGTCGGCGGCAAGCTGAGAAAGCTGCCGCTGAAGCTGGAGCCGAGTGCGGTTTTCTTCTAGCCACCAGCGCAGAGTAGACCAGTGGCGAATCAGGCTTTCATGGACGACCTCCACGGTCGGTTCGGTGGGGCGCAGCAAAGGGGGGCGTTCAGAGGGATCTTCCGCAGCGTTTTTACCACTGTCACTGTCATCACTGTCATTGTCACCACTGTCATTGTCGTCACTGTCATTCGGGCCCCGGCTATATCCAAAGGGTGGGGTTTCGTCAGCGCGGATAACGACCAGCTTGGCCGCGGTGAGAACATGTAGGGTTTCATCGACGAGCGATCGCGGATATTTCGCCACCACCAGATCAGATCTCAACACGCGGCGGCGGGTATCTTCGGTTCCCTCTCCTAGCTGGGTCAGGGCCAGAAAAATCCAGCGGGCGCAGTCTTGGGCTCTGGTGCCTAAGCTGTCGTACACGGCCTGGGCTTGGCGTTCTAGGGCTCCGCGCAGTCCGCCCAGCTGCTGATAGGCGGCAAGGGTGAGTTTGCCATCTTGCCGGTTTTCCCAGAGCTTTTCCAGTACAAACTCCAGCAGCGGCAGCTCCCCCGCTGTCTGTTCCACTTCTTGTAGCAGTAGCTCAACTAGCCCCGGTTCTATTTGCAACCCGACCTGCTCGGCGGGGTTTAAGATGGCCTCACGACAGGCCTCGGGCGTGAGTCGGGGCGGTACGAGCACACTGTGGTTTTGCAGCAGGTCTGCTAGGGCCGGATAGGTCAAACTGTTGGGCACAAAATCAGCTCTTAGCGCCAGTACTAGCTTGAAGCGATCGCTCGCATAGTGCAGCGCCTCAAACAGCAGATCTAGGAACGGCTGCCGTTCACTTTCTGGTGCTAGGGTGAAGAGTTCTTCGAACTGATCAATTACCAGGACGACCACAGGTTCTGGGCGCGATCGCAGCCATTGCACAAAGCCATCGCCCCCCTGATACAGCAGCCCCTCAATTTGCAGCGCCTGATAGCTGCGCTCCCGTTCTGTGCCAGGATCGACCAGCTGCTGCGCCAGCGTTTTAATCGGCGCTGTGCCTGGCCGTACCACTCGAATCCACCACTGCTCACTGCCCGGAATTTGCTTGCCCTGATACAGCTGAGCTAGGACTCCCGCCTGCAGCACAGACGACTTGCCGCTACCCGAAGCGCCCACAACCGCTAAAGATTCCCTGTGTCGCAGCCCTTCAATAATTTGCTGAGTCAGCGACTCCCGCCCATAAAAATATTGAGATTGCTCTAGTCCAAAGGCCCGTAGGCCCATGTAAGGACATACGCCCAGATCTAGAGCCTGCGATCGCCCGCTGGCTTGAATGCCGACTTGGGAGGGCACCACCTCAATCACACCTTGAGTTCCCGATAGCCAGCTCAGAGGCAAAATATCTTGAGAGGCTTGTGCCAGCGGCGTTCCAGCGAGTTGAAGCTGGAGTTGGGCAATCCAGGCGGCCACAGGCAGACCCATATGGCGGTTGGCATCGCTGAGGGTTTTGAGCAGGGCCTTGGCGAACTGCTCGGGCTGAGTCATCAGTGATGCGGCGGCCATAATGCACTGGCCGCGATCGCCCTCTATTTGCAAATCGTCTATCCACGCTTGAAGGGCTGTTGTCCCAGTGGTTTCTGCGCTGCCCGTTTCAGGGTGATTGGCTTCAGGGCAGTCCAACACAATCAGCTGCTGGGTTTCCCTGGCCTGTCGAAGCACCTGTCGCAGCCAGGACCGATAAATCCGCACGCCCTCGCCCAACACCAGCCATGCCTCCCCTTCCGGGCTTTGTTCTAACCGTCCGCGCAGATACAAAAGCACCGTAGGTCTGAGGCTACTATCGCCTGCTGGAGTCGGGTTTAAGCAGGCTTGAATAGCTGTTTTTACAGTGTCCCAGGTCTGGCCTGGCTGAGGCCAGTAGTCAATCGAGTACTGACCGAGATCTTGCAAGACTTTGCTGAGCGCCAGGGTCGTTTGATAGCCCCTCAGACCATCAATAATCAGGGCTCGGCGATGGGGCTGGGCAGACACCTTCAGCGGTCGCATGCCCAACACCATCTCTCCCATGCCTTCGACAATGCGCTTGGGTGTTTGCAGAGAATATTCGGTGTGCAGTTCTGTTTCGTTTTCGCCTTTTCGCCCGCTCTTTTTCTGTCGATTTACCAGCCGAATCTGCTGGTTGGCTTTGTCGATATAGCGCAGGGTTTGGTGATATACATACTTGTAAAGGCTGTCGGCATCGATCAAGCCCTGCGCGTCGGCGGCTTCCCCCCGCAGTCCACGCATCAGAAAATAGGTAAACACTCCATGCCCTAGCTCTGGAAATTCCCAGGACTGCTGGGTTTGATCGCAAGAGAGCATGGCGTAAAACCCCTGTCCTTGGGCGGCACGCTGGCGCAATACTTCAACCATTTGAGGGGTAGGATCAGGCGTCAGGGCGATCGCGTCTTTACTTTTTGGCCCGCTTTTTGAGGCACCACCTTTACTTTTTCCCGGATGTCTTCTCTGGCTTCCCTTCTGGTCTCCTTTCTGATTTCTCCTTTGGCCCAACCCTCCACTATGGCAGGCATCTAGCCACAACAGCTGCTGCCGAGCTAAAGACTGATTAAGCGCTTGCAACAGATCTTGCAAGGCAAGCCCTGTGCTGTGCAAAGCGTCTCTTTGGGTATCGCTCAGGCACAGGACAACTTCTTGAGTCTCTTCGTCAAAAATGCCATGGCCTGAGAAGTAAACCAGCACAGTATCTTGAGACTGAGCGGCATGGGTCACGGCTGCCAGGCGTTGGCGTACGGCGTTGGCAGTAGGTGGCTGTTCAGCAAAGTCGTGATAAATGCTTAGCTCTTTGCTAGGAAAAGCCTGGGTTGCTTCACTGAGCGCCTGAGCCAATCCTTCGGTATCGGGCGCAGGATATTGTAGCGACGGCAGCGTCTCTTCCTGATAATGGTTCACGCCAATCAACAGAATCCATAGCTTTGCAGCCCCTGATTTAAGGGCTTGGGCCGGTTGACTTGTTCCCAGTGAAACAGGCATTGTTTTGAATCCGGTAACCGGTTTGCTTCAACTGTGTTTGGATACGTTGATTTCTGTTGGGTTATGCAGCGACCTTCAGGTTCTTTAACCCCTATGCAATCACTTCAGAACAGCCACTTCAGAACAGCCACTTCAGAACAGACGTTTCGAAGCAATTACTGTAACGTGATCATGCCACAGGCAATTCGCGCTCCAGCGTTACCCGTAGGCTGGCTCAAATCATCTGGGTCCGCATGAACAATGAAAGGACGATTAGCCACCGAAAATTCTCCTGGCGTTAGCGTCAGCCCAGAAATCTCTAGAGCCCACTCCGTTGTGGCCTTAGCACTCCCCTGAAGATTTCCCAGGTCGCCGGCATGAGCATTTTCAAATCCTGTGCTGGGTAAATGGCCATGGACGACCCCTCGGGGGTTGAAATGTCCGCCTGCGGCTTTGCCTTCTTCCGCACAGCTCTCGCCTTCGTGAATGTGAAACCCGTGCATGCCAGCCGGAACATTCTCGAACGTGCCTCGCATACCGAGGCCAGCGGTGGTTTCTTCTAGTGAAATGTTGCCGCTGATGGCGGGTGCTAAGCTGGTACCAGCAATGGTAGCCTGGGCGGTCGCCAATATTTTTGCACCCCGGCTGTCTCTATTCTCGACAGTAGTTTTATTAGAGCCAACACAGGACACCAGCGTAATCAGCATCGTGATCAACAAAGCCAGGATACCGTACTTTACAAACCATGATTGGCGATCGCGCGTTGATTGCATGGTTTCTTCTCCTAATCTTTTACTAATTTCTTTAACTAATGGATCTAAAGAGAGTGATCTAAAAAGACACATCTTAAAATTTAAGTACGAGTAAAGTGACTCGATTATGCAGCGTCGATGCGCACAGCCGACGCTGCATAATCGATATCTACAGAGACACTGGCGCGCCGTTTACGGGTACAACACTTACTAGCACAACACTTTTTGGACTTAAAGCTACCTACTCAAAGAATATCTTTACGCTTCTGTAACCAGAGCGTTGCACTCAAGTACAACAATATATGAAGGCACAAAATCCCCCAGCTGAGACTCACATTTCCCCAGGTGGAGTCGTAGGTAGAGGTGGAAGAAAACACTTGTTCGAGTATGCTACCGTCAGGCAGCGTCACTGGCTCAGGCACCATGGCATTAATATCTACCAGGCTGCTGTAAGCCCCCACTGACCAGCGGCTGATCATCAGCCAGGAGAGTTGCCTGGAAATGCCTGAAAGCTCAAACAGCACGCCTGAAAAAATAATTTGCGGAATCATAATCAGTGGCAACAGATTATTGGCCGCATTTTCTGTTTTCACCAGTGATGAAATCGTTAGACTTAAGCTTGCGCTGGCCAAGATAGTTAAAAAGTTGGTGATACCTAGACCCAAGGCCCATGGGAGAAGCGCTGAGTTCGGTGAGTCGAAGGCCAGCAGAACTACGCCCACCATAAGTATGGACTGCAAAGCGGCAATTCCTAGCCAGATAAGTACTTTAGAGCCCAGGTAAGCAAACAGCCCCAGGTTAATCAGCCGTTCCCGGCTGTAAATAGCGGCTTCTTTAACAATCTCCCTAACTGCGCTCGAAAGCCCTACCCAGATTGCGATACAGCTAAAAACAAAGACCAATCGCAAAGCGAGCGGGGCCTGGCTTGCGGTGGGCTCGGCGAGCGGGGCCAGCGGGGTTTCACTGCTGAGAATAATGCCAGTGAGCGCCAAAGCGACAGGCCCAGAAATCAGCGTAAGCAGTTGACTGAGGCGATCGCGCAACGTCAGCACTAAATATCGCTTGCTCAACAAACTAAGCTGCCCCCAAAAGGAAACGCCTTTGCTGACGCGATCGCGGGCTCGATCTTGACCCTGCTCTTGTCTCTGATCTTGACCCCGCTCTTGGGTAAGCGAAGACTGATTTTGGCCTGGGCTCAGCAGCGATGCTATGTAGGTTTTATAGGCGGGCGATTGATGATACTTAGTGCACCAGGCAGTCACCGTCTCTCGATTGGTCGCTTCGTTGTCGCCCCCTTCTAGCTTGAGGTAAATATCAGCAAAGTCACGATCTTGCCCTTGGGGTAGACCAAAAAAATCTGGGGCGGCCTGCGGTGGGCCAAAGTAGCAAAGGTAGCCGCCGCGGCCTAAAAACACAATGCGATCGCACACGCCAATATTAGCCGTAGCATGAGTGACCAGCACGATCGTTCGCCCCTGATCGGCCAGATCTCGCAGCAGGCGCATCATTTCTTTATCCAGTCCTGGATCGAGCCCAGAGGTGGGTTCATCTAGAAAAAACAGTTTCGGATCGGCTAGCAGCTCTACCCCAATGCTGACCCGCTTCCGCTGGCCGCCGCTGAGATTTCGCACAAAGGTATGACGGACGTGGGAGAGTTTTATTTGCGAGAGGGTTTTACTAACTACTGCGGGTACATCCGTATCCGGCGGTAGTCGCAGCTCGCAGGCATAGGTCAGTACCTCTTCTACTGTCAGCTGATAGTGAATGATGTCATCTTGCGGCACATAGCCAATTTGCGTACGATACAAACCCCAGCTATCCCGCAGGTTTTCACCGTTGAGAAATACCGCGCCAGTGGTCACAGGTGAAATGCTCAGCAGCGACTTCATCAACGTAGATTTTCCGGCGCCACTGCCCCCGACTAGGGCCACGAGCTGACCGGGCTCAATCACCAAAGAAATATCATTGAGAATCTTCTTTTCATTACCCTGCTTGTCTTGAACCTGCTTAACTAGATGGTGAGCATCTAGGCGAATTTGGCTGCCGGTATCTTCAAGTAATAGGTGCTCCGGATGGTAGCTCAGCGTAAAGGGCCCGAGACGAATCAAATCACCTTCTTTTAGCTGGCAGCGCCGGTTTATGCGCTGGCCGTTTAAAAAGGTGCCGTTGGTGCTAGAGTCCTGCAAGGTATGGCCAGAGGGGCCGTCGGTCCAAATTTTGGCATGGACCCGAGAGACGGTTGGCGCATCGAGCGTCATTGAAGCATAGCGATGGGGGGTGGGTGCCCTGCCCAGCTCGACCGGCCAGTCTTGAAGTCCGCTGAGCGTCAGCCGTCGCATAGAGGGCACTGTTTTGGGCCGTTGTGTTAGCGGCGCACTGCCCCGATAGGTCACCAGTATTCGGTTTTCAGGAGAAAGCCCAATCTGAAACTGAGTGTCTTCGAGCAATAGGTAGCCTTCGGTGCTGTTGATGCGCACCTGATTGACAAACATCCCATTGCGGCTAGTGGTTCGACCATCGCCATCAAAAATGCGGTAGCCCTCACCCTCACGCTTCAAAATTGCCTGTCGTCTGGAGAGCACGTTCCAACCGGTGATTCCTGCACTTAAGTCTGACCAATCCGCATCACGCCCGAGGCGATGAACATCTTTAAACAGCTCAAAGCAAGCGATTTGACCTGCGTTGTTAAGTTCTAATGTCGGTGTGGCTGCGACCACCGTCAGCTGTTGAAATCGATCTACCATGTGACTTGCGCCAAATTTCGATTTTTCCCACTATAAGCTGTCAGCGCCCTGTTCATTGTTGTTAAGCCAGCGGCCCCGCAGCTGTGGAAAAATTGTACTAGATTGAGGATACGAGACTTGCTATCGAAGCGTATAGCTTATGGTTTCTCAACGGTCAGTTTTTTAAAGAGAATCTTTTAGGAAAAAGAACGCTTCTCTCTTTATCAATCCCTATGCCAGTTTCTATGTCAAGATCCTGCAATCCCGCTTGAGTTGCGCAGCCGAGGAATAAATAAAAGGCCCAGCGCAGTGACCAGCGCAAAGGGCAAAACACCAGAATTGTCGGGGACTTTAGCGCAGGTAGCACTATCGATGGGTGCCTGAATACAAGATTGATTTGCTGTGGTGACTTGTAACGTGAGGAGCGTTGGCTGTGAAACACTGTGCGCAAAGCTGCCTGCAAAGCTGATGTTGCCTGTCTCTTGGTGTGTACCAGGTAGCAGCTGCTGGTTGCTATTCAAAATCTGACCATTGGTATTGACAAACAAAGCCTCATTGCTTTGTTGATCGACAGGGCTAGTGTTGACACTGGCATCTAGCGTGAAAAATTGCAGCACCGTTTGATTGGGATCAAGTAAAGAAAGGGAAACGCTTGATTTAGCGGTTGCTCGTTCAAAAACAGTGTCAACAACATTTTGTAAGAGAGAGGAAAATTGAAAGTTTAAGGCAAAGGGCTGCGCTGGCGTCACTAAAAATTCAGCAAACGCATTGGCGGCAATATGAGACTGACCAAAGTAACCATCGCCGTTGCCGAGCGATCGCGTTTCAAACAATCCATCTAGCCGAGTACTCTCATCAGCCACAAAAGCCAAATTGCCATCAAAAAAGTTATCAGCAGATCCTTGCTGGGTTTGCGCGATCGCATCAGTCCCTAACGTTGACGCTTTAGTCTCAGGCAACCCGCTTACCGTATCGAGCGTCAGGCGGCTCCCTGAGAAAGAGAATGCAGCGGCCTGAGCCGGCATCGCTTCTAGGGCAAACCCCGATAAAACGCCCGCGGCTACACCAAAACAAAACCGATAAACAGGTCGAGAGCCAGGCTGAGAGCGAGACTGAGAGCCGGACTGAGATCTAGACAGAGAGTCAGAGTGAGGCATCGCTTTATCAAAAGGATTGCAGAACTCACTTTAGTACGTTGACAATCGTTGCTTTATGCAGATCTAAGACAGGATCAAGCGCTGACATAGCCCGACTGCATAAATCAAATCACACGCCCTATTAAATCTGTATAGAGAGAAGCTCTTGTCACTCCTTCCCTCTTCGCAAACATCATGAAAGGTCAATGGCAACAATGGCACCCCCTTATCAGTAAGCTCTTTTTCTGGCTTGTGGCTGAAATTATTTTGAACCTGGTAGGTCTAGATAATGTTGCTGACTATAGTGAGTTTTTATTGGGCGATCGCACTATTCAAATGTCTGCACCGCACCAGGTAATCAGCCTGCCACAATAGCTCAATGCAAGGTTTCTATAATAAATTAATGAAAAGAACATTAATTGTTATAGATTCAACACTCTATCTATATATTCTGTCTATATATAGAGTGTGATTTCAATTTAAAGGTAATTCTTGATACAAGACCGATTATATTAATTAGTGACATAATCATATTAATTAGTGACACAAACAGACGCCATATATCACACGCCTTAGTCATTTGGGCAGTCGTCTGGATAGTCATTTGGGCGGTCAATCTGGGCAGCTAATCTGGACGGTCAATCCGAGCAGCCAAGCAGCCAGTGCAAGCTAAGAAAAATTACGGTAGAAAGGGGGCAATGCCGTGTTAGCAGTAAACTACCAAAGCTTAATTGAAAGCGGCGTCGCCCAGTGGAATCAATGGCGTAAACAGCACCCCCACCAGCTACCAGATCTTAGAGGTATCAACCTCACGCATTCCTACCTCTTTGAAATTGACCTGATGGGGAGCGACCTGCGAGGCGTTGATCTTAGACGAGCCTGCCTGATTGGTGCCAACCTCAGCCGGGCCAACCTCAGCGGCGCTAACTTACGTGGAGCCTACCTGAGCGAGGCTAATTTGCGAGAGGCCGACCTCAGCCACGCAAATCTGATAGACACCCAAATGGCAAACGTTGACCTATCGCAGGCTAACTTAGTTGGAACGTGTTTAGATCAAGTCAAGCACACACTATCTCAGGTAAGCCAGGCCTATCCAAGCCACTCATCGAAGACGCCAGACAGTCTTACGGAGGCTAAAACCTTACTCCCGCCTACAGCTGTACTGCCTCTTTCCCAAGCACCCCGTTTTGGATCGCCGGCTCAAGTTGCCTACAAACAAGCCCAGACCAGTGTTGCACAATCCAAAGCTCACGTCTCTCAACCTTGGAGTCCAGAATTTGTAGAGCGCTGTCAGCGCAAGCTTGGTGACTATTACATTGGTCCGATGACAACCCTTATACTCAATGACATCATCACTATCCAACAGCCCTCAACGCTGCATCAATTCATCGCGCTTGTAGCCGCTCACATTCCAGATCCGCAAGACGCACTCACCTTCAAAAACAGATTTTCTAAAAGCAGTTTTTTGCAACCGCCTTCTAACAGTACGTACACACCAAAACGCAGCAATCAACAGCCCAGCAGTCAACAGCCTAGCAATCAACAGCCCAGCAATCAGCAGCCCAGCGCTCAATCAAAACCCGAAGCTTTACTAAGCGCGTCCCCTCAGCAAGTAAACAAGCCACAAATCAGCAAGCCACAAGTCAGCAAGCCACAAACCCCCCACCCTCATCCCTCAGGCTTGACTAAAGACTGCATCGATAAATGCCGACAGCAGCTAGCTGCCTACTATATTGCACCCATGGCTCAAATGCTGATAGAGGATGTCATTGCACTTCATCCTACTAATAACCGCCAGTTTGTTCAGCTCGTTGCTGATCATCTTCCGCCTGAGGACGCTGAGCAATTCTCTCGTCAGGTTTTCTCCTAACTCACTTTGTTGTTTCCTTGCTTACATGTATCATCTTACAAGCTCAACAGCTTGAGCTACGCCATTTTTAGCCCTAATCTTTTCGCCTACAAGCTCAGCGCTTTGACGCATGCTAGGATTTTATACCGCCTCTATCGCCTGTGCCAGGCTGTTTGCACTTAGATTCTTCTGAGACTTAGATTCTTCTGAGACTTAGATTCTTCTGAGAAATTGGTCTGGGGCCTACCCCCAGCTTATGAACTTGTTTTCCCAGAAAGGCTGATCGCCAAAGAACGGACAAATGATTGTAGGTTTACCCAGTAATCAAGGCAAAAAAAGTTGCATCGGTGGCTACGGCGACCTCATAACCTTCTCGATGTAGACCTTTGGCTAACGCTACGTACGGTTGAACATCGCCCCTCGAACCGGCGGTCAAAATTAGAATGCGCTTACTCATAGAGATTGCCTATTGTAGCTTTTGAAGCGTTGCTTAGGACACTTACGAAAGGCTGTAACTCATAGCAGATAAGCAACGCTTCTGCGCAAATGTCCTAATGCATTAGGACATTTGCTATAGCAGGATAAAACAGCTGCTGCACTGTTTTTCAAATCCAACTTTTCAAATCCAACTTTTCGAACTCAACTTTTCGACCCCAACAAAGTCCAAGAACGCTAATTAGTTTTTTACTGAGGATTTAAGCTTCAACTGCTTGGCGAAGCGGCTACTAGCTCTTTGATTTGTTTATTTTGCTCGTTGAGCTGAATAGAAAGCGTTTCGCAGACAATTTCACAAAGCTGGAAAAATGATTGGTTTGAGATTTTGTAGTAGGCTGAAACACCGCGCGGCTCCCGCGAGACAATGCCAGCTTGAGCCAGCAGCTTCAAATGCTTTGATACGTTTGCCTGCCCAAGTCCTGTCTCCTCAATAATTTCAGTAACGTTGTGAGGCCCCGATTTCAGAGCGCAGACAATCTGCAAGCGACTAGGTTCAGACAGAACCTTGAAAAAGTTAGCAACCAGTTCTAGTGATTCCAGTGAAAGCTGAGCTACTTTTGAGTCTGTCGATTCAGCGCGAGTGCGCTTGCTTTTTGTACTGGCTTTTCGTGGCATGGGTTACTGTTTTCGGAAAGATAAATTAGGTGCCTCTATAAAAACTATATTACCATATAGAAATCTAAGCTTTCAGTAACAATATTACGCCTGCTGCTACTGCGTACCGGCTAATCAGACTGGTGACTGCGGTAGCCCGTAATAAGTCGGCTGCCATCTTTGAACACATGTACCTCTATTTGGTCGCTGGCCCATGTTATGCGATCTGCCAAGGCCGGATTGAACACATGCACCCGTTGATTGCGAGAGGACACGGGTGAGGTGGGGTCGTGAATCGCTAAAGAGGTAACGTAAGGGCCATCAATTAAAATATCTAGCTGCTCTAGGAGAGCCTGAGAACCCGCTGGCGCAGACTCTTTTTGTAGCTCTTCTAGGGTAAAGCCACTAAAGGACATAACGTTCAGTCCATGTGCCTTTAGCTGGCGAGCAACCTCTCCTAAGGCTGTCGCCTGCCAAAAGGGTTCGCCCCCAGAGAAGGTAATGCCTTCATTCTCAGGTTCATCAAGAACCCACTTCACCAGTTCATCGACAGAGCGTATCTGGTTTTTTTCAAAAGACCATGACGCTGGATTAAAACAACCTGGACATTCTCTTAAGCAGCCTTGTACCCAGACGACGGCACGACGACCCGGGCCGTTCACCTCTGAGCGGTGAATGCGCCCCATAATGTTTAGATGATTGAGTGGGATGTCAGCAAGTTTTTCTACTGCTTGCTCAGCTTTCATAATAACGTTCCTCTTGCATCGATAAATTCTAAAAATGCTGTTTCACCTGATCTAGCGCATCTAGCGCTCGGCTAATAGGACTGATAGGCGCTTCATGATTGCTGCTACAGCTTGAGACCCTTTGTTCTGCATGCCTAGAGCGGTCAGTAACACGCCTAGTTCTACGGCATCTTCTGGTTGTAGAATTAAGCCCAGCGATTGCGTATCTTCGAGAACAGCTCGAAGGTGGCTTGACTGCTTCACTTCAAAATCTACATGCACAGCAGCCGGATTTTTGACGCCATCTCTCCAACTCTCTTCGATTCGAGCAACTTTATCACCAGTGGCAGTGATGCAGGTGACATTACTCATGATCGTAATATCACCTGTGTGCAGTGCCTGAGGAAGAAGCTTTTTCGTTTTCATGTCACGTTACTCCTGTTTTGACTGGATTTTCTTGCCCCAATTGTTTATGTTTATCTTCTAATACATAGAATTATCATGAGCGTGTCTATATTTTTTTGCCTGCCTTATCCACGGGTTGTATGAATAGTGGTTTTCTCTTGGGATGCTGAGGCCATATCTGGCAGCGTCACTGGTAGGGGTTCGGATAAAGACTTAAGCATTTTTAGCCCGAACAATGTTTTTAGTCCTAGTTTCTCAAACCACGGTAGACCAACACCTGCTCGTATTTTGACCATAAAGTACTCTTCAAAGGCAGCTTTTACCCATACAACCCATAGCCCCCTAACGGCGTAGGAACGCTTTCGCTCTCCTGTTTTAGGATGGGGCAGCACAGGTGCGGCAACATAGGCAATGCCGGTCTCGCCAAATTCTGCGAAGCAAAGCGCCTCCAGCGTAGGGACTTTCAGCGAGTCTTGAATCGCGCCTAGATCTACGGCAATATTGTGGGCTACAGCCGTTGCCATCGCTTCGGCCATTTGTCCGCTTTTGGGTAATCCAATCGGTACCTGAGTTTTATCAGGCTGGGCTATTTTAGTACTAACGCCGGCTGTGTAAATTTCAGGAAAGTCAGGATGACGCTGGGTCGGCAAAATTGGAATAAATCCTTGTTCATCAGCTAGTCCGGGCACCTCTCGGATAAAGCTCGCGCCCCGAAAGGCCGGTAAAATCATAGCGTATTTGAACGGATAGGTTTGTCCATTACTTAAATGCACTGTCTGCTCGTCAACGGTGGCAATGGCTGCATTTTCAACGACGTTAATATCTCTCTCCTGCATCAACTCAGCCGTCAGTTTGCGGGCATGCTTCAAATTAGAGACGCCTAAATGTCCTGCATAAGGTTCGGGGGTGAGGTAAGTCATAGAGACCTGATTGCGCAATCCCTTACGACGCAGCTCGTGATCGGCCATGAGCGCAAATTCGTAGGCAGGGCCAAAGCAACCGGCGCCCGGCGCGGCTCCAATCACGATGGGGCCTGGATTTTTGAGAAAGTCTATCCAGGCTTGGCGGGCAGTGAGAGCATGGTCTGGCGTACAGATGGACTGGGTATAGCCACCGTGAGGGCCAAGCCCAGGGACCAGATCTAGGGCGAGAGATGCGCCCGTTGCGATCGCTAAGTAGTCATATTTAATCTCGGTGTCGGTACCAGGCTCACTATCAATGGTCTCTCCCGAAGCCGCCTCTCCTGAAATGGTCTCTCTTGAAATCGCCTTTCCTGAAAGGGTCAAACATCGCATTTTTGGATCGAGCTTGACCACTTTACCGAGTATCCAGTTAAGGTGATGGCGCTTTGCTAGCCGTGCTAAGTCTAATTGAACATGCGAGAGTGGCTTGAGATTGAGCGCTACTCGGACTAATCCAGGAATAAAAGTGAATTTCGATTCGCTAGAGATAAGCGTGACCGTATGCCCCTTTGGTAGCAGATGGCGTAGCTCGTAAGCTGCGGGGAGTCCGGCTAGTCCTGCGCCAATAACAACAACATTTGCCATGGAATTTATTAAATCTCCTTTTTATAATCTAAAAGCAATAGCCAGACAGACCGAATGCTTAGCAAAGCCCTCAGGCAAGAACACTCCTCGAAGCATTTAATTGTTCTAGCTCGACAATTTGAAGAAAGTATGAGGAAGTACTGCTAGCGCTCATAAGCCTGTAAGTTTTCATAGCAAGAGAATCGCAGCTGTCCGTATGTCTCAAGCTTATTTAAGCGCTTCTTTTTATAATACTACTCGATAGCTATATAGTACTATTACATGCATTTATTACATGCAAACAGCCTGTAGAGATAGGCACGAGTAGGCTCTATTTATGCAATGTGTAGACTCTCATACCCTCAGATGCGGATAATAAGCTCTCATAGATAAAAATCTATGAAATATTGATATCAAGAGATTTCTTCGAAATTATATTCATTAATTACTATATAGTTATATAATCAATCTGGTCGAAGCTGTAAGATTTCGATCTTCTCTGATACAGAGTCGTACACACAATTTCTGCATAATTAGGAGCTATTAACGATGTATCACTTTAGTAAGGTGGTAGGTGCTTCATTTGAAGAGGCGATCGCACAAGTAACGGAGTCGCTGAAACAAGAAGGACTTGGTATCTTGACCGAAATTGACGTTCAGGCTGCTTTCAAAAAGAAGCTAGGCAAAGACTTTCGTCGCTACAAGATTCTCGGGGCCTGCCATCCAGGGATTGCCTACAGCATGATTCAAGAGGATGACAAAGCCGGAGCGCTGTATCCCTGCAATGTTGTTGTGCAAGAGCATGAGGATGGCCGCGTTGAAGTCTCGGCGATCGATCCACTGATGATGTTTTTAATGGTGCATAGTCCTGAGGCGAAGGCGATCGCGCTCGGCGCCAGCGAAAAAATGCAGGCTGTTATTGAGCGGTTGCCTGCCGCTGCACCCATGGCTATGGCCGCTTAGCTGTTTTCATTTTCACACTTCTATCTAAACACTGGAGGATTAAATTTATGTCTAGCAATGTTGGTGCCGTAGACCGTTTTCTCCGCATTCTTGTCGCGAGCGTGCTCCTGTATCTAGGCGCGCATGTCTATGCCGGTTCTAGTGTGGGCTTTGTCCTAGATGCAGTAGGTGTCATTGCCCTGCTCACCGGCATTACCGGCTTTTGCGGACTGTATAAACTGCTGGGAATTAATACTCGCCCAACAAATTCTCTTTCATAATCAATACGCTGAGCGGGCATCTTGTTGCCCGCTCTAGCTGACAACAAGGAGGCTTTATTACAATGGATCAAATACTTTCACCTGATGGTCTCTCGTCCGAGGTTCCGCCACTCTCTAGACGGCAACTGCTCAACTTTTTGACCGGCGCAACCGTTGCTGTCACTGCAAGTGGGGGACTCTACACAGTCGGTAGATTCTTTATTCCTCCCAAAGAGGTGTCAGCAGGGGGTGGAATCTTAGCCAAAGACTAGCTGGGTAACCCTATCCCGGCCAGTCAAATCTTGGCAGAATCTCCTGGTTCACGTGCCCTTGTCGCTGGGCTGGCTGGAGAGCCCACGTACCTGAGCGTGAGTGAAGACGGTACTCTAAATAACAGAGGAATCGTTGATAACTGCACGCATCTGGGCTGCACTTTTCCCTGGAATCCAATAGATCAACAATTCCAATGTCCCTGCCACGGGTCGCTCTATGACTCAGCGGGAAATGTCGTTAGAGGGCCAGCTCCTTTACCCCTTTATATTGTTCATGTCTAGGTATAATAGTATGGCTATACCCGTGGACTGAGATAGATCCCAGAACAAATCAAAAACCTTGGTGGGTCTAAGCCTAAACGACAACAGGCGAAACAGAGAAATAAGCCGGTCACCGCTAACGGTATTGCACGCCTTCCCCCAGTCTAGTGTTTGGCGCAGATACTGACGCGATCCGAGTTAAGGAGAAAACACCCTATGTGGAAGGTGTTAGGTTTCATTCAAAAGCATCTGGTTTGGTCTGTGCCGGTCTGTATGTTGGCTGGCATTATGATGGGTGCGTTGGTTAATCCCTCTGCGCTTAAAGCGCTGATTGTTCCACTCACCTTCTTGATGGTGTATCCAATGATGATCAACCTACAAGTGCAGGAGGTGCTCTCGGGCGGCGACTACAAGGTACAGCTCGTCACGCAGCTGATGAATTTTGGCATTGTTCCCTTTTTTGCCTTTGGTATGGGCAGAGTGTTTTTTGCCGATCAGCCTATCGTTGCATTAGGCTTGCTGCTCGCTTCACTGCTGCCTACTAGCGGCATGACCATTTCCTGGACAGGCTTTGCGAGGGGAAATATCAGCGCTGCTATTAAGATGACGGTTATTGGCCTTATTTTAGGATCGGTGGCGACACCTTTTTACGCGAAGTGGCTCATGGGTACAGTGGTAGAAATTCCTTTAGCTGGCATCTTCAGACAGATTGTCATTATTGTATTTCTGCCGATGCTGTTAGGGTTCGTCACTCGCGTATCGCTAATCAGAATTGTAGGTGAGCGTCAATATCACCAGAATCTGAAGAGAAAGTTTCCTGCCTTTTCAACGCTGGGCGTTTTAGGCATTGTGTTTGTGGCGATGGCGCTGAAGGCTAAAGATATTGTTGCTAATCCAATGGTGCTGCTGTCATTTCTGTTGCCACTGGCCATTTTGTATGCAGTGAACTTCTTGCTGAGTACCTGAAGGGGTGACACAACGGTTAGAGAGTAGCAAGGACGGCATCTAGCGCTTT